>JBBPIU010000040.1:0-24221 GCA_038040245.1 Pseudomonadota bacterium | reverse complement strand
GCCAGCCTGTCTCATCCTTGACATCGATCTTGAAGCCGACGCGGGACAGGTCATCGAGCAGCTGCTGGTCCAGATTTCTCGCCTGCTCGGCCATCATCCGGTGGGCTTTGCTCATCAGCGCGAGCGGCATGGATGCGCTGATGAGGTCGCAGTCTTCCAGCGGGATTCCCTCACCATACAAGGCGTATGGGAGCTGCGCGCTCGGCTCGATATTGACGATCAGGGTCGGACTGCGCTGAACGAGTGTGACCTTGGCGCCGTTCGAATACAGGTCCTGCGCGATATCATGGCCGCTGTTGCCCGTGCCGATGACCAGAACGTTGCGCTGATTCCATTCCGCGGCGTCGCCATACTGGTGGGAATGAACGATCCGGCCGTCGAAATTTTTCAGGCTGGGAATATTCGGCAGGTTCGGAATGTCGCTGACACCGGTTGCCATGACGATATGCCGCGGACGCAGGGTCCGGCTGCTGCCACTGGCCTGGCGCAGGACAACCGTCCAGCGTCCTGCTTCCCGGTCGTAGCTGCCCCCGGAAAACTCGGTGCTGGTCCAGAAATCGAGTTCCATGCTTTCGGCGTAGGCCTCGAACCAGCCCGCCAGCTTGTCCTTGGGAATGTAGGCCGGCCAATTGGCGGGAAACGGCATGTAGGGAAGGTGATTGACCTGGACCTGGTTGTGCAGCGTCAACGCGTGATACCGGTTGCGCCAGTTGTCCCCGATGCGGCTTTCGCGATCGACGACCAGCGCATCGACATTCAGTTGCCTCAGACGGGCGCCGATGGAAAGCCCGGCGTGCCCGCCGCCAACCACCAGTACCGCCGGATCCCTGTCCTCGTAGGCGGCGGCCGCTTTTCGCCGGTCGAGCCAGTTCGGCCCCCGGAAATCCCTGGAATACGATTCGCCTCGCGGTCTTCGGCTTCCGACGCTTTCCTCGAAGCCCTTGATTTCATCGAGGGCCGTCAGCAGCGTCCACGCCTTGTAAACCTCACTGCGCGTACTGTCCGGCAAAACGCGCGGGATCAGGCGCAACACGCCATGCGCCCGCCCGCTGGCGGTCTCGAACCGGAAGATGGCTTCGATGACGTTCGTTCCGGCGCGGGTGACACGGCGGGGAGGCGTGCGTTGACGATCAATCTCGAATCCGGCCGCGCCCGCGCCGGCGCCATGCAGCTTCAGCGTATCGAGGATCTTCCTGGCGCCACTGACGGTCTTGACCTGCCAGGTAAAGGCCAGGAGATCGCGCCAGTGGGCGTCGGGCCGGAACAATGCTTCGAGGGATGCATCGTCCGATGCGCAGAGAGCCTGCTCGAATTCCGCGAGCCACCGGGTCACCGCCCAAGACAAGGTTTCGTCCGTCCCGTCTAGCATGCCAACTCTCTCAAATCGGATTTCCCGGATGGTAACGATGATCGCCCGGATCTGCTGAAATCAGCCGTCGCTTCGGCGCGCGGGGACGACGTCGATTCGGTTGTCAGTAGCTCGGCTTGGCCCGGAAGTATTCCACCCGGTCGATCGAGCGCACTGTCACTTCCTTCACCTGCACGCCCTGCAGCACGCGCAAGGGCACGTCGACGCCGGCCGCGCCCAGCGCCCAGACCTTGCGGTAGAACTCGGCCAGCGAGGAAACCTCGTCGCCGCCGACGCCGATCAGGATGTCGCCGCTCGTCAGCCCTGCCTTGTCCGCCGGCCCTTCGGGCGACACCCGCGCGACGAAGAGGCGCCCGCGCATCTCTTCGGTGTTGACGCCCAGCCAGGGACGCGCAGGGCCTGCCGCCTTGCCGCGCGCGATCAGGTCCTCGAGGACGGATTTCAGCAGGTCCGCCGGCACGAACATGTTGCCGGGCGACTGCGTGCCTGTGCCCGCCGAATCGGCAACGATCAGCGAACCCAGGCCGAGCAGTTCGCCCCTGGCGCTGATGAGAGACGCTCCCGACCAGTTCATCACCGGCGGGGTGGTGAAGATCGCGGCGTCGAGCATGTATTCCCAGCTGCCGGAGAACGGCCGGCGCGATACCACGCGCACCACGTTGACTGCATCGCCGCCGCCGTAGGCCGCGACCAGCGCGGGCTCGCGCTCGGCGACCGTATTCGAATTGCCGAGCGGCAGCGGCTTGCCGGCGAGCGGCGCGAGGAGCTTGAGCAGGCCGAAGCCGCTCGTATGGTCGTAGGCGGCGAGCGATGCCGGCACCGACTTGCCGTCGGCGCCGGTGACCTCGATCGACTCCGCTTCGATCACCAGGTAGCCGATCGTCGCCACGTAGCCGTCGCGCACCAGCACGCCGGAGCCTTCGCGCTGCGTGCCGAGCGTCGCGGCGCTGCGCGCGTCGGGCAAGGCCTTCGTCCTGACGCGTACGATCGCCGAGAGCGTCTCCTCGGCTTCGTCTTTCGCCTTGTCCTGTGCGGCGGTCCACCCAGTGACGGCAAAAGCGAGGATCAGGAGCAAGAACCGCAGTACACTGGTCATGGGCACCTCGATGCCGAGAAGACGGGCTGCCGCCATTGTCTGCCAGCCGGCCGGCCATTTCCAGTAGGATTCGCAAGGGAGGAACATCGGGTGTCGGCGATCAGCCTGCGCGGCGTGACCAAGGATTGGGGCGCGGCGCGCGCCGTGGACGGCGTGAGCTTCGAGGCAGCCGCCGGCCGTTTCCTGGTTCTGCTGGGTCCCTCGGGCTGCGGCAAATCCACCACGCTGCGCCTGATCGCGGGCCTTGAGCAGGTCACGAGCGGCCGGGTGAGCATCGGCGACACCGACGTTACCGGCCTGCCACCGGCCGAGCGGCGCATCTCGATGGTGTTCCAGTCCTACGCGCTGTTTCCGCATCTTTCGGTGGCCGAAAACATCGTGTTCGGGTTGCGCGTGCGCGACGTGCCGGGTGTCGAGCGCCAAGCACGCCTGGCAAAGGTCGCCGCGCTGCTCGGCTTGGAGAAGCTCCTCGAGCGCAGGCCCTCGCAGCTATCCGGCGGGCAGCAGCAGCGTGTCGCTCTCGGACGCGCGATCATCGCCGAGACGCCGGTATGCCTGATGGACGAACCGCTTTCGAACCTCGACGCGCAGCTGCGCCAGGAAATGCGCCGCGAGATCCGCACCCTGCAGCAGAAACTCGGCATCACCATGGTCTACGTGACCCATGACCAGACCGAAGCGATGACGATGGCCGACCAGGTAGTGCTGCTGCGCGACGGGCGCGTCGAGCAGAACGGCACCCCCGACGAGCTCTACGGCCGGCCAGCGAACGTGTTTGCCGCGCGGTTCATCGGCACGCCGCCTATGAACGTAATTGCGGGCGTTCCCGGCGCGGGGGAAGGAAAGCTGCTCGGCGTGCGGCCCGAGGATGTGCGGCTGGGCGTAGAGGGATTGCCGGCGATTGTCGAGGGCGTCGAGTACCTCGGTGCCGATTCGATCGTCACCTGCCGCGCAGGCGAGCAGCTGATCAACGCGCGCGTCGCGCGCCACGCGGCTGCCGTGCCAGGCGAGCGCGTCCGCCTCGCCTGGAGCGCGGACGCAGTGCACCTGTTCGACGCGCGCACGGAAAAACGCATTCAGTAAACCGCATGAACACTTTTCAACGGAGCAAGCCATGAAAAACATCTGCCTGAAACGCCTCGCCGCGCTTGCGGCCTCCGCGCTCGTTTCTTTGCCAATTTCGCTGCCGGCTTGGTCGCAGGAAATATCGTTCTACTACCCGGTCGCCGTAGGCGGCCCGATCACCAAGATCATCGACGGTTTTGCCGCCGAATTCGAGAAGGAAAATCCGGGAATCAAAGTGAAGCCGATCTACTCCGGCACCTACCAGGAGTCGATCGTCAAGGCGCTCACCGCGCACAAATCGGGCGAGCCGCCGGTGATTTCGGTGCTGCTCTCGACTGACATGTACACGCTGATCGACGAGGATGCGATCGCCCCGTGGGATACGGTCGCAGGCGCAGCGGACGACCAGCAGTGGCTCAAGAGCTTCTACCCGGCGTTCATGCACAACAGCCAGACCGGCGGCAAGACCTGGGGGATTCCGTTCCAGCGCTCCACCGTGGTGCTGTACTGGAACAAGGAGGCGTTCAAGGAAGCCGGGCTCGATCCGAACAAGGCGCCGGCGAACTGGCAGGAGATGGTGGACTACGCGCAGAAGCTCACCCGGCGCGACGCCTCCGGCAAGACCACGCAATGGGGGGTGCAGGTCCCGTCGTCCGGGTTCCCGTACTGGCTGTTCCAGGGGTTCACCACGCAGAACAACGTGCTGCTGATGAACAAGGAGGGCGATGCGACGTTCTACGACAACCCCGCGGTGGTCGAGGCGCTGCAGTTCTGGGTGGACCTGTCGCAGAAGTACAAGGTCATGCCGCCTGGCGTCATCGAATGGGGCACCACGCCGAAGGACTTCTTCGAGCGCAAGATCGCGATGATGTGGACCACCACCGGCAACCTCACCAACGTTAAGGCTAATGCCAAGTTCGATTTTGGCGTGGCCATGCTGCCGGCGGGCAAGCGCCGTGGCACGCCCACGGGTGGCGGCAATTTCTACCTGTTCAAGAAGTCCACACCGCAGCAGCAGACGGCCGCGCTCAAGTTCGTGAAGTGGGTGACTTCGCCCAGGCGCGCGGCGGAATGGGGCATCGCCACGGGCTACGTCGCGGTGCGGCCCGACGCATGGGACACGCCCGAGATGAAGAAATACGTCGAAGGTTTTCCGGCCGCCGCGGTGGCGCGCGACCAGTTGCAATACGCGGTCGCGGAACTCTCCACGCACGACAACCAGCGCGTCACCAAAGTGCTCAACGACGGCCTGCAGGCCGCGCTCACCGGCGGGAAATCGCCCGAGGCTGCGATGAAGGACGCGCAGCGCGAGGCAGAGCGGTTGTTGCGTTCGTATCGCAAAAAGTGAATCGCCTCAGCGGGAAGTGAATCGCGCGAGCGCTCAGGTCCACGGCTGGCTGCTGTTGCTGCCGGCCGCGGCGCTGCTCGCGCTGTTCACGCATTACCCGGCGCTCGCGACGCTCTGGCACAGCTTTCACTCCACGCCCAAGGGCGCGCGGCCCGCGGTCTGGGTGGGCCTGGACAACTACCGGGGCCTGGTCGAGGACCCGGTGTTCTGGCAGGTACTCGGCAACAACCTGTGGTTCGCCGCCGGAACGATTCCGGCCTCGATCGCGCTTGCCTTGCTGATGGCGGTCTGGGTCAACGGCAAAATCGCGGGGCGCGGGTTCCTGCGCCTTGCCTATTTCACGCCCACCGTGCTGCCGATGATCGCGGTGGCCAACATCTGGCTGTTCTTCTACACACCCACCTACGGCCTCCTCGAGCAGTTCACCGTGGGCCTGCTCGGCCTGCCTTCGCACAACTGGCTCGGCACCAAGAGCACGGTGCTCGCCTGCCTGATCGTAGTGACGATCTGGAAGGAAGCGGGTTTCTTCATGATTTTCTACCTCGCAGCATTGCAGGCTATCCCGCCTTCCCTCGGCGAAGCCGCGGCTATCGAGGGGGCGGGCCGCTGGTACTACTTCCGACGCGTCACCTTCCCGCTGCTGATGCCCACCACGCTGTTCGTGCTGGTGAATGCGGTGATCAACTCGTTCCGCCTGGTGGACCACATTGTCGTAATGACCCGCGGCGGGCCGGACAACGCAAGCTCCCTGCTCCTGTACTACATCTATGACGTCGGCTTCAAATTCTGGGATTCGGCCTACGCCGCGACGCTCACCATGGTGCTGCTCGCAATCCTCGGCACCGCCGCGATTCTGCAGTTCGCCTTTCTGGAACGGCGAATTCATTACCGGTGAGTCGCCATCGATGACCCGGGTCCTGGAAACCATCGGCGCCTGGCTGCTCGCGATCCTGTGGATCCTGCCGCTGGCCTACGCCTTCTGGACCGCGTTCCACCCACCCGAATTCGCAACCCGGTTCGAGCTGTTCGCGCCGCTCACGCTGCAGAACTTCGTCAACGCGTGGAACGCGGCGCCCTTCGCGCGTTATTTCGTCAACACGATCCTGCTGGTCACGCTGATCCTCGGCGTGCAACTGGTGCTGGTGACGCTCGCGGCCTACGCGTTCGCGCGCTACGAGTTCCGGGGCCGCGACGTGATGTTCGCGCTGGTGTTGGTGCAACTGATGATCATGCCCGACGTGCTGATCGTCGAGAACTACCGCACCATGGCCGCGCTCGACCTGACCGACACCATCACCGCGATCGGCCTGCCTTACATGGCGTCTGCGTTCGGAATTTTTCTCCTGCGCCAGACCTTCAAGACCATACCGCGCGAACTGGACGAAGCCGCGCGCGTCGAAGGCGCGGGCTCGCTGCGCGTATTGTGGGAGGTGTATGTCCCGCTCGCCAAGCCGGTGTACATCGCCTATGCGCTGGTATCGGTGAGCTACCACTGGAACAACTTCCTGTGGCCGCTGATCGTCACCAACTCGGTCGGCTCGCGCCCGCTGACCGTGGGGCTGCAGGTGTTTTCCTCCACCGACCAGGGTATCGACTGGTCGATCATCACCGCCGCGACGCTGTTGACTTCCGGGCCGTTGCTGGTCGCATTTCTTCTGTTCCAGCGCCAGTTCGTGCAGAGCTTCATGCGCGCGGGGATTCGTTGAGTATCCCGCGATGAAGCTGATCCAGTGGAACATCCAGTGGTGCCGCGGCACCGACGGCCGCGTTGATCCGGCGCGCATCGCCCGCGCCGCGCGCGAACTCGCCGATCCGGACATCTGCTGTTTTCAGGAGGTTGCGATTAATTTTCCGGCACTTGCAGGCAGCGCCGGAGAAGACCAGGCGGCGATCCTGCAGACGCTGTTTCCCGGCTACAGCGCCCACTTCGCCTGGGCAGTCGATGTTCCTGACGGCAACCACAGCAGGCGCCGTTTCGGCAACATGATCCTGTCGCGGCTGCCGGTACGCCAGGTGCTGCGCCACTCGCTGCCCTGGCCGCCCGAGCCCGGCGCGCCGTCGATGCCGCGCGTCGCGCTCGAGGCCGTGATCGATGCACCGTGGGGGCTGGTGAGCGTCACCACGTCACATCTGGAGGCCTACTCGACCAGGCAACGTGCGGCTCAGGTTGAACGCCTCCGCGATCTGGAGATGGAAAGAACACTGCATGCAAAGGCAACCCCTGCCGACACATATTCTTCCGGCCCGTTTCAGCCCTTCCGGCGCCCAGCATCGTCGATCCTGACGGGTGACTTCAACATGCGGCCGGACGATCCGCTCATCGCCCGGTTGATGGAGAGCTATTCGGATGCCTGGCGAATCGCGCATCCAGGCGTGCCGCACCCGCCGAGCTTTTTCCTGCACGACAGGGAACAGGGCATCGCGCCCTACTGCTGCGATTTCGTGTTCGTGACGGGGGATCTCGCGCCACGCATCGCCTCGGTGCGCGTGGACAGCGAGACGCAGGCATCCGACCACCAGCCGGTGATCGTCGAGTTCAGGCCTTGATGCGGCCTTCGATACGCGACCGCAGCGCCTCGACGCGCGCGCGGTTGACGCCGAAATCGCGCCGGCCCAGCCGCGAGGCCGAGCGCACGTGGATCAAGCCCGCCTTTTCGTCGAAGACGAACTCGACGTCGTCCACGAAGCGCATGAGTTTCGTTCGAAATTCGGCATACAGGTAGTTGCCCTCGTGCCGGATGACGGCAGCGCCTTGCATGCTCTCCACCGCTTTGCGCACTGCGGCCGTCGCCTCCTGCGCAGCGCCCTTGAACGGGATCGGCGCGATGTAATGCTCGGTGTCCGACGGCTCGGCCTGGCTGGAAACGCAGTTCGGCGTCGGCTTCGGCGGCGCCAGCCTGCCTTCCTTTACTCCCAGATTGTCGGGGCGCTGCCAGGAAAACACTGTGTCTCCGCTCGCGATTGCAACATGGAGCGCGAGGCCCGCTACGGCAACCAAAACCAGCAGCGCAACCGCAAGCAGTATGCGTTTCACCGTGGCGTTTTACCTCGTTCGACGGATGTTACCATCGGCAGGCATTCACGCGTTCTCTCGACAGGGGGCTTCATGCTGCAAATCTCCGCACTCCAGCTTGCCGAACTGCTCGCGGGCATCGGCCGCGCCCAGGCCGCGATGGTCCAGGGACTCGAAAACGAATTGGCCGGCGTGCGCAGCGGCCGCGTCATTCCCGCGTTGCAAAACGTGGCGCATCTGCGCGATCACCCCGATCCGACCCTGGTGGATCTGCCGGTGCGCATCTTTCTCGCGAGCATGGGCCGGGTCGGCCCCGATCCGGCAGTCATCGCGCGCGACCTCGAGCGGCTGATCAGCGGCAAGGTCTCCACGCCCTCGACCAAAGAGGAGGCAGCAGCGGCGTCCGCTCCGGCGGCCAGGGCAGCCGACGCGCCCGCCGCCGCGCCTGACGCCGGCACACTTGACTTCATGAAGCCTTCCTAGAAGTCCTTCGGCGGGGGCGGGAACGAAGGCTTTCTCTTCTCCCGCAGCGAGGCGACACCTTCCTTCGCCTCCGGGCCGGTGAAGCCGAGCATCTCGAACGCGAGCGACGCATCGAAGCTCGGCCCCGCCATGCGCAGCCAGTTGTTCAGGCTGTATTTGGTCCAGCGCAGCGCGCTCTGCGCGCCCGCAGCCAGTTTTCTCGCGACTTCCAGCGCCTTGGCCTGCAGCTCGGCCTCTTCGCAGCACAGCGACACCAGACCGATTCTTTCCGCCTCTTCGCCCGAGACCTGCTCGCACAGCAGCAGGTAGTACTTCGCCTTCGCCATGCCGCATAGCAGCGGCCAGACGATCGCCGCGTGATCGCCCGCGGCCACGCCCAGGCGCGTGTGGCCGTCGATGATGCGCGCGTTCTTGGCCGCGATCGACACGTCCGCGAGCAGCCCCGCCACCAGTCCCGCGCCCACCGCCGGGCCGTGCATCGCGGAGACGATCATCTTCGAGCAGTTGATGATGTTGTAGACCAGGTCGCGCGCCTCGCGCCAGACGCGCATGCGGGTTTCGTGGTCGTGCGTCATCTCCTCGACCATCGCGAGGTCGCCCCCGGCCGAGAATCCCTTGCCCGCGCCGCGCAGGATCGCGACCCGCGTTTCCGGGTCGCGGTCGACGTCCAGCCAGATTTCGGCCAGTTCCTTGTGCAACCGCGGGTTGGCGGTCGAGAGTTTGCCGCCCTCCTCCCCCATCACGATTTCCAGGATGCCGGGTTCGAGCCGGCGGATCTTCAATTCCTTATATTGGGAATAGTCCATGGGTTCATTCTACAATCCGGCCATGCGCACACCTGACGAGCGATTCAAGAACCTGCCGGGGTTTCCCTGGGTACCGCACTACCTGGAATGGCGCGGCCTGCGGGCGCACTACCTGGACGAGGGGACGGAACCGCGCACGCTGCTCTGCCTGCACGGCGAGCCGACCTGGAGCTACCTCTACCGCAAGATGATCCCGCCGTTCCTCGCCGCGGGCTACCGCGTGGTGGCGCCGGACTTCATCGGCTTCGGGCGCTCGGACAAGCCGGAGGAGGAAGGCTTCTACACCTTCGACATGCACCGGGAATTCCTGCTGGCGTTCATCGAGCGGCTGAACCTGAACGGCGTCACGCTCGTGGTGCAGGACTGGGGCGGGCTCCTGGGGCTCACGCTGCCGATGGAAATGCCCGCGCGCTTCCAACGGCTGCTGGTCATGAACACGACCCTCGGCACGGGCGATGTCGCCTTGAGCGAAGGTTTCGTCGCCTGGCGCGCCTACGTCAACAAGAACCCGGACATGGATTGCGGCAAGCTGCTTGCGCGCGCCTGCCCTCATTTAAGCACCGCGGAAGCGGCGGCCTACGAAGCGCCCTTTCCCGACACCGCATCCAAGGCCGGCGTGCGGCGCTTCCCGAACCTGGTGCCCGACCGGCCCGATGCGCCCGGTGCGGCACTGTCGCGCATGGCGCGCGACTGGTGGCAGAACAGCTGGAAAGGCGAATCCTTCATGGCGATCGGCGCCAAGGACCCGGTCCTCGGCCCGCCGGTGATGCAGGAACTGCGGAAAGTCATCCACAACTGCCCCGAGCCTTACGTCCACGCGGAGGGCGGGCATTTCCTGCAGGAGTGGGGCGATGATGTTGCCAGCGAGGCATTGAAGCATTGGAAGTGACTGTGGAAGTGACATTCGGCGACGTCGCGCTCGCCCACGAGCGCATCCGCGGTCATGCCCACAGGACACCGGTGCTCACCTCGACGACGGTGGACGCGCTCACCGGCGCGCGGGTCTTCTTCAAGCCCGAGAACCTCCAGCGCATGGGCGCCTTCAAATTCCGCGGCGCCTACAACGCGCTGTCGCAACTCTCGCCCGGGCAGAAGAAGCAGGGCGTCGTCGCCTTTTCTTCTGGCAACCATGCGCAGGCAGTGGCGCTCTCAGGGAAGCTGCTCGGGATTCCTGCGACGATCGTGATGCCGACCGATGCGCCAAAGGTGAAGCTCGAGGCGACGCGCGGCTACGGCGCGGAAGTCGTCTCGTATGACGCGAGCAACGAGGACCGGCAGAAGATTGCGGAAAAGCTGGCGGCGGAGCGCGGCTTGACCGTCATCCCGCCGTTCGACCACCCGCACATTATTGCGGGACAGGGGACCGCAGCAAAGGAGTTGATCGAGGACGCCGGCCCCCTGGATATCCTGATGGTGCCTTGCGGAGGCGGCGGATTGCTCTCGGGCTGCGCCCTCGCGGCCAGGCATCTGGCTCCGGGCTGCCGCGTGATCGGCGTGGAGCCTGCCGCAGGCGACGACGGCCTGCGCTCGTTCCGCTCCGGCAAGCTCGAGACCATCGGGTTGCCCGATACCATCGCCGACGGCGCGCGCACCACGTCGCTCGGGAAGATTACCTTCGCGCTGATTCGCGCGCATGTGGACGGCTTCCTCACGGTGACGGACGCGGAACTCCTGAAGTCGATGTTCTTCCTCTGGGAGCGCATGAAGATCGTGGTCGAGCCCACCGGCGCCCTCGCCGCCTGCGCGTTAATGGAGAAAAAACTCGATGCGAAAGGCAAACGCGTCGGCGTGGTCCTCTCCGGCGGCAACGTGGACGTAAAAGCGATGGCCGCTTTGTTTTGATTGCGCCCCTTATGCGTTGCATTGAAATCAGCAAGCCCGGCGGTCCCGAGGTTCTCGTCCCAGCCGAGCGCCCCACGCCGTCGCCGAAAGCAAATGAAATCCTGGTGAAAGTGGCCGCCGCGGGCGTCAACCGCCCCGACGTGCTGCAACGCATGGGCATGTATCCCGTGCCGCCGGGTGCCTCGGACCTGCCGGGCCTGGAGATCGCGGGCGAAGTCACGGCCTGCGGCGCCGACGTAAAGCTGTGGCAGTCGGGCGACAAGGTCTGCGCGCTGGTGGCCGGCGGCGGCTACGCCGAATATTGCGCCGCGCCCGAGGTGCAGGCGCTGCCGATGCCCAAGGGGCTCACGGCACTGGAAGCGGCGTCGCTGCCGGAGACCTTCTTCACGGTCTGGTCGAACGTTTACGACCGCGCGCGCTTGGCAACCGGCGAATCGCTGCTGGTGCAGGGCGGCAGCTCGGGCATCGGCGTCACCGCGATCCAGATGGCCGCCGCCATGGGCAACCGTGTCTTCGCCACCGCGGGTAGCGACGCGAAGTGCGCCGCCTGCGTCAAGCTCGGCGCCGAAAAAGCGATCAACTACAGGACGCAGGATTTCCTCGCCGAGGTCAAAGCAGCGACCGGCGGCAAGGGCGTCAACGTGATCCTCGACATGGTCGGCGGCGACTACGTGCCGCGGGAATTGAAGTGCCTCGCCGACGACGGGCGCCTGGTGTTCATCGCCGTCCTGGGCGGCTCGAAGACCGAGCTCGACATCAGCGAAGTGCTGCGCCGGCGCCTCGTCCTCACCGGCTCCACCCTCCGGCCGCGGCCGGTGGAATTCAAGGGCGCGGTTGCCCGCAGCCTGCGCGAAAAAATATGGCCGCTGATCGAAGCCGGGAAAATCAAACCGGTGATCTACAAAACCTTCCCGCTCGCCCAGGCAAGCGAAGCGCACAAGCTGATGGAATCCTCGCAGCACATCGGCAAGATCGTGCTCGCCGTTTAGGAAGAATCAGATCAGGCGGCATATCGTCGTTGCCGCGAAAGCGGGAGCCCACGCTGCGCGATAGTCTGTCCGCGAGCGGTTCTCACGCACTTGGATTAAACTGGGCACTTCACCCGGCTTTATTTCGTTACCATGGCTGCGCGATGACTCCGTCACACGCCCGCAGCGACGCCGAGCTCCTCGAAGCCAACCGGCGGTTCTACGACCCGCTTTGGACCGACGCGCGCCTGGTCGAGCCCGAGCGGTTCAACACCTGGCCGCTGGTGTGTTCCCTGGTCTCGCCGTCGCGGCCGCGGCTCGAGGTCGCTCCGGGGCTAAGGCCACGACTTCCGATCGAAGGAACGCACTTCGTGGACCTCAGCGCGCCGGCGGTTGCCAAACTGCGCGCGCGCGGAGCCAACGCCGTGCAGGGCCTCGTGTCCTCGCTGCCGTTTCCGGACGGCATGTTCGATCTCGTGTGCGCCTTCGACATCGTGGAGCATGTCGATGACGACGCCGCGGCGCTGTCCGAGCTGGCGCGCGTGGCTGCGCCGGGCGCGGCGCTGCTGCTCTCGGTGCCGCTGCACCAGGCGCTGTGGACACCGTTCGACGATTTCGTGGGGCACCGGCGCCGCTACGAGCCGGAACGCCTGCTCGGCAAGCTCGGGGAACACGGCTTCGCTGTCGAGCAGAGCGCGGTCTACGGGATGCGGCCGAAATCGTCGCGCCTGGTCGACATCGGCATGTGGTATCTGATCCACCGCCGCGAAAAGGCCATGTGGTGGTACAACAATGTATTCATGCCGCTCGGCGTGCGCTTCCAGAAAAAACTGACGCTCACGCAAGGAATGATCGGCACTACAGACGTGGGCGAAGTGTTCCTCGTTTGCCGCAAGCGGAGCGCGCTTCAGTCCCGATAAGATACAAAGGCCGCATGCGCGGCCTTTGAAAGAGGGTCTAGCGCGGCTCCTTTTTCGCTTCGTCCTTCAGCCAAGCGACGAAGTCGGCCACTTCCGGCCGGCCCGCGGAATTCTTCGACACGATGGCGTAGTAGGCGCGCGCCGGGTCGGCGCTGCGCTTGAACGGCGCCACCAGTTCGCCCGACGCAAGCAGCTTGCGCACCAGCGGGCTGCGCCCGAGCGCCACGCCGTGGCCGGCGATCGCGGCCGGAATGATCTGGTCGTAGCCCGAGAACGACAGGCGTCCGGCCGGCCGCAGGTCGGCGAGACGCTCGATCTCGAGCCAGGTCTTCCAGTGCATCCAGGGATGGCGGCCCTCCGGGTCGTCGTATTGCAGCAGCACGTGGTGGCGCAGATCCGCCGGCGCGCGCAGCGGCCGGCGCGGGTCTTGCATCAGCTTGGGGCTGCAGACCGGAAACACGCGCTCGCCGAACAGCTTCAGCGCATTCTCGCCGGCAAGTGACGCCGGGCCGTGGCGGATCGCAAGATCGAGGCCGTCGCGCTCCAGATCGAGCACCCTCGTCTCGGCGCTGATGCGCACGTCGAGATCTGCGTGCGTGCGCGTAAAGCCCGCCAGCCGCGGGATCAGCCAGAGCGAGGCGAAGGACTGCGTTGTGGTCACCGCCAGCGTGCGGCGGCTGCGCGTGGCGCGCAGCCGGTCGGTCACGCTGCGCATCGTCGCCAGCACCTGCGCCGAAGCCGCATGCAGCGCCTGGCCAGCCTCGGTCAGGGCGAGCGCGCGATGCCGACGCTGAAACAGGCGCACCCCGAGCTGGTCCTCCAGTTCCTGGATCTGGCGGCTGACGGCGGACTGGGAGAGGTGAAGCTCCTCGCCCGCCTTGGTAAAGGACAGCAGTCGCGCCGCCGCCTCGAAGCCCTTGAGGAGGTCCAGCGAGGGCAGGCGCGGTGGCGACGAGGACCCGCTTGCATTACTTTTTCGCATGCCAGACGTGAGAATTCCCCGTTTGAGAGCTGGGACACAAGGATGCAATATGCGCATGTCAAACGCAAGGAGAAGCACATGTACCCCATGACGCTGGAAGCCTTCCAAAACGATCCCGCCCTGCGCCGCAGGCTGTTCGAGACGGCGCACCGTGAGCGTGCCCGCGCGATACGTGATGGATTCGCATGGCTGCTCGGCGGGTTCGTCTGGCTGCGCGATTGCCTGACGCCGCGTGTCCATTTCCGCCCGTCGCGCTGGATCAAGCGCCTGGGCTGATCGAACCCACAACCGAATTCAAAGGAGATCGTCATGAAACTCGAAATTGCATCCGCCGCCCTGCGGCTCGCCCGCGGGCAAACCCTCAAGATCCAGGACGCCGTCGGCAGCACCATCTGCGCCCGCGAAGGCACGGTCTGGATCACCGAAGAGAACAGCCGCAAGGACGTGGTGCTGGAGCCCGGCTACTGCTTTCGCGTCGCCAAGCCCGGGCTGACGATCGTGCAGGCCTTCGCCGACGCCTCGGTTTCCCTCGCCTGAGGCACCCGTAAAATAGGCGTTCTTCGAAAAGAGGAACGCCATGTTCAAGGACGGCCTGCTCAAGGGTAAGCGCATCCTGATCACCGGTGGCGGCACCGGGCTCGGAAAAGAGATCGCGACGAAATACCTCCAACTCGGCGCCGAGGTGTGGATCGCCGGGCGGCGTGGGGCTGTTTTGGATTCTTGTTCCAAAGAACTTACAGACAAGTACGGCGGAACAGTCAGGACCCATGCGGTGGACATCCGCGATGCGCAGGCGGTGGACGCCATGATTCAGCGCATCTGGGATGAGGCCGGGCCGCTTACGGGGCTGGTCAACAACGCCGCCGGCAACTTCATCAGCCCGACCAAGGACCTGACGCCGAACGGCTTCAACGCCATCGCCAATACCGTGTTTCACGGCACCTTCTACGTCACGCACGCGGTCGGCAAGCGCTGGATCGCGGGCGGCCACAAGGGCACCGTGGTTTCGATCCTCGTCACCTGGGTGTGGACCGGTTCGCCCTACGTCGTGCCCTCGGCGATGTCGAAGGCCGGGCTGCACGTGATGACCCAATCGCTCGCGGTCGAGTGGGGGCGCTACGGCATCCGCCTGAACGCGATCGCGCCGGGCCCGTTCCCCACCGAAGGCGCCTCCAAGCGCTTGCGGCCCGACGGCAAGTTCGAGGACGGCAACGAATCGAACCCGATGCGCCGCGTCGGTGAAATGCCCGAGCTGCAGAACCTCGCCACCTTCCTGATGGCGGACGGCTGCGAGTGGCTCACGGGCGAGACGATCGCCATCGACGGCGGCGGCTACCTCGCCAACGGCGGCTCGTTCAGCGAACTGGACAAGCTGTCAGACGCAGATTGGGAGCGGATGCGGACGAAAATCAAGGCGCAGAACGAGAAAGACCGCGCGGGCCGTAGCGTGTGACCGAGGCGAAACCTGCGCCGCGCCCCGCGGCAACGCTGCTGCTGCTGCGGGACACCCCGGGAGAAGGACCGGCTGCGCCGGGTGCGCCCGAAGTGTTCATGCTCCAGCGCACGAGCTCCGCGGTGTTCCTGCCCGGCGCATTCGTGTTTCCCGGCGGCGCGCTCGATCCGGACGATGCCAGCGGGCGTGCGGCGCAACGCGTGCGCGGCCTGGACGACGCGCAAGCCAGCGCGCGGCTGGGGCTCGCCTCGGGCGGCCTCGCCTACTGGGTGGCCGCGGCGCGCGAGTGCTTCGAGGAATCCGGCATCCTCCTCGCGTGGGATGAAAAAGAGCGGCCGGTAGCGCCGCAGCGCGCTGCTGCGCTGGAGCACCTGCGCGAACCGCTCAACGCGGGAACGCTGCTATTCAGCGAAATCCTGGAAAGGGAGAACCTGTTCGTCCCGGCGCAGGAAATCGCCTACTACAGCCACTGGATCACGGCGCCGGGCCGGCCGCGGCGCTTCAGCACGCGCTTCTTCGTCGCCTGCGCGCCCGCGGGGCAGCATGGCGCGCACGACAAATCCGAAACGGTGCATAGCATCTGGATCAGTCCGCGCGACGCGCTGGAACGCGGCAGGCGCGGCGAGATTGAGTTGATCTTCCCGACCCGCAGCACGCTCTCCGATCTCGCGTCCCTGCCGACGCCGCACGCGGTGCTGGAGCACGCCAGGAGCCTGGGCGACATCGAAGTGAACGCCGCCTGCTGGGCGCTGGACCACGAAGGCTCGCAGCGACTGTTCCGGCGTGCCGACCCGCCCTACTTCGAGATCCACTGGAGCGATCCGGAGGAAAAGGGCAACACCTGCTTCGTGATCCAGCCCGGCATTACGAAACGTCTCGACCGGTACGTGACGCGCCTCACCGCGCCCAACCCCGGCGCGATGACCGGGCCCGGCACCAACACCTACCTGGTCGGCCGCATTGACAACGGCGGCGAAATCGCGGTGATCGATCCGGGCCCGGCGCTCGAATCGCATATCGCGAAGATTCTCGAGGCCGGCGCCGGCCGCATCCGCTGGATCCTCACCACCCACACGCACATGGACCATTCCCCGGCCACCGCCGCGCTCAAGGCCGCTACCGGCGCGCAGGTGCTCGGGCGTCCCGCGCCTGCCGGGGCGAGCCAGGACCAGGGCTATTGCGCGGACCGGGTTCTTTCCGACGGGGAAAGAGTGGCCCTGGGAAATCTCCGCTTGGGAAATCTCCACCTGCGCGCGATCCACACGCCGGGCCACGCCTCAAACCATCTTTGCTATCTGCTCGAGAAGACCAGGATGCTGTTCACGGGCGACCATGTGATGCAGGGTTCCACCGTGGTCATCAATCCGCCCGACGGCGACATGCGCGCCTACCTCGCTTCGCTGGAAAAGCTGCTTGCCGAGGACATCGCCATCATCGCGCCGGGACACGGCTACCTGATCGGCGCACCGCACAAGGAAGTCAAGCGCCTGGTGGCGCACCGCCTGGCGCGCGAGGCAAAAGTTACCGCTGCGCTCGGGCGCCGCGGCGAGGCCACGCTGGAAGAACTGCTGCCGGACGTTTATGACGATGTTTCGCCGAAATTACATCCGGTCGCGATGCGCTCGCTCACCGCGCATCTGGATAAACTGGTGGCCGAAGGACGCGCCCGGCAGGCCTCCGGTCGCTATATACTTACCGCCGAATAGGAGCGCGCCATGAGCAATGAGCCAACCATGAAACTGGTGACCAACCTCGACCGGGCGGCGATCGAGGCCAAGCTCAAGGAAGTCGGCGGCGACGCCGCGGCCGCCGGGCTGACGGACCTCGCCAAGATGTTCATCGGCATCGAAGGCATGCCGGCCGCGCAGATCGAGCAGCGCGTCAACAGCGCCATGAAGTGGCTGGCCGACAAGCCGCAGCACATGAAGATCGCCGCCACCCTCGACCTCGTCGGGATGAACCTCAAGAATCTGAAGTAGCAGTTTCTGAAGTACGACTACGATCTTTTCACCATCGGCGGCGGCTCGGGCGGCGTACGCGCCAGCCGCGTTTCCGCCACGCTGGGCGCGCGCGTCGCGGTTGCCGAGTCGGGCCGCTTCGGCGGCACCTGCGTCAACGTCGGCTGCATCCCCAAGAAGCTTTTTGCCTACGCCGCACATTTCCGCGACGACCTGAAGGACGCCGCCGACTTCGGCTGGAGCGTCGCCGAGCCGACGTTCGACTGGCACAAGCTGCTCGCGAACAAGGACCGCGAGATCGACCGCCTGAATGGCGTGTACGAGCGGATTCTGGTGAATGCGAGTGTCATGATTTTTCGCGGAAAGGCTTTTATCCGTGGAAAAAATGAAATCGAGATCAACGGCAAAACCGTCACTGCAAAGCACATCCTCGTCGCCACCGGCTCGTGGCCTCAGCTGCCCGACATTTCCGGCGAGGAACTGGCGATCACCTCGAACGAGGCATTCTTCCTCGAGAAACTGCCGCGGCGCGCACTGATCGTCGGCGGCGGCTACATCGCGGTCGAGTTCGCCTCGATATTCAACGGGCTCGGGGTGGAAACGACACTGGCCTACCGCGGCGCGCAACTGCTGCGCGGCTTCGATGCCGAGCTCGGAAGGCGCCTCGGGGAAGAGATGAGCAAGAAGGGTGTTGCCGTGACTTTGAATTGCAGTCCTGTTGGACTGACGAAGCAAGGGGATTCAATTCAAGTCGAATTCAACAACCACACCCACGCATCGTACGATCTGGTCATGTTCGCAACCGGGCGCAAGCCGAACACTGCGGGCCTGGGCCTCGGGGCCGCGGGCGTGAAGCTGGGCGCCGACGGCGCGGTGGTGGTGAACGAGTATTCGACCAGCTCGGTGGAGTCGATCCACGCCATCGGCGACGTCACCAACCGCCTCAACCTGACGCCGGTCGCCACCGCCGAGGGCATGGCGCTTGCGAACACGCTGTTCGGCGGAAAGCCAACGCCGGTGGACCACGACAATGTCCCTAGCACCGTGTTCTCCAACCCCAACCTCGGCAGCGTAGGGCTGTCGGAGGAGAAAGCGCGCGCGCGCTTCGGCAAGGTGGACATCTACAAGACCGCCTTCCGCTCCCTCAAGCACACGATGGGCAGCAGCGAAGAAAAAATCTTCATGAAGCTCGTCGTCGATACCGCCAGCCAGCGCGTCGTCGGCGCGCACATGCTTGGCCCCGATGCTGGCGAAGTCATCCAGGGCATCGCTATCGCGGTAAAGCTCGGCGCCACCAAGGCGCAGTTCGACGCCACCATCGGCATCCACCCGACCGCGGCCGAAGAGTTCGTCACCATGCGGGAGAAGTCTGCTTAGGATTGGCGCCATGCCGGCAGATCGTTTGATCTACCTTTGGATCGTTGCATCTGCTTATAGATAGTTCTAGCATCCGTGGCACGCCGATCAATCACAAGTTGGGCGGAATTGGCAGTCGCTTAAGGGGGATTGATGGTCACGAAGATAAGGTCTGCTGCGCGTGGTGAACTCCTTTCAATTTTGAGAGAAATATGGAAGGGACTAAAGGATGAATATCTCACGAAGAGCTACCACCGTCTTCGACTGGAAATCAAAAAAGCCAAGAAGCGATACAGCGGAGAAACTGTCGCAATCCTCGGACCACCGGCTGCGGGCAAGACCACACTTCTCAAGGTGTTAGCAGATCCTGCTGTCGCACCCGACAAACTGGTGGCCTACACTAAGACCGAAAAGGAGCAGCAGGGTCCGATACCCGTAAACTTCACCCTCAGTCTCGAACCAGGAGAACAAGTCCGATTTCGGTTTAAGGTCAAGAAAAATTGGGACGTCGGCGGTGAAGAGCATGTCCGACAACAACACTGGTCGCAGGTGGTCGCTGGTTCCTCGGTGATTATCTATCTAGTGGATGCACCTGCATTCTTGAATGACAAAAGAGGAAAATATAAACGCCGCGTACTCGAAGATTTTGATTGGCTGTTAGAAAGGACGCAGTCACTTCGACCCAATTTTGCTATCGTGATTGGTTTCAACAAGATCGACAAGCTGTGCAACCCGAGGACGTACAAATCGTTCGTGCGCAACAACAACCATTTTCTAGAGTCTCTCAGATCACGGATTGCGTCAGGCTGGCCAAACGAACTCGCGCCGCATATTAGGGGTCCACTGTTTCTATCTCTTCTCGAGCCAAAATTACGGGTATTTACGCTGCATGCCCTTATTTCGTGTCTAGTCGGCGACGAGCTGCTGAAGCTTTACCGAGGGCCGGTATGAGTCACTTAGGTTTCCTGCCCACTCTGATACTTCCAAACATAGCGAATGCTCAAGATTCGACGGCTGTCTATGCGGATGGGGCGCGCGCCTCAGCCGCTGAAGCCCTTCGGCGTATTGGTACTGCGGAAGAGCTTCGCCTTATGGTTGCTTCAACGGACCACCGGTCGGCGGCGAATCCCCGAGTTACGTGGCAACACACGCCAGACGACTACGTTGTTGTTTCGGCCGCCTTTGTCTCGGCCGAAGATCAGCACGGCCGCTTTGCGTCCGCCGCCGTGATCTTTGAACTCGACAGGATTGACGAAATGGAGAGGTCGATTCCAGCTGGTTTGCCGAAGGACCAACACGATTCGCTTCTGCAATTCTTTCAAGCTAACAAGGATTCCGTGATTTCTGAGATCCGAGAGCAACGCGCCGCCGGGATCGCAGGTGGTCAAGTTGGTCTGCTTAAAAAAAAAGAGCGAATCGCATTCCGCTCGCGTTATTGATTCTTTTGCTAGTTCTCATCATTAGTGTGCTTGTAATCGCAACCTTCCCGCCCAACAGCCCGCTGCATCCGACGCGCTGAAACGCGCGGCCAAGCGCAATGTTGAGGCTGCAGAAAAACCTCTGACGAAAAATTGGACTCGCGATGACTAAAAGTAAGCCGCTCAGAATGCGCTGTATTCAATGCTACGATGCTTGGGAGGTGTCAAGTGACCCCCGAAAACGTGCTCGTTCGACCCCTCAGGAGGTTTTTCTACAGCTTCGTTAGCCTGCATCTCCGGCCATGAGCGAATTAAAAGATTGGGTTGGCATCATCGGTACGCTCCTGGGGGCGTTAGCCGGTGGAGGGATTGCTCTGCTCGTTTCCAACCGCCAGTACAAATACGAGCGGGCGATGGAACGTGAAAAGCGCGACCTGTCCAATTTCGAGAGTATTCACAAGCTCCTGACTACCACTGCGCATCAGGCCGGGATCCTAAGTACTCAGATAATTGGACAAATCGGGTATGGCGCCGCTTTCAAGGCTGACTCACTTGGTGGCAAGGTCCCGACGGAAGAACTTCGAATGCTGGTTGAGTTCTATGCCCCCTCACTCAAACCAGAAGTAGATCAAATTGCCGAGCGCTGGTTGGTACTTGGTCGCACGATTGCCGAGGCAATAATGACGAAGGAGCGTACGGAGGATTGGAAGACAAAAACTGTTCTTGCCGCAACTTTATCTTCAGCGGAGATTCTCAAGTTGTCCGACGTAGCAAAGAAGAAGCTGAATGACCTCGTTGCAAGATACATGCTTGCAGGCTAATCCCCTGGTGCAGCCGACGCGCCGCAAGCGGCGCGCGGCCGACCAAGAACGTTCGGCGTCAGGGTGCGCACGCCTATGCGCCGGAGTATCATGGCCCCATGCAGCTTGCTACCGGAATCGTCGTAGGCGGAAAGGTCGTCGTGGAGGGAGATCCCCTGCCCGAGGGCACCGTCGTAACTATTCTTGCCCGCGAAGCGGGCGAAACGTTCGAGGTTCCGCCGGAACTTGAGGCGGAGCTCCTGGAATCGATCGCCCAAGCCGACCGGGGAGAGACGATCTCTGCGGATGAACTGATTGAACGTCTCCGCCGTATCGCCTGAGCAGAGTGCTCGACGTTGAGGTAACCCCTCGGGCCGCAGTGCAGGTCGAGGCGGCAGCAACTTGGTGGGCGAAGAACAGACCGGCTGCGCCAGATGGCATCCGCGTCGGCTTCCAGGATGCAAAGGCGCTTCTATCCCTCCAGCCGGGGGTTGGCGCGAGATCGAGCACGGCCCGCTATCCAGAGTTACGCCGCCTGTACCTGTCAAGGGTCCGGTACCACATCTACTACCACGTGCGGGCTGGAAAGGTTGTCATCCTCGCCTTCTGGCACGCCAGTCGCGGGAGCGGCCCGAGTCTCTGAGTGAGAATGGCGCCGAACCCGCGCATCAGGTGCGGCTCATACGCTCCCGCATGCGGCGGCGGAATTCCTCACGATCAATGAGTAGAGCGGTGCCGGAATCGATCTCAGCGAGTCTGCGCCGTATTTCTGCATCCCACGCGCCCCCAACGTCCTGATCCGCCGGGCCGTCGAGGCTCGTTACGATCTCCCTCACAGACGCTTGAGGTGCGCGACTGCATCCCTCGCAGTCTTGAAGTGGTGGTTACTCGATCTAGGGCCAAACTCCCAGGGGCCGGCGGCCTTCATCCGGTCAATCGCGCGCAGCACTGCTTTCCCGTAAGGCGTCGATTTTAAAGTCGCTAACGTCTCGCGAGGCGATGTGCTCTTTGCTGTGGGCCGACGTGCTGTGGTGGCTGTCATGGTATTGCACTCAATGTGATGGTGACATCTTACACCCGGGGTCAGAACGCGCTTCGACGACCGTCGTGGGTGAGAAGGACAATCTAGGCCAGCGCTCTGAATATCAAGGATGCTCCGCTCACCAGCAACATCAGGGCGACGGCGCGCATCAGGGTTTCGCGTGAAATCCGTCGGAACAGGTGGCTTGCCGCCCAGATGCCGGCCAAGCCGGCGGGAACGACGAAGGCGGCGTAGATCCAGACCTTCGGATCGAGCAGGATTCCGGTCACGAGGAACGCGACGGTGCGGATCGAAATGCTGGTGAGCGTTGCGAGGCCCAGCGTGGCGCGGTACTGCTCCTTGGAAAGGCCGCGGTGCGAGAGGTACATCGCGTAGGGAGGTCCGCCGGCGCCGAACAGCGTGCTGGTGATGCCGCCGATGAAGCCCGCGACGTAGGCCCAGCGCGTCGAGAGCACGCGGCGCGCATCGGGATGACTGAGGAGACTGTAGAGCGCGAAGGCAAGAACGAACACGCCGAGTGCGAGGGTTGCGGCCTGGCGCGGCAGATTCACCAGCAGCGTAATGCCGGCGACCGTGCCGACGAGGATGGTCGGCACCATGCGGGTCCATTCGCCCTTCACCGCGTTCTTCGGATTCTCGAAGCCGATGCGGAAGGCGTTGGCGAGGTCCATCAGCACGTAGAGCGCCAGCGCGAACGGCAGCGGCACGAAGTGCGTCGCAAACGGCACCGTGACCAGCGCGGCGCCGAAGCCGGTGACGCCGAAAATCACCGAGCCGACGAAGGCGGCGGCAGCCAGCGCCGCGATCTCGGCGGGGTCGATGGCCATCTCAGCTCCCCTCCGGCGGCGGGATGATGAGGAGCTCGTCGGCGCTCCAGCGGTTCATCTTGCGCAGCCGCTCCACGTAGCGGGGGAACGGCAGGCCGTAGCTTTTCTCGAGCGCCGCCGCGCGCGCGCGCAGGACATTCCATTCCAGCGCCGCGGGCGCGCCCTTCAGGCCGATGACGACGATATTCGGGTCGCGCAGCGACTGGAACGCAATCACCGCGCCGCCGAAGCCTTGCTCGATGCGCTTCAGGTTGCGATCGAAGTTCGGATCGTCGTCCATGAAATTCACCACCAGGACGCCGGGCTCCTCCAGCGCGCACCAGGCGGCGTCGAAGAACGCCTGCGACACCAGCGCCGAGGGCGTCGCCTCGTCCTCGAACCCGTCCACCACCAGCAGGTCGCAGCATTCCGGGGCCAGCGCCTCGACCCCGTCGCCGTGTTCAACGATGAGCCGCGCGTCGTCCGCCGGCACGTGAAACAGCGCGCGCGCCGTCGCGATCACCCGCTCGTCGTACTCGAGCACGTGGGTGCGCAGGCCATTGATGCGCCGGTGGAAGAACTTGGCGAGCGATCCGCCGCCCAGGCCGATCATCAGCGCGCGCCGCGGCTGCGGATGGAACAGCAGGAACGCCATCATGCAGCGCGTGTAATCGAGTTCGAGCGCGAACGGATCGTCCAGACGCATGGCGCTCTGGATCGCCTCGCCGCCGACATGCAGGTGGCGCACGCCCCGCTCCTCGCTCACGACCAGCTCCGGCGGGCGCCTAGGTTGCCATGGGCGGGATGGGCGCGGCGGCATGGCGTCAGGCAGCGGCGGCGGGCGACGGCCGCCCGCGCAGCAGCGCGTGGATTCCCACGGCGGCCAGGAAGGCCAGCGCCGCGGCGCCGAGGATCGGCACGCTGTAGCTGCCGAAGGCATCGAACGCCGCGCCCGCAAGCGGCGGTCCGAGAAGCGTGCCGACGCCGGCGGCGGTGTAGAGGCAGCCGATGATGCCGGAGACCGAGCGCGCGCCGAAAAGGTCCATCACCACCGCGGGGAAAGTCGCTACGAAGCCGCCGTAGCAGATGCCAAATCCGATCGCCATGATCGAGAGCGCGAGCGCGCCTGTGGAGGCCCACCACAGCACCAGCATCAGCGCCATCCCCAGATACATCAACGCGAGCGAGTTCATCCTGCCCAGCCGGTCGGCGATTGCGCCGATGGCGAAACGCCCGACGAGGCTGCCGAGGCCGATCAGGCTGACCAGCAGCACCGCCACCGATTCGGGATGTCCAGCATCCACGGCGTACGGCCCGATGTGGACCAGCGGCACGAAGCAGCCGAAGCCGGACAACGCCAGCGTCACGTACAGGACCCAGAAATTGCGCGTCGCGAGCGCCGCGCGCAGCGGCACGCCCTCGGCGGCCCTGCCCTGCCCCGCCGGCCGGTTGCGGATCGCCGCCGCCGCCGCGCCGCCGAGCAGCAGGGTGCAGGC
>JBBPIU010000039.1:0-26095 GCA_038040245.1 Pseudomonadota bacterium | reverse complement strand
TCGCCAAGCCCGACGCCATCGTGATGCACCCGGGGCCGATGAACCGCGGCGTCGAAATCGACTCCTCCGTTGCCGACGGCCCGCATTCGGTGATCCTGCCGCAGGTCACTTTCGGCATCGCGGTGCGCATGGCGGTGATGTCCATCGTGGCCGGCAACTGATGAAGCTGCTCATCAAGGGCGGGCGGGTGATCGATCCGGCCAGCGGCCGGGATCAGATCGGGGAAGTTTTTGTCTCTGACGGGCGGGTTGTTGATGCATTTAAAGATAAGCCCGACAAAACAATTGATGCCAAAGGCATCGTCGTCGCGCCGGGTCTGATCGATCTGTCGGCGCGGCTGCGCGAGCCGGGCTACGAATACAAGGCGACGCTCGAATCGGAAATGGATGCCGCGGTGGCGGGCGGCGTCACCAGCCTCGCCTGTCCGCCGGATACCGACCCGCCGCTGGATGAGCCGGGCCTCGTCGACATGCTGCGCCGGCGCGCCAAAGTGCTTGCCCGGGCGCGCGTGTATCCGGTCGGCGCACTCACGGTAAAGTTGGCCGGCGAGCGCCTCACCGAGATGGCCGAGCTCGCCGAGGCGGGCTGTGTCGCCTTCTCGCAGGCCAACGCGCCGCTTGCCGACACGCAGGTGCTCTGGCGCGCGATGCAGTATGCCGCCACCTTTGGTTTTCCGGTGTGGCTGCGCGCCGAGGACCGTTGGCTCGCGCATGGCGGCGTCGCGCACGACGGCGAGGTCGCAACGCGGCTGGGACTGCCCGGCATCCCGGCGTTTGCCGAGACCATCGCGCTGGACACCTTGCTGCAACTGGTGCGCGCCACCGGCAGCCGCGTGCATGTCTGCCGCCTGTCCACCGCGGCCGCCGTCGAGATGATCCGCGCCGCGAAGAAAGAGGGGCTGCCGGTCAGCTGCGACGTCGGCATCCATCACGTGCACCTGTCGGAAATGGACCTCGGTTACTTCGATTCGCTCTGCCGGCTCGAGCCGCCGCTGCGCTCGCAGCGCGACCGCGAAGCGCTCGCCGCCGGCCTCGCCGACGGCACCATCGACTGCGCGGTATCCGACCACACGCCGGTGGACGAGGACCAGAAGCAAATGCCGTTTGCCGAAGCCGAGCCCGGCGCCACGGGCCTGGAGCTGCTGCTGCCGCTGGTGCTCAAGTGGGGTGCGCAGAAGAAGCTGCCGCTGGCGAAGACGCTGGCGCGCGTCACCAGCGACGCGGCGCGCATCCTGGGCGTGCAATCGGGCCGGATCGAGGCCGGCGCACCGGCGGACCTGGTGCTGTTCGATCCCGAGCAAAGCTGGCGAGTGGCCCCCGAAGCGCTGCGCAGCCAGGGCAAGAACACGCCCTTCCTCGGCTATGAACTTGCCGGTCGCGTCCGCACGACGATCGTCGCCGGCAACGTGGTGTACGAGCAACTGTGAGGCTGGTGGTGATTGCAGCGGTCCTTGCCGTTTCGGGCTGCGCAACAATCTCTCGAAATGAAGCGCCGCCACCTCCGGCATCCGCGCCTGCCAAAGGTGCCTACTACAAGGACGACGGCCCGGGCGTGAATCCTCCGCCCGATCTGGCGGCCATACCCGATGCAATGCCGAGGGTAGAGCCGCTGCACCGCTTCGCCAATCGACCCTACCAGGTGTTCGGCAAGGACTATGTGCCCGTCGCGAAACTGGCGCCGTTCCGGCAGGCCGGCGTCGGCAGCTGGTACGGCCGGCGCTTCCACGGCGCGCCCACCTCGAGCGGCGAGCCCTACGACATGTATGCGATGACCGCAGCGCACCCGACCCTGCCGATCCCCAGCTACGCGCGCGTCACCAATCTCGCCGATGGCCGCAGCGCGGTGGTGCGAATCAACGATCGGGGGCCGTTCCACTCCGACCGGATCATCGACCTTTCGTACACCGCCGCGTGGAAGCTGGGTTACGTGGAAGTGGGCAGTGCTCGCGTTGAAGTGGATGCCCTTTTGCCGGGAAAAGCAGAACCGGTGCAGGAAACGAAAATCGAAACTAAAGGCATGTTCCTGCAGTTGGGAGCCTTTTCCGCGCGCGAAGCGGCGGAGAATTTCCGCATCCGCGTCTATCGCGAACTGGTCTGGTTGTCGGAAGCGATCCAGGTGATCGCCGGCGGCGCCGTTTTCCGCCTGCACCTGGGCCCCTACCGCTCGCAGGAGGAGGCGCGTTCGATCGCGGATCGAATCCAGTCGGAACTGAACCTGCAGCCGATGCTCGTAACAAGGTAAATAATGTTGCGCAATTTCCTTTTCCTGTTTCTCCTGCTGCCGGCGCTCGTTCTGGCGCAGGCGCCTCAGCCGCCCCAGGTCGTCGGCCGCGCCTGGGTGGTCGCGGATCTCTCGAGCGGCCAGATCCTCGCTTTGGAGAAAGCCGACGAGCGCTTCGAGCCCGCTTCGCTCACCAAGCTGATGACGGCCTACCTGGTGTTCGCCGCGCTGAAGGAGAAAAAGCTCGCGCTCGACCAGCAGGTGAAGGTGTCGGAGCGCGCCTGGCGCGCGCCGGGCTCGCGCATGTTCATCGAGCCGAAGAAGCCGGTGAGCGTGGACGAACTGATCCGCGGCATGATCGTGCAGTCGGGCAACGACGCCTGCATTGCGCTGGCCGAGCAGATCGCCGGTTCCGAGGAGGCGTTCGCGGCAATGATGAACCGCGAGGCCGAACGACTCGGCATGAAGAACACCCGGTACATGAATGCCTCGGGCCTGCCCGACTTGCAGCACTATTCGACGGCGCGCGACCTCTACTTGCTCGCCACGGCGCTGATCCGCGATTTCCCCGAGCAATACGCGCAGCACTACTCGCAGCGCGAATACCGCTACAACGGCATCACCCAGGTGAACCGCAATCGCCTGCTGTGGCTGGACAACACGGTGGACGGCATGAAGACCGGCTTCACCGAGGCGGCGGGTTACTGCCTGATCGCGTCCTCGAAGCGCGGGCCGCGGCGCTTGCTCTCGGTTCTGCTCGGCTCGACTTCCGAGAGCATGCGTGCGCAGGAATCGCAGAAGCTGCTCAACTGGGGTTTCCAGTTCTTCGACGCGGTACGCCTCTACGCGGGCAATGCGCCGGTGAAGGAAATCGAAGTCTGGAAGGGATCGCGCGCAACGCTAAAGGCAGGTTTCCGCGGCGATCTGGTGGTGACGGTCCCCAAGGGCCAGGGCGAGAAACTGAAGGCCGAACTGCTGTCGCAATCGCCGCTGGTGGCGCCGGTGGCGGCGGGCGCCCGCGTCGGAAACCTGCGCGTCACGCTCGATGGCAAGCCGCTCGGCGAGTACCCGGTGGTGGCTCTGGAAGAGGTGCCGGCGGCGGGGATTTTCGGCCGGGCCTGGGATACACTGAGGCTCTGGTTGAGGTAGCGGGGTGAGCATGGTTTTTCTGAATGGCAAGTTCATGCCGGTCGAGGAGGCGCGCGTTCCCGTGCTCGACCGCGGCTTCATCTTCGGCGACGGGGTCTACGAACTGATCCCCGTCTATTCGCGCGTGCCGTTCCGCATGGACGAGCATCTCGGGCGCCTGGAGCGCAGCCTGGCCGCGGTCCGGATCCGCAATCCCTACAGCCGCGCGGAGTGGCGCGACATCATCCTGCAGCTGGTCGCGAAGCAGCCCTTCGAGGACCAGGGCGTGTACTTCCAGGTGACGCGAGGCGTCGCCAAGCGCGATCACGCGTTCCCGAAGGACACGGCGCCGACGGTTTTCATCATGTCCAATCCGCTGGTCAATCCGCCGCAAGAGCTGGTGGAACGCGGCGCGGCGGCGCTCAGCGCCGTTGACGACCGCTGGCATCGCTGCGACATCAAGTCCATCTCGCTCGTCGGCAACTGCCTGCTGCGCCAGGTTTCGGCGGAGGTGGGCGCGGTAGAGACGATCCTGTTCCGCGACGGCAGACTCACCGAGGCGTCGGCCTCGAACGTGTTTGTCGTCAAAGGCGGCGTGATCCTGTCGCCGCCCAAGTCGAACCTGATCCTTCCCGGCATCACCTTCGACGTGATCGCCGAGATCGCGCAGGCGGCGGGGCTGCCGCTCGAATACCGCGACATCGGCGAAGCCGAGGTGCGCGGCGCGGACGAGATCTGGGTCACGTCCTCTTCCAAGGAAGTGCTCGCCATCGTGACGCTCGACGGCCAGCCGGTGGCCGGCGGCAAGCCCGGCCCGATGTTCCGCCGCGTCCACGCGTTGTATCAGGAATTCAAGCAAAAGGTCATGCGTGCAGGAAAGGAACGGCAAGCCGCCTGAAATGGCCGCTTTGCTTGCTTTCCCCACCGCCTTCCCGATCAAGATCATGGGGCGCAGGGAAGGGGGCTTCACGACAGCCGTGATCGAAATCGTGCTGCGGCACGCGCCCGATTTCGTGCCGGGAACCCTTGAGACGCGCCCCAGCCGCGAGGGCAAGTACATCAGCCTCACCGCCACCGTGAACGCCACCTCGCGCGAGCAGCTCGACGCGTTGTACCAGGAGCTCTGCGATCACCATTCCGTTGTCATGGTGTTGTGATGTTGGTTGCAGAAAAAATTCTGATAAAAAAATTCGGGACAACTGAATATCAACCCACCGTCGAGGCGATGCGCGAGTTCACCGCGCGGCGCAACGCCGACACACCCGACGAACTCTGGCTGCTGGAGCATCCGCCGGTCTATACGCTCGGCCTCGCCGCGGACGCGGCGCACGGGCCGAAACTCGACAGCGGCATTCCGGTGGTGCAGGTGGAGCGCGGCGGCGAGATCACCTACCACGGCCCGGGGCAGGTCGTCCTCTACACGCTGGTGGACCTGGCGCGGCGCGGCATCAAGGTGAAGCAGTTCGTGGCGCTGCTCGAGCAATCGGTCATCGATCTCCTGGGCAGCCGCGCCGAAAGAAAGCCCGGCGCGCCCGGCATCTATGTGGGCGGCGCCAAAGTTGCCGCGCTCGGCATCCGCGTCTCGCGGGGCTGTGCGTACCACGGCCTCGCGCTCAACGTCGATATGGACCTGACGCCGTTTTCCGCCATCAATCCTTGCGGCTATCCAGATATGCAGGTAACACAGACTCGTGACCTTGGAATAATGGAAAACAAGGAAATTCTAGGTAAAAACCTCGCCGGCATTCTCATCGAGAAACTCGAACATGCGTGAAGCCGGCGTCAAGGAAAAGGGCGCGCTCAAGACGGCCCGCCTGAAGTTTTTTCCAAGGGAGAAACTTCAAAAGCCGGCCTGGATTCGCGTCCGGGCGCCGGCGCCGGACTCGCGCTTCCACGAGATCAAGCGGATTTTGCGCGAGCAGAAGCTGCACACGGTCTGCGAGGAAGCCTCTTGCCCGAACATCGGCGAATGCTTCGGCAAGGGCACCGCGACGTTCATGATCCTGGGCGACATCTGCACCCGCCGCTGCCCGTTCTGCGACGTGGCGCACGGCCGCCCGCTGGCGCCCGACCCGGAAGAGCCGGCGCATCTCGCCGACACCATCGCGCGCCTCAAGTTGCGCTATGTCGTGATTACCAGCGTGGACCGGGACGATCTCAAGGACGGCGGCGCGCGGCACTTCGTGGACTGCATCCGCGCGGTGCGCGAGAAATCCCCGCGCACCGCCATCGAAGTCCTGGTGCCGGACTTCAGGGGGCGCCTGGAGCGCGCGCTGGAAGTGCTCTCGGCCGCGCCGCCGGATGTGATGAACCACAATCTCGAGACCGTACCGCGCCTGTACCGTCAGGCGCGCCCCGGCGCAAGCTACAGTCATTCACTTGAATTGTTTTCTCTATTTGGGAAAAACAATTCCTCGGTGCCGACCAAGTCCGGACTGATGGTCGGACTGGGAGAAACCGACGAAGAGATTCTCGCCGTGATGCGCGACCTGCGCGCGCAAGGCGTGGCCATGTTGACCATCGGCCAGTACCTCGCCCCCTCATCGCACCACCTTCCCGTCGAACGCTACGTGCACCCCGACACCTTTGCCATGTTCGGGCGCGAAGCCGCGGCAATGGGATTCCGGCACGCGGCGATCGGGCCGATGGTCCGCTCGTCGTACCACGCCGATCAGCAGGCGCATCTGGCCGGCGTACCTTAGGAGAGACCATGTTCATTCGAATCATTGCAGTCATTCTGGCGATATGGATGTCCGCTGCCGGCGCGCAACTCGACAAACTCACGAATCAAGATGCGACCGCCGGCCTCAAAGCAGCACTCGAAAAGGGTTCCGGAATCGCGGTCGACCTGCTCGGCAAGACCGACGGCTTCTTCGGCAACGGCGCGGTCAAGATCCCGCTGCCCGATTCGCTGAAGAAGTACGAAAAGCTCATGCGAACCGTCGGCATGGGCAAACATGCCGACGAGCTGATCCTCACCATGAACCGCGCCGCCGAGGCCGCAGTCCCAGAAGCGAAGAAGCTGTTGGTCGACTCGGTGAAGAAGATGAGCGTGCAGGACGCCAAGGGCATCCTTACCGGCGGGCAGACCTCGGGAACCGACTACTTCAAGCGCAGTACCACCGACCAGTTGAGGGAGCGGTTCCTGCCGGTCGTGAAGAAAGCCACCGCCAAGGTGCAACTGGCGGAGAAGTACAACCAGTACGCGCAGAAGGGCGTGCAGTTCGGCCTGGTGAAGAAAGAGCAGGCGAACCTGGACGACTATGTGACGCAGAAGGCGCTCGATGGCCTGTTTTTCATGGTGGCCGAGGAGGAAAAGAAGATCCGCCAGAACCCGGCCAAGGCCGGCAGCGATATCATCAGGAAAGTGTTCGGCGCGTTGAAATAGTGCCGCCCAGATGGGAATTTTCCGCTTGCGGTTCCTGATCGCATGCGCCGTCCTCGGAATGGCGGCGGACGTCGCTGCCCAGTACCCTGACCGGCCGCTCAGGCTCGTCGTTCCGCAGGCGGCCGGGAGCGCGACCGATACCGTGGCGCGCATCCTCGCGCCGGAGATGTCCAGGCCGCTCGGGCAGACGGTCATCGTCGAGAACCGGCCCGGCGGCGCGCTCACCATCGGCATCGACGCGGTGGCGAAAGCCGCGCCGGACGGCTACACCATCGGCATGGGTCCCATTGGCGCGCTGGCGATCACCCGGCACATGGTGGCGAAGCTGCCCTACGATATCGAGCGCGATCTGCAGCCGATCGCGCTAGTGGCGCGCGGCCACCTGCTGCTCGCGGTCACGCCCTCGCTGCCGGTCCGCTCGGTGCGGGATCTGATCGATCTGGCGAAGAGAAGTCCGGGAAAGCTCGTCAACGCCTCTTCCAGCAACGGTTCGCCAGGGCACGTCGCCGGCGAGCTGTTCAAATACATGACCGGCACGGAAATCATTCACGTGCCCTACAAGGGTGGCGCGATGGCGATCAACGACCTGATCGCGGGACACGTGCAGGTGATCTGGGAGAGCCTGAACTCGATCGCGCCGCACGCGCGCACGGACAAGATCCGCGCCCTCGCGGTGAGCGGCGCGCGGCGCTCGCCGGCCTTTCCGGACCTGCCCACCATCGCCGAGGCCGGCGTGCCCGGCTACGAGGCCGGCACCTGGACCGGCGTCATCGCGCCAGCCGGCCTGCCGCAACCGCTGATCGACAAACTCAACGCCGCGGTGAACGAAGCCATCCGCTCGCCGATCTTCAAACAGCGATTCGCCCTGATCGGCGACGAGCCGGCCGGCGGCACGCCCGGGGAATTTGCCGACACCATCCGGAAGGATTCGGCGCGCTGGGCCGAAGTGGTGCGGCGCTCGGGCGCGAAGATCGACTAGTCGTCCAACCGCCACTCGTCGCCTTGCCGCGCGAGGCTCAGCCATTTGCCATCCGCGAAAATCGCCGTCGCCAGCTCGCCGCGCACCACTATCCGCTGCAGCCTCTCGGTCGACCGCAACACGCGCGCCTGAGGGCTCTCGAGCGCAGCTTTGCCTCTGAGGTCGGCGGTGATCTGGCGCTCTGAAAACAGCGGCGCGCTGAACTGAATGCGCTCGCCGTACTGGATTTCGCCGATCACGCGATTGTGGGCGACCACGATCTTCTGCACCACAAACGGCTGACCCGGATTGAGCGGCGGATTCAGTACGGTGAGGACGCCGCGCCTGGGTTGATCTGCGTCGAGCTGCAGCAACAGCCCTCGTACCCGGCCTTCCCGCGCCATCCGCAGCAGCGGCAGGAAGGCGATTCCGGCGAGCGCTTCCTGCGGAACGTCGCGATCGGCAAGCAGGATGCGCAGTTCCTTGGAACGATGCAGCAGTTTTTCCGCATTGTCGTGCAGATGGGCGAACGCATGCCTCAGGGGGATGGTTAGCCCATCCACTTGCAGCGAGCCCTGCGCGGTTCCCGGGTCGATGGCCAACGCCGCATGCGATGGCAGCAGGAAGAGCGACAGGGCAAGCAGCGATGATTTCAAGGGGAGCTCGACAGCCGCTTGGCCCTTTCGCCGAGCCGAACCCCTTTGCGTCCGAGAAATTGCAGTACTTTGGTCAAGTCGCGCTTCTCCTGGAGCTTGCAGCTGAAGGTGAAGATGCTGCCGGCGTAAGCGATGTCCAGGTTGTCGGTGTCAGTCAAGGACACCTCCACGTACTCGATTTCCGAATACTTCCTCGCCTGCTTGAAGATCACTCTCTGCACCAGGTGATCTTCGAACAGCACCAGCACGGGCGCGAGATTGTTGTACGCGACGGCGATCACCGGCATGGATTTCAGCCCGATGAACGAGACCCTCAAAGGGATTGCCATTCCGGCGACCCGCTCCTTGAGCTGCTGGAGCGTGAGTTTCTCCTGGACCGACGCATCGTGCGGAGAGTAGGTGATGGCACCGTCGACGACCGGCAGGAGCTCGAGCGCACGATCGGCAGGCCGGCCGCTGTCGACGAAGAACAGCACCACCTGCTGGTCGTTTGCAGGGCGATAACCGAGTAGCTCGTGCATGCGCGTGTCGAGGCGCAATGCTTCGCCGGCCTTGAAGGAGGGAGCCGAAGCGGCAGCTTTCCAGACCTCCTCCACTCGGAACGAGACCGTCCCGCCGGCGATTTTCGTCGTGCACAGGACCACGCTTGCCACCGCCGCGATCTGATACGCCAATGGCGGCACCGCGCCCTTCGGCGCCTGGCCGCTGGACGGCGAAGCCGGTTCAGCGATGGCGGACACCGAAAGGGCGAAACCAGCAACCCAGAAAGTCCATCCTGCCCATGCAATCCTCACTTGGCTCAGTTGCGCCGGCGCGGGCTTGGCCAGTTGAGGATCCCCAGCTCCAGCCCGATGCCGATAAAACAGATGACGAGACCGAACACAACGCAGATCGCGGCAACGATATTGCGGAATCTCCGCAAATCCGAAAGCGTGCCGATCTCCACGTGCTCGGGATTCTTCGGGTCGTACACGAGCTGCAACGCCTGCCCCACCTCGGAATTGTAGTGCTGCCATGACCTGCCGAGGACTTCCCTGCCGTCGGCCGTCTTGAACCGCACCACCGGATGCATTCTGCGCTGTCGACTTCCGGCTTCGTAGACCACTTCCACCACCACGCCGGAAGCCTCGTGCCCGGTTCCGACGAAGCGATCCAGGTAGCCGTATGCAAAGACCGCGGCCGCCACGAAGCAGAGCCCGGACAGTATCGTGATCAGGTTCCCGAGCTCCATCCGCATTAGCATGGTCGGCCTCTAACGGGTCTCGAAAACTTCCCGATCGGGAAGTTTTTCCGGGATCGCTTGAGATGACTGGCCATTGGTTCTCGTGGTCGCAGAAGCTGGTTCTCCATTCCCTCTCTGCCGCGCTGCGTCCCGACCGCTCTATTCAAGAGTGTACTTCTTCCCGAATCAACGCGGATAGTTAGTGCGCTTGGTCCCAGTTGTCACCGACACCGACATCCACGATTAGCGGGACCTCGAGCTTGGCGACGCTCTGCATCAGTTCGCGGACTTTTTCCTTCACCTCGTTTAACTCGTTCTCCGGCACTTCCAGCACCAGTTCGTCGTGCACCTGCATGATCAGCTTGGTTTTCAATCCGGACATATCTAGAAAATTCTGCACGGCAATCATCGCCAGCTTGATCAGATCGGCGGCGGTGCCCTGCATGGGCGCGTTGATGGCGGCGCGCTCGGCGGCCTGGCGGCGAGCGGGTGAGCCGGATTGGATCTCGGGCAGGCGCAGGCGGCGGCCGAAGACGGTTTCGACGTAGCCGTCCCGGCGCGCTTTCTCCCTGGTTGCGTCCATGAACTTCTTCACCCCGGGGTAACGGCTGAAGTAGGAATCGATGTAGGCCTGAGCGGTGGCGCGCTCGAGGCCGAGGTTCTGCGCGAGGCCGAAGGCGCTCATGCCGTAGATCAGGCCGAAGTTGATCACTTTCGCGGTGCGCCGCTCATCCTTGGTGACCTTCTCCAGCGGTATGCCGAACACCTCGGCGGCGGTGGCCTGGTGCACGTCGTGGCCGTGCTCGAAGGCGTGGCGCAGACCCTGGTCGCCCGAGAGGTGCGCCATGATGCGCAGTTCGATCTGCGAGTAGTCGGCGGAAACGATCTTGCAGCCCGGCGGCGCGATGAAAGCCTCGCGGATGCGCCGCCCTTGCGGGGTGCGGATGGGAATGTTCTGCAGGTTGGGATCGTTCGAGGCGAGCCGGCCGGTGACCGCGGTTGCCTGGGAGTAGGTGGTGTGCACGCGCCCGGTTTTCGCATCCACCATGCGCGGCAACTTGTCGGTGTAGGTGGACTTCAACTTGGCGAGGCCGCGGTATTCCAGCAGCAGCTTGGGCAGCGGGTAGTCGAGCGCGAGCTCGGCGAGCACGTCCTCGTCGGTCGAGGGCTGGCCTTTGGGGGTTTTCTTTTTTACAGGGAGTTTTTGTTTGTCGAACAGGATTTCCTGGATCTGCTTGGGTGAGTTGAGGTTGAAGGGCTGGCCCGCCGCCTGGTAGGCTTGCTGCTCGATTAGCAGCATCTCCTTGCCGAGCTCGTGGCTCTGCGCCTCGAGCTTGGCGCTGTCGATCAGCACGCCGTTGCGTTCCATGCGCAGCAGCACCGGCATCGCCGGCAGTTCGATGTTCTCGTAGATGAATTTCAGTTTTTCGTTCGCCGAGATTTTTTCGAACAGGACCGAATGCACGCTCAATGCGCAATCCGCGTCCTCGGCGGCATATTCGGTGGCGCGCGCGATGTCCACCGCCGAGAAGGAAATGCGCGACGCGCCCTTGCCGGTCACCTCGTCGTAGGAAATGGTTTTCCAGCCCAGGTGGCGCTGCGCCAGCGTATCCAGGTCGTGCCGCTCATGCACCTCGTAGACGTAGGACTCGAGCAGCGTGTCGTGCGCGATGCCGGCTAGGTTGACGCCGTGGTTGGCAAGGATGTGCGCGTCGAACTTGAGGTTCTGGCCGACTTTCGCGTAGCGGCCGCTTTCCAGCCAACCCTTGAGAATTTTCAGCGCTTTTTCCACGCCGGTCTGCTCCGGCGCGCCGGGATACTCGTGCGCGAGCGGCAGGTACCAGGCCGCGTCGCCGAACGCGAACGACATGCCCACCAGTTTCGCCACCATCGGCTCCAGGCCGGTGGTTTCGGTGTCGAAGCCGACCAGCTGCGCGCTTTCAAGATTCGAGACGAAATCGGAGAGCTCGTTTTCGCTGTGCAGTGTCAGATACTTGCGCCGTTCCACGTTTGCGGGCGCGGTTTGCGGAGCGGGAACGGGCGAAGACGGAGGCGGAGAAGCAGAGGAAGAAGTTGGCGCGCCTCCTTCGAGCTCACGCAACCAGGTCTTGAAACCGAAGTGCGCGAACAGGTCCTGCAATTTCTTCGGATCGCTTTCGCCTTTCTCCAGATCGTCCAGCTTGATCGGCAGCATGACGTCGCGCTTCACGGTGATCAGCCGTTTTCCCTTGGGCAGCCAGTCGAGCGCCTTCCTCAGGTTCTCGCCCACCACGCCGGGAATCTCGCCCGCGTGGGCAATCACCTGGTCGAGCGAGCCGTACTGCTGGATCCATTTGGCGGCGGTTTTCGGGCCGACCTTCTCGACCCCCGGCACGTTGTCCACGGCGTCGCCGGTGAGCGAGAGGTAATCCACGATTTGCACGGGCGCGACGCCGAATTTCTGCTTCACGCCGGCCGGATCGAGCTTCTCGTTCGACATGGTGTTGACCAAGGTCACGCGCTCGTCCACCAGTTGCGCGAGGTCCTTGTCGCCGGTCGAGATGATGCAGTTCCAGCCCTTGTGCCGCGCTTCCTCGGCGAGCGTCGCGATGACATCGTCGGCCTCGACGCCGGGTACTGTCAACACCGGCCAGCCGAGCGCCGCGACCGCCTCCTTCAGCGGCTCGATCTGGCCCGCGAGGTCCTCGGGCATCGGCGGGCGGTTGGCCTTGTATTCCGGGTATTCGTCCTCGCGGAAGGTCTTGCCCTTGGCATCGAAGACGCAGGCGCGCGCCGCAGCAGGGTGGTCGCTGGCCAGGCGGCGCAGCATGCTGATGACGCCGTAGATGGCGCCCGAGGGCTCGCCGCGCGGGCTCTTCAGTTCGGGCAGCGCGTGGAAAGCCCGGTACAGGTAGGAAGAACCATCGACCAGCAGGAGTGTTTTGACCATCGAGGGGCGAATCTTACGGGCGATGTTGCGCAATAATCCAGTGGGGTAGAATCCGTGTATGCGCCGTATCCTGTTCCTTGCCCTGTCGGTCGCGGCTGCCGGTGCCATGGCGCAGCAGCAACCGCCGCCGAAACTCGAGCCCTTGCCCGAGCCGCCGGCGCCGCCCGTGATCCGCGATGGCGCCGACGAGCCGCGCGTGCGCATCGCGCCGCAGGAGGGCGACCGCGTCGAGGAAGTGCGCGAGGGCGGGCGCATCGTGATGCTCAAGGTCACGCCGCCCTACGGCGCGCCCTATTACCTGATGGACCTCACCGGCAACGGCAACTGGACGCAGCGCTATCCGCTAGACGACGGCTTGCGCGTGCCGATGTGGACGATCAAGACGTTCGACTGATTTGTCGGTTTTCACCCCAGTTTCTGAAAGCCAGCTCGCCGCCTGGCTGAAGCACTATTCGGTCGGCGCGCTCACCGCGCTCGAGCCGATCGCCTCGGGGATCGAGAACACCAACTACTTCGTCACCACCAGCCAGGGGCGCTACGTGCTCACGCTGTTCGAGCGCCTGCCCGCGGCCGAGCTGCCGTACTACCTGGAACTGATGGCGCACCTCGCGCGCCACGGGATTCCCTGCCCGGCGCCGATCGCCGATCTCGCCGACCGTTATCTGTCGGACCTGAACGGCAAGCCGGCGACGCTGGTGACGCGGCTCGCGGGCGCTTCGCTCGAGAACCCCGGCGCCGCCGGCTGTGCCGAGCTCGGGGCGCTGCTCGCGCGCATGCATCTCGCCGGGCGCTCCTATGGCGGCTACCTCGAGAATCCGCGCGGCCCGAAATGGTGGCGCAGCGCCGCGGGCGAAGTGCGCCCCTTCCTCGATCCGGCGCGCGCGGCGCTGCTCGAGTCGGAACTGCGCTTCCAGGCGCAGCACCGCTTTGCGGACCTGCCGCGCGGCGCGGTGCACGCGGACCTGTTCCGCGACAACGCGCTGTTCCTTGAGGGCCGCATCAGCGGCGTCTTCGATTTCTATTTCGCCGGCGTCGATTGCTTCGCCTACGACCTCGCGGTCTGCGTCAACGACTGGTGCCTCGTGGACCCGGAACGCGACCGGCGGCTGGACGAGCCGAAAACGCTCGCGCTGCTCGGCGCCTACCACGCGATACGGCCGCTGGAATCCGCGGAACGCGATGCCTGGCCGGTGATGCTGCGCGCGGCGGCGCTGCGCTTCTGGCTCTCGCGGCTGCACGACAAGCATCTGCCGCGCGCAGGCGAGCTGGTGAAAGTGCATGACCCGGAGCACTTTCGCGACATTCTCGCGCTGCGCGCGGGGCCCGGGGCCGGATAGCCGTATGCTGCAGCGGAACTGCTAACCGCGTGCGCGCGAATCGCCTTCCGGCCATCCGCGGCCTGCGCTGGGTCGCCGAGGCATTCATGATTTTTCGCGTCGCTCCGGTGCGCCAGTTGCTGCTCAACCTGGCGTTCCTGTTCGCCAGCACGATCGTGGTCGCGTTGCCGTTGATCGGCTTTGCCGCGATCTGGCTGCTGTTTCCGGCGCTGATGGTCGGTCCCCACGCGATTGCGCGCATGGCGGCGGGCGGCGCGACGCCTACCCCGGATCTGCTGATATCCGGTTTCCGCCAGAACCTGCCCACGCAGCTGCGCATGGGTGGGGTGTTTCTCGGCGCGATGGTGGTGGTGCTGGCCGCCACCGCACTGGCCGACGACGGCCGTTTCGCGCTGGCGGTGATCGGCCGCACCCGCCTCGAGTTGGGCGACTTGCAGAGCCCCGACCTGCAGCGCGCGATGCTGATCGGCGCGGGCCTGCAGACATTGCTGCTGGGCGCGCTGTGGTACGCGCCGCTGCTGGTGGCATGGCGCGGGCTGTCGGCCACCAAGGCGGCATTCTTCAGCGCCGCCGCGGCCTTGATCAACTGGCGCGCCTTTCTCGCCTACGGCGTGGCCGTCATGCTGCTGTTCGGCTTCGTCCTGATGCTGGCGCTGGGCGGCGCGATGCTGTTCGGCGGCAGCGGCGTGCTGCAGGCCAATTCCGCCCTGTTCTCGGTCGTCTGGACGCTGCTGCCGGTCTGGTTTGCGAGTTCCTACCTCAGCTACCGCGAGGTTTTCAGCGACGACAGCAAAGACGATGCGGCCGGAGAACCGCCCAAATCCCCTACAATTCCCCCATGAACAAGTTGGAACTCCCCGAGCTGTCGCCGCAGGCGGCGCCGGAATTCATGGACGCGGCGAGCGCGAAGGCGTGGCTCGAAAACGTGCCGCTCGCGAATGTCGCCGCCGCCCAACACCAGCTGCTGGCGCAATTGCGGGAGTTCAACGGCTACGGCACCAATGCGATCAGCCGGCTGGCGACGCTGGAGGCGCTGCGCGAAGCGGTGCAGTTCGTGGAAATTGAGCAGGCGCGGCGCTTCACCAACCGCGCGCTGCCGATGGCCGAGACCGAGAGCACGGTGTTCGACGACACGCTTGCGCTCTGGGAGCAGATGTGGCTCGGCTACCTGCGCTGTCTCGAGGCGGCGGTCGCGGGCGAGGCCGGCATGCGCGCCCAGGGCGGGCTCGTCTGCCAGAGAGTGCTCTCCTACACGGGCCTCAAGATGTTCCACTACCACCGCGCCTACCGGCAGGTGCCGCCGCGAGTGTGGCACGAACTGCACGAGGGCTACGCCAGGGCGGAGGAGCTGGGCGTCGCCGAGGACGCGGTCAAGGACTACCTGAACCGCGACGTAAACGACACCTCGGCGCGCATCGCCTACATGCGCGCGCTGCTGCTCGGCATGGCGAGCCCGAACGAGCTCAGCCAGCGCCAGCTCACCTTCGTCGCCTTCCTGCTGGAGCGCTGGGCTGAGAAGGTGGCCGTGTCGAAGGAGCCGCCGGAGGAGGATGTTCCATCGCTCGTGGTTGACTTGGACAGCGATGTCTGCCCCGAGCGAGACGGCGCGAAAGCGGCCGATCCGAGGTATCTGGACGTCAAGCGCCTGGCCAAGAGCCTGCGCAACCGCATCGGCCTGCTGAGAAAAGGCGAATCGCCGGCGAAACTCGCGCTGGGCGCGGACTGCGTCCAGCCTTCCTGCGAGCATCTGCTGGTGTTTCTCTATCGCCAGTGGTGCCAGGTCAAGCAGCCGCGCGGCGCGGAAAGAAAAAGGGTCACCGACATCGCCCAGGCAAGTCACGACATGGCGGCGATCCACTATTACATCTCCGGGCGCGTTTTCAAGCAGCCCGGCGACGCCAAGGAACTCTCCCAGCAGCAGCGCGACCAGATCGCCACCTTCGGCCGTGTCAGCACGCGCGACGAGGATGACTACAGCGTGGTGCACGGTTTCCTGCTGGAGAACTGGCACCTCGAGGACGAGAGTACGCAGGGCCTGAAAATGGTCCGCCGCGCCGCCGATCCGGGCAAGCGCTACAGCCATGGCCAGCTGGTCGGGGTGAAGCCCGCGGATTCCAAGAGCTTCATGCTCGGCCAGGTGCGCTGGCTGGTGCAGAACGACGCCGGCGATCTGTACGCCGGCATCCGGCTGCTGCCCGGTTTGCCGGCGGCCACCGCGGTGCGCCCGACGGGCCTGAACGTGCTGGACGCGAAGTACGTGCTGGCACTCTCGCTGACCGGCGTCGCCTCGCTCAACATGCCGCCGTCGCTGGTGCTGCCCGCAGGCTGGTTCAAGCCCAAGCGCGTGATCGAGGTTTACGTCGAGGGACACGTCAAGGTGCGGCTCACTGAAATCATCGATCGCGGCAGCGACTACGAGCGCATCGCCTACGAGATGGTGACCTGATGTCCGAGGTGTCCAAGACGGATTTCGGCTACCGGCAGATCCCGGAGGAGGAAAAATCCGCGCGGGTCGGCGAGGTGTTCAACCGCGTCGCCGAACGCTACGACCTGATGAACGACCTGATGTCGTTCGGCTTGCACCGGCTGTGGAAGGCGTTCGCGGTGTCGATTGCCCGCATCCGCCCCGGCGAGCGGGTGCTCGATGTCGCTTCGGGCAGCGGCGACCTCGCGCGCGCTTTTGCCGCGCGCGGCGCCCAGGTGTGGATGAGCGACATCAGCGGGCCGATGCTCGCGCGCGGCCGCGACCGGCTGCTGGACGCGGGGCGCATGCTCCCCACGGTGTGTTGCGACGCCGAGCGGCTGCCATTCCCCGCGGCGAGCTTCGAGTGCGTGAGCGTGGGCTTCGGCCTGCGCAACATGACGCGCAAGGACGCTGCGCTCGCGGAGATGGCGCGGGTTCTCAAACCGGGCGGTCGCCTGCTGGTGCTTGAGTTCTCGCAGGTGTGGAAGCCATTGCAAAAACCCTACGACCTGTACTCCTTTCACGTGCTGCCCTGGCTGGGCGAAAAGGTGGCGGGGGACGCCGCGTCCTACCGCTACCTGGCCGAGTCCATCCGCATGCACCCCGACCAGCCGACGCTTGCGGCGATGCTGGAACGATCAGGCCTGGAAAGGGTCGAATACTTCAATCTCGCCGCAGGGGCGGTGGCCGTGCATCGCGGCTACAAACTGCGGTAAGATTGAAATGCTGACAAAACGCTGGCAAAGCCAGAGTGAGGAATGACATGAAAAAGCTCGTACTCGGATTCGCGGCCGCGCTCCTCTGCGTGGCCTTCGTGGCAACCGAAGCTGATGCGGCCAAACGGCTGGGCGGAGCCCGCTCGCTCGGCACGCAGCGCAGCATCACCAATGCCCCGCCGGCGGCAACCCCCGCCAAACCGGCACAGGCGCAGCAGATGCAGCAATCCGCCGCCCCCGCCGCAGCGCAGCCTGCCGCTTCGGGGATGAGCAGGTGGATGCCGCTGCTGGGCGGCCTCGCGCTCGGCGGCGCGCTCGGCTGGCTGATGGGTGCCAACGGCATGGGCGGCCTGCTGGTGGGCATGCTGCTCGTCGGGCTGCTGGTGTTCGCGGCGATCTTCGTGGTGCGCATGCTGGCGCAAAAGCGCGGCGATGCGCCGCAGCGCATGCAGTACGCCGGCTTGGGAAACGAGACCGTCGCCGCGCCGCCGCCTTCGCAGGCCGCCGGCTTCGATGCGCCCGCGGCACCGGCGCCCAGCGGCGTTGCCGCCAACGTGCCGGCGGACTTCGATGTCGCCGGTTTCCTGCGCGGCGCCAAGCTCAACTACATGAAACTGCAGATCGCCAACGATCAGGGCAACCTGGAAGAGCTGCGCGAATTCACCAGCGACGCTCTGTTCGAGGAACTGAAGAAGGACCTGCTGGCGCGCGGCAGCGAGAAACAGCAGACCGACGTGCTGGCCCTGAATGCCGACCTGCTCGAGGTCGTGACCGAGGGAGACAAGCACTGGGCGAGCGTGCGCTTCTCGGGCACCGTCCGCGAGTCGCCGGGCGATGCGCCCACGGGTTTCGAGGAAGTGTGGAACCTCACCAAGCCGGTCAGCGGCTCGCAAGGCTGGCAACTCGCCGGCATCCAGCAGATGCATTGATCCAGGACCGGTTCCGGTGAAAGGCCACCCCCAGGTGGCCTTTTGTTTTTCTGCATGATCAACGTCGAAATCCCGTTCGCAAGCGCCCTCAATCACCTGCTCGAGGCCGAGCCCTGGGCGCGCGAGCGCCTGGCGCCCTTCGCCGGTGAAGCGCTGGAAATGCGCGCGCCGCCGCTGCCGCGATTGCGCTTCACCATCGCCGCCGACGGCCGTCTTGGCGCCGCCCTGCCCGCAGCCGAACCGTCGCTGGTCGTCACCATCCGGCCCGCAGCGCTCGCTGCCGCGGTGAAGGGCGAGGATCACCTGCTGCGCTCGATCGATGTGGCGGGCAATGCCAAACTGGCGGCCGAAGTCATGTTCCTGGTCCGCCACCTGCGCTGGGACGTAGAGGAGGAAGTCGCGAAATTCGTCGGCGACGCGGCCGCGCATCGCCTGGTCGGGCTGGCCAGGAATGCCGTTGCTTGGCATGCCGATGCGGCGCGCCGCATCGCCGGAAGCTTCGTGGAGTACGCCGCCGAGGAAAAGCAAGTGCTCGTGAAACGCGTCGAGCTTGAAGCGATTGCGACAGCGCATGCGCGCCTGCGCGACGGCTTGGAGAGGCTCGAAAAGCGCATCGAGCGCCTCGCGGGAGGGCGCTGAGTGCCCGTTCTGCGCCTGCTGCGGATTCTGTGGATCGGGCTGCGCTTCCGCCTGTACCGCTTCGTGCCGCGATTCGCCGGCGGCCACGACGCGACTCGGGCCGTCCGTCTGCGCGAGGCGCTGGAGACGCTTGGGCCGATTTTCGTCAAGTTCGGCCAGATGCTCTCGACGCGGCGCGACCTGCTGCCGGCAGACCTCGCCGACGAGCTGGCGAAGCTGCAAGACCAGGTGCCGCCGTTTGGGTCCGATCTTGCGGTCGCCGAGGTGGAAAGGTCGCTTGGCAAAGGGCTGGATCAGGTATTCGGCAGTTTCGAAAGGGAGCCGGTCGCCAGCGCATCCGTCGCGCAGGTGCACCTTGCCGTGCTCAAGGACGGCACCGAGGTGGCGGTCAAGGTGCTGCGGCCGGGCGTGGAGCGGGCGATCGCGAAAGACGTGCTGCTGCTGGAGACCGCGGCGGGTCTGGTGGAACTCCTCTGGATGGAGGGGCGGCGGCTCAAGCCGCGCGAAGTGGTGGCCGAGTTCGCACGCCACCTCGATGACGAACTCGACCTGGTGCGCGAAGCCGCCAACGCGTCGCTGCTGCGGCGCAATTTCGCGGATTCGACGCTGCTCGCGGTGCCCGCGATTCACTGGGATTTCTGTTCGCGGCGCGTGATGGTGATGGAGCGGATGCATGGCACGCCGATATCACAAATTAATATTCTTAGGCAAAAAGGAATTGACATACCCGCGCTGGCGCGGGCGGGCGTCGAGATTTTCTTCACCCAGGTATTCCGCGACGGCTACTTTCACGCCGACATGCACCCGGGCAACATCCTGGTCGCCACCGAAGGGGAGATGCGCGGCAAATACATCGCGCTCGACTTCGGCATCATGGGCACGCTGTCCGAAGTCGACAAGAGCTACCTGGCGCAGAACTTCCTCGCCTTCTTCAACCGCGACTACCGGCGCGTCGCCCAGGCGCACCTGGACGCGGGCTGGGTGCCCGCCGGCACCCGCGTGGATGCCTTCGAGGCCGCGATTCGCGCGGTGTGCGAGCCGATCTTCGCGCGGCCGCTGAAGGAGATCTACTTCGGCAAACTGCTGTTGCGCCTGTTCCAGACCTCGCGCCGCTTCAACGTCGAAGTGCAGCCGCAACTCGTGATGCTGCAGAAAACCTTGCTCAACATCGAGGGCCTGGGCCGCGAGCTCGACCCTGAGCTGGACCTTTGGCAGACGGCGAAGCCGTATCTCGAGCGCTGGATGAGCGAGCAGATCGGCTGGCGCGGCCTGCTGCGGACCCTGAGGCGGGAGGCGCCGTATTGGGCGCAGACACTGCCCGCGGTCCCGCGCCTGCTGCACCAATTGCTCGCCGAGGATCGCGCGGGCGGACTGCAGGCGGCGCTCGAGCGCCTGGCTGAAGAGAACCGCCGCCGCAACTGGCTTCTTGCGGGCCTGCTTGCAACAGCCGCGGCGGTGCTGACGCTGCAGCTGCTCGTGTTTTTTTCCTTCTAGTATTATTCCAGCGTCATGCTGGTTGCCTCGGTCGTCCTCTATCTCGCCGTCACGATCGCGATCGGCCTGTGGGCCGCGCGCCGGGTCCACAATTCCAAGGATTTTCTGGTCGCGGGCCGGCGCCTGCCGCTCTACATGACCGTGGCCACCGTGTTCGCCACCTGGTTCGGTGCCGAGACGGTGCTGTCGGTGTCGACCACCTTCGCGAGGGACGGGCTGGGCGGCATCGTCGCGGATCCCTTCGGCTCCTCGTTCTGCCTGGTGTTCGTGGCGTTCTTTTTCGCGCGGGCTTTCTACCGCATGGACCTGCTCACCATCGGTGACTTCTACAAGAAGCGCTACGGCAAGCCGGTCGAGGTGATCACCAGCGTCGCGATCACGGCGTCGTATCTCGGCTGGACCTCGGCGCAGCTCACCGCGCTCGGGCTGGTGTTCCACGTGCTGTCCGGCAACGCGATCAGCCTGAACGAGGGCATTGTGCTGGGCGCCGCGATCGTGCTCGGTTACACCATCTGGGGCGGGATGTGGTCGGTGGCGTGGACGGATCTGTTCCAGGCCGTGGTGATCATCATCGGCCTGTGGGCGGTCGCCTGGCTGGTGGCCGACATGGCGGGCGGCACCGGCAGGGTGGTCATGGCGGCAGCCGAGGCCGGCAAGTTCGAGTTCTGGCCCAGGGGCGGGACCAAGGAGTGGCTGGCTTTTGCCGCCTCCTGGGCGACGCTCGCCATCGGTTCGATTCCGCAGCAGGACATATTCCAGCGCGTTACTTCGGCGAAGAACGAATCGACCGCGATGAAGGGCACGCTGATCGGCGGTGCGGTGTACTTCCTGTTCGCTTTTGTGCCGATATTCATCGCCTACGCCGCGCTGATCGTGGATCCGCAGTTGGCCGGGCTCTTCAAGTCCGAAGACGCGCGCGAGATCCAGTTCATCCTGCCCAGGTTCATCGGCGAGCGCGTGCCGATGTGGGCGCAGATCATGTTCTTCGGCGCGCTGCTGTCGGCGATTCTTTCGACCGCCAGCGGCGCCCTGTTGGCGCCGACCGCGCTGTTCACCGAGAACGTGCTGCGCCCGTTCTTTCCGCACATGAGCGATCGCCAGTTCCTCCGCACGCTGCGCATCGTGCTGGTGGCCTTCACGCTGGCGGCGCTGCTGTTCGGCCTGAATTCCAAGAGCACCATGTACGAGATGGTGCAGAACGCCTACAAGGTCACCATGGTCGGCGCGCTGGTGCCGCTGGTGGCGGGGCTGTTCTGGAAGCGCGCTACTGCCGCCGGGGCCATGGCGTCGATCCTGCTCGGCCTGTCGACCTGGCTGCTGGCCGAGGTATTTGCCGCCGACGGTCTTTGGCCGACGCAGTTTATCGGCCTGGGCTTTGCCATCCTCGGCATGGTCGCCGGCTCGCTCGCCTCGCGCTCGCCGGCGCACGGGCACCCGGCGTAAGCTGCACCCAAGTTGCGCGCATCGCCCCTCCCGCGTTTTTTCCTCGCGGTCTACGTCCTGCTCGTCGTCTATGCGACGCTCTACCCGCTCACCGGCTGGCGCGAACCGGGCGGCCCGGCGTTCGCCTTCCTCACCGCGCCCTGGCCGCGCTACGTCACCGCTTTCGACCTGGCCGCGAACTTCTTCGCCTATGTGCCCTATGGCCTGCTGTGCGTGCTCGCAGTCCATGCGCGCTTTTCCGCCGGCACGGCTGCTGCCGTTGCCGCCGTCACCGGCGCCGTGCTGTCGCTGTTGCTCGAGTCGGCGCAAAGTTACCTGCCGGCGCGCATTCCCTCGAACCTCGATGTGCTCGCCAACGTCGCCGGCGCGGCGGCGGGCGGGCTTGCCGCCGCGCTCCTCGCCCGGTGGCTGCTCGGCGGCGGGCCGTTGCAGCGCCTGCACGCGCAGGCGCTGACACCCGGCACCGCGGCCGACCTGGGGCTCGCATTGCTCGGGCTATGGCTGTTCGCCCAGCTCAATCCGGCGACGCTGCTGTTCGGCACCGGCGATCTGAGGGATCTGGTGTCCGGCGTGCGCGGCGAGCGCCACGCTGCCGAGCTGTTCGTCACCATCGAAGCGCTGACCGCGGCGGCCAACCTGGTTGCGGTAACGCTGCTTGCGGCCGCGGTGGTGCGCCCGCGTGCGTCGCGCCGGCAGCTGTTCGGTTTGCTGGCCGCCTTGCTCGCTGCAGCGCTGCTGGTGAGGACGCTGGCCTTCGCGATCCTGATGGGCGCCGAACACGTGCTCGGCTGGCTCACCCCGGGCGCGCAGCTCGGCTTGGTGGCCGGTGTCGCGCTCGCGCTCGCGACCCTCTGGCTGCCGCGCAGCGCTCGCCTCGCGCTCGCCGCGATGCTGCTGATGGCCGCCACGGTGCTGGTCAACCTCGCGCCGCCGAATCCGTACCTCGCGGCGACGCTCAAGGTCTGGGAGCAAGGGCACTTCCTCAATTTCAACGGGCTCACGCACCTGGTGTCGGCGGCCTGGCCTTTCGCCGCGTTGGGCTACCTCGCCTACCTCGCCTCGGCGCGGCGGCGCGGCCCGCTCCGGTAAAATCCCGGCCCATGGCGTATTACGAGAGGCATATTTTTTTCTGCTGCAACCAGCGCGACGGCGGCAAGACCTGCTGCAACGACAAGGGGGCGAGCGCCATGCGCGACTACGCCAAGCAGCGCGTCAAGGCGCTCGGCCTTGCGGGCGAGGGCAAGCTGCGCGTCAACCAGGCGGGCTGCCTCGATCGCTGCGAGGAAGGGCCCTGCATCGTCGTATATCCGGAAGCGGTCTGGTACACCTACGTGGATCGCGCCGACGTGGACGAGATCATCGAGCAGCATCTGCGGCACGGCCGCATCGTCGAGCGGCTGCGCATCTGATGTCCGTCACGTGATGCGCGCCAGCACGCGCACGGAGCTTGTCGCGGGCCCTGCGGGAAAGATCGAATGCGCAGTTGAATCCCCCGCCTCCGAGCCGCGCGGCGTTGCACTGGTGGCGCACCCGCACCCGCTGTTCGGCGGCACGCTGGACAACAAGGTGGTGCAGACGCTGGCGCGCGCCTTCGTCGAGCTCGGCTACACGGCATGGAGACCGAACTTCCGGGGCGTCGGTGAAAGCGAGGGAAGCCACGACGAAGGACGTGGAGAACTCGAGGATCTCGCCGCCGTGATCGCGTATTCAAAAGCGCAAACGCCTGTTCTGGCGGGGTTTTCATTTGGTGCCGTTGTCCAGGCCAGGCTCGCACAGCGAATAAAACCGGAGCGCATGGTGCTCGTTGGCTTGGCCGTGAAGCACCTGGACGCGCCGCCGGTACCCGCCGATACCATCGTGATCCACGGCGAAGAGGACACCACCGCGCTGCTTGCCGACGTGCTGGCCTGGGCGCGGCCGCAGGACCTGCCGGTGGTCGTGGTTCCAGGCGCCGACCATTTCTTCCATCGCCGGTTGCATATCCTGCGCGCCATCATCCAGAACAACTGGAAATGAGTTGAGCATGCTGCTCGTCAAAAGCCTGCACCTCATCTTCATGGTGACCTGGTTCGCGGGGCTGTTCTACCTGCCGCGCCTTTTCGTCTACCACGCGCAGGCCGGCGACCGGATCTCGATCGAGCGCTTCAAGATCATGGAGCGCAAACTGTTCTGGGGCATCGCGACGCCGGGCGGTGTGCTGACGATCGTGTCCGGGCTATGGCTGTGGCTGGGCTGGTTCCAGGGCGCGGGCGGCTGGCTGCATGCCAAACTCGCTCTGGTCATGGTGCTGGTCGTGTATCACCTCTGGTGCGGCAAGCTGATGCTCGAGTTCCGCAGCGAGCGCAACAGCAAAAGCCACGTCTGGTTGCGCTGGTTCAATGAAATCCCGGTTCTGATTCTGGTTGCGATCGTCTTGCTGGTGGTTTTCAAGCCGCTGTAGTGGAACAGTTCTTTGCCTCTTCTCCGCGGGGTCTGGAGCCGCTGCTCGCCGCCGAACTCGCCTCGCTGGGCGCGCAGCGCGTGCAGGAGGTACCGGGCGGCGTCGCGTTTTCGGGCGACTGGGGGGTCTGCTATAGGGCGAATCTCTGGTCGCGCCTCGCCTCGCGCATCCTCTGGCGCGTCGCCGAATTCGACTACGCCGGAGAGGATGATCTCTACGAGGCGGCGCGCAAGGTGGACTGGCTGCGCCTGTTCGCGGTGGAACGCACGCTGCGGGTCAACGTGTCGGCGCAGAAAAGCCCGCTCAAGAGCCTGGACTTCGCGACGCTGCGCATCAAGGACGCGGTCTGCGACCGCTTCCGCGATGCGCTCGGCAGCCGGCCGAGCGTGGACCGCGCCAATCCCCAGGTGCGCGTGCACGCCTTCCTCGAGGCGGCGCGCGGCGCGCTCTATCTCGACACCTCCGGCGAGCCGCTGTTCAAGCGCGGCTGGCGCGCGGGGGCGGGCGAGGCGCCGCTGCGCGAGAACCTTGCGGCGGGCATCATCATCCTCTCGGGCTGGCAGCCGGAGGAGCCGCTGCTCGATCCGATGTGCGGCGGCGGCACTTTGCTGGTCGAGGCTGCCGCGATGGCGCGCGGCCGGGCGCCGGGCGCTAACCGCCGCTTCGGATTCGAGAATTTGAAGGTTTTTGATTCATCGGCTTGGGAGCGGGAGAAAAAAAACTCCCTGAAACCCCACAACCCCCCCAAAACCCTGGAAATCTACGGCAGCGACAGCGATCCCAGGGTGTTGAACGACGCGCGGCGCAACCTTGCCGCTGCGGGAGTGGAGCGCTGGGTGAAGCTCGAGCAAGCCGATATCCTCGAGCGGGCCGCGCCGGCGCCCGCGGGCGTCATGATCGCGAACCCGCCCTACGGCGAGCGCATCGGCTCGAAGGAGGAGTTGGCGCTGTTCTATCCGAAGCTGGGCAGTGCGCTGAAAAGGAATTTTGCCGGCTGGCGCTGCCATTTCCTCACCGCCGACCTGCGGCTGCCGAAACTGGTGCGCCTGCAGCCGGCGCGCCGCGTGCCGCTCTACAACGGCGCGCTCGATTGCCGGCTGTACGAATTCGCCATGGTTGCGGGGAGCAATCGCCGCAGTTAACGTCCGGCTTCAGGCGCGCGCCGCGCGCGGCGCGTCGCCCTGAAAGCCGCTGTTCGGCGGCGCGTGTTCATTCGATCACTCGGTCGACGCGAAGCAGGACCGCTTGCGGAATCTTGAGGCCTAGCGCGTTTGCAGTCTTCAGGTTCACGATCAGATTGAATTTCGTTGGCTGCTCAACAGGAAGCTCGCCCGGTTTCGCGCCCTTCAGGATCCTGTCGACGTACGTCGCCGCGCGTCGGTGCGCATCCACAAGACTCGGTCCGTATGCCATCAGACCTCCCGCGTCGGGGAAGTTTTCGGCGAAGTACATCGCGGGCAACCGTCTGCTCGCCGCGAACCGGATGAGCTTGTCCTGGCTGGTAACCGCGAACGGGCTGGGCGTCACGACGAGGCCCCGCGCGCCGCTGCCGCTGATCGCGGCGAGGGCTGCGTCGAGTTCGACCGGATTCGACGCATGATGCACATCGACCCTTGCGCCCAGCGTCCGGGCGGCCGATTGGAGATCCCTCACGAACCGCGCGGCAGCCGGATTGCTCGAGCTCCAAAGCACAGCAAAATGTCCAATCTTGGGAGCAGCCTCCTTGAGTAGCTCCAAGTACTTCTCGGCGAAGCCGTCGCTCAGTGCCAGGGAAGTACCCGTGAGATTGCCGTCCGGGTGTGCAAGGTTGGTTACGATGCCCGCGAGGACCGGATCGCTTGACCCTGCGAACACGATCGGGATCGTGCTGGTGGCGTTCTTGGCCGCACGCGCGCCGATCGTCGAGCTAACCACGAGCACATCGATCCCCCTGCGAATGACCTCCTCGACGAGATTCGGAAGGCGTTCGGGACTCCCTTCCGCGAAACGCATCTCGATATGGACGTTGCGCCCCTCAACGTAGCCCAATTTCTGGAGCGCCTGTACGAATGCCTCGTTTCTCTCACCGCGGGATTGCGGACTCACGTATCCGATGCGGTGGATTTTCTCTGCGCGCTGCGCTTCGGCCGTGG
>JBBPIU010000038.1:11259-26129 GCA_038040245.1 Pseudomonadota bacterium | reverse complement strand
AACCTCAACGTGCTCGTTCAGCGGCGCGCCGCTTGCGGCGCGTCCGCTGCAACGGGTGGTTCGGCGCCACTTCGCAAGCGGGCAAGCTCATGCCACGGTTCCAGATTCCAATGACGCCGCGCTGCACCCGAGGGGGATGGCAGAACAAAAAGACCAGTGTCGTCGATTTTCTCGGCCAGCAACCCGTAATGCACCGGATGGCAAAGAAATTCCTCAGCGGCGCGTTTGCTTGTAAACGCTAGCACTCGCGGGCGGTACTGCCTCACCTTGGCGCGCAAACCCCTGCCATTGAAGTGTTCGCGTGAAAGTATGTGATCTGAGCCGGATATGGTTTTTGCAAGATCAGTCAGCCCCAGACCAAAGTCGGTGAGGCATTGATATTCCTCGGGCTCCAGACGGCGTGGAGTAAGGCCAACTTCATGCAAGGTGCGCCAAAAAGCATTACCTGGGCCGGCATAGTAGGCGCGACGGAGAGCAGAGGCAGTGCCCACTGCGGTGCCGCAGAACACGACAGCGAGACCGGGGCCAAGAACATCAGGGAGCATGCTCATAGTGACGCCGAACGTTGCCTTCAGCGGCGCGCCGCTTGTGGCGCGTCCGCTGCAAGGGCTGGTTCGGCGTGAAGCTCTATTGTTCGCGGCAACGTGCACATGAGCCGTGATGCCTTATGCCAATTTGAGGACGAAAGGGGTTTCGGTTTGTTTTTCCGTGTCGAACTGCGATCGCCCCGTGAAATTGATGTGCTTGCCATAGATGTGCAGCGACAACGTCATTTGGTCGGTCTCGTTCCACACAATGTGGATTCCGCCGGTCGGCATCGCGACGACCTCTCCCACCCCGAATACCTTCTCGCCGATCTTCTTCAGCTCCGCATGCCCCGGGCGGGTTCGGTCGTCGAGGCGCTCGAAGAATTTATTCATTTCCGTTCCGTCGACACCGGCCACCAGTACCCAGGTGCCGTGGTCGTGAGGCGGGGTGCCCCGACCAGGCAGCCAACTGACAGCAAAAATCGCCAGCGTGTGGTCCGGCTCCTCGTGCAGCAGATGGACGCCGAAACCCTGTTCCGGGTCGGCCTCATACATGTGCGGCTTGAGCCATGAGTCTCTCGCCAGTGCGGCACGGTGGGCGAGCGGGCGGGCTCGGCTCAATATTTCCCGTTCGTCCGTCGTTCGCGCGCATATTTCTTTGAGATCACCGGCAAGCTGGGCGATTGAATAGGCGCTCGTGTCCATCAGTTCTCCCTCTTTGACGCCGAACGTCCGCATTCAGCCGCGCGGGTTGAGCGTCGGCTGCAATACGCGGTTAGGCCTCGTTCCCTATGGGAGTTCAAGCGAATCTCCCAAGCCCGCGTACATATACTTGTCGCCGAACGCTTCGGTCAAGGCAAGAAAGCCCGGCTCACCAGTGCAATGACCGGGCGCTATGGTTTCCACGCGCCATTCGTCGCGCAGGGCCTGCGCGACGCGGCGGATTTCCGGCTCTTTTGTGAGGACGAGATGAAGGCCACCAAAGACGCAGTGCACGCGATCTTCGATCGTGCGCGAGGCGGCGAGAATCTTTTCAATGCCGGGATGTGAACAGCCGGCTATCAGAACCAAGCCGCGCGGCGTGCGCAGTGCCAGCGAAAGTTCTCGCATCTCACGCGTGCCCGGAACGTCCGACACGACGGCAACGAGCCAAACATTGGCGGCAATTTCGGTGGTCTCCTTCACCCAAGTGAACTGCGCCTCCGGCCACGGCGTCCCATGGCGAATGGTTTCGGGCGGCTTGCCGTCGTAGTACTGCATATAGGCGGGCAACGAATGGCAACGTGGATAGAACGCACCTGGGAGACTCGAGCCAAAAACCCCATAGAGTTCGTCCGGCGTGTAGATGCGTACGGTCGGATTGAGCTTTAGTAGATGGTTCAGTCCGCTGGTGTGGTCACCGTGCCGATGAGAGATGGCGACGAAATCGAGCTTGCGTAAGTCAATACCAAGTGCCTCGGTGTTCTCCGCGAACGTACGTGCATTGTTACCGGTGTCGAACAGAATGCGCTTTCCCTCGAACTCGACCAGCGCCGCAAATCCCCAATCTTTCCTCAAGCCGGTTCGCTTGCCGAATGAGTCGTGGAGGATTGTTATGCGGTTGCCTGCCATGCGCGAGGCCTAACGTGAAGTAGAAAGCCTAAAAGAGGGAGTGTATTCCGTCTGTTGCCAGAAAGGGCTGTCAACCATTCGTCGAATCAACCCGTTACCTATACTGTACGGATGCACAGTATCCGGTTGAATGGTATTCAGGGGAGGGCCCGTGGCCGATTTATCTTCTTTGCCTGCGGAGCAAGGGCAACCACGCTTGCTGGAGCAAGTGCGCAATGCCATTCGGCGGCGCCATTACAGTTACCGCACCGAGCAGGCCTACGTGCACTGGATCAAGCGCTACATCTATTTCCATAGCAAGCGGCATCCCGGGGAAATGGGTGCGACCGAAGTCACGGCGTTTCTGACGCACCTTGCGCGGGATCGGAGTGTCTCGGCCTCGACGCAGAACCAAGCGCTGTCTTCCCTGCTCTTCCTTTACGGCCAGGTGCTGGACGTCAAGCTGCCCTGGATGGACGGCATCGAACGCGCCAAGCGTCCGGTCCGCGTTCCCGTGGTGCTGACCATCGACGAGGTTCGCGCCCTGCTCGCCCGGCTTGAGGGCCCGAAGTGGATGATGGCGAGCCTGCTGTACGGGGCGGGCCTCAGGCTGCGCGAATGCCTGAAGCTGCGCGTCAAGGACGTGGATTTCGGCTACCGCCAGATCACGGTGCGCGACGGCAAGGGCGGCAAGGATCGGATGACGATGCTGCCCGCCGCGGTCATCGATCCCCTGCGCTCGCACCTCGCGCGCGTGCAGGCGTTGCACGAGCGCGATCTGGCCGAGGGCTATGGGCAAGTCGAGATGCCCAACGCCCTTGAGCGAAAGTACCCTAACGCGGGCCGCCAATGGGGCTGGCAGTACGTGTTTCCGTCGCGCAAATTGTCGGCCGACCCGAGATCCGGCGTCACTCGCCGGCACCACGTTTACGACGACGTGCTGCCGCGTGCCATCGGCCAGGCGGCGCGCGCCGCGGGAATCGCCAAGCCGGCCGGCAGCCGGTTGAAGGAATCGCCTCGCGGATCGTGCATGTGCGCGGGCAACGGGTATTGCTTGGCGCCGACCTCGCGATGCTCTACGGCATCGAGACCCGGGTTCTGACGCAGGCGGTGCGGCGCAATGCGGGCCGGTTCCCGCAGGATTTCGTCTTTACGCTGACGAAACAGGAGTTTGCGGACTTGAAGTCACAGATTGTGATTTCAAGCTGGGGTGGCGTGCGCAAGCCGCCGCTGGCGTTCACCGAGCACGGCGCCATCATGGCGGCGTCGGTGATCAATTCGCCACGTGCGATCGAGGTTTCCGTCTACGTGGTGCGCGCGTTCGTGCGGATGCGCGACGCGATAGCCACGAACCGCGAGCTCGGCAAGCGGCTGGATGAGCTGGAACACAAGGCCGGAAATGCAGAAGCGCCGCCGCATTGGTTTCCTGTAGCGAAACCCCCGCAGGGCACGGCGAGCGGGGGTGCCGAGCCGCTTACAATAGCGCTCCATGAGCCTGCCCTTTTCCTGGAACAACCCCTACGCTTGGCCGCGCAAGCCGCTGCTGGCGCGCAATGTCGTCGCCACTTCGCAGCCGCTGGCCGCGCAAGCCGGGGTTTCGATGCTCGCCGCGGGTGGCAGCGCGGTGGATGCGATCCTCGCCACGGCGATCACGCTGACGCTGGTGGAACCCGTCTCCAACGGCATCGGTTCGGATGCCTACGCGATCGTCTGGGACGGAACAAAGCTGCACGGGCTGAACGCCTCGGGCCGCTCGCCCGCGGGCTGGACGCCGGAGTATTTTGGCGGCGCGAAAACGATGCCGGTGCGCGGCTGGAACTCGGTGAGTGTGCCGGGATGCGTTTCCGCGTGGGCCGAGTTGCACAAAAAATTCGGCAAGCTGCCCTTCGAGCGCCTGTTCGAGCCCGCGATCCGTTACGGGCGCGAGGGCTTCCTGGTGTCGCCGACCATCGCGGGGCAATGGGCGGCGCAGGCGAACGAACTGAAGGTACAGCCCGGGTTTGCGCAAGCCTTCATGCCGGGCGGGCGGCCGCCCGCGATAGGCGAAGTGTTCAAGTTCCCCGAGCATGCGGCGACGCTGGAGAAAATTGCCGCCAGCAAGGGCGAAGCGTTCTACCGCGGCGAGCTGGCGGAGAAGATCGAGGCTTTCGCGAAACTGCACAAGGGCGCGATGCGCGCAGCGGACCTGGCCGCGCACAAGCCCGACTGGGTCGAGACGCTGCAGCAGAACTACCGCGGCTACACCATCCACGAAATTCCGCCCAACAGCCAGGGCATCGTGGCGCTGATCGCGCTGGGCATCCTGGAACATTTCGACCTGGCCTCCCTCCCGGTGGATTCGGCGGACAGCTTCCACCTGCAGATCGAGGCGGTAAAGGTCGCCTTCGCCGATGCGATGGCCTACGTCGCGGATATCGACTACATGCCGTTCCCGCCCAAGCAGCTGCTTGATCCGGAATACCTGAAACAAAGAGCAAAACTAATTGACAGGAAAAAAGCGCAACCCTTTGCCGCCGGCACGCCGCCCAAGGGCGGCACGGTGTACCTCACGGCGGCCGACGCCTCGGGCATGATGGTGTCGATGATCCAGTCGAACTACATGGGCTTCGGCTCGGGCGTGGTGGTGCCGGGCACGGGGATCTCGCTGCAGAACCGCGCCGCCACCTTCGTCATGAAGGAAGGCCACCCGAACCGCGTCGGGCCGGGCAAGCGCCCCTACCAGACCATCATCCCGGGCTTCGTGACCAAGGAGGGCAAGCCGGTGATGAGCTTCGGCGTAATGGGCGGCACCATGCAGCCGCAGGGCCACACGCAGGTGATGGTGCGCATCGCGGATTACGGCCAGAACCCGCAGGCGGCCTGCGACGGCCCGCGCTTTCGCTGGGTGCAGGGCATGGACGTGAGCGTCGAGGACAACTTTCCGCCCGCCGCGCTCGAGGAGCTGCGCCGCCGCGGCCACCGGATCGTCACGGTGAACGATTACAACCAGTTCGGCAGCGGCCAGATGATCTGGCAGCTCGACGACGGCTACCTCGCGGCGAGCGACCCGCGCAGGGACGGCCAAGCCGCAGGATTCTAGGGAGAAGCAATGCTGAAGATCTGGGGACGCGCGAATTCGGTCAACGTGAAAAAGGCGCTCTGGTGCCTGGAGGAGCTTGCCCTCCCCTACGACCGCGTCGACGCCGGCATGCAGTACGGCGTCGTCAACACGCCCGAGTACCGCAGGATGAATCCCAACGGCCTGGTGCCGACCCTGGAGGAAGACGGCTTCATCCTTTGGGAATCGCACAGCATCATCCGCTACCTGTCGGCGAAGCACGGCAAAGGGGTGCTCTGGCCGATGGATGAGCGCACCCGCGCCGTGGCGAACCAGTGGATGGACTGGACATTCTCGTTTCAGACGGTGTTCCGCGACGTGTTTTGGGGCCTGGTGCGCACGCCGCCCGAGCAGCGCGACATGAAATTGATCGGCGAGAAGCAGAAAAAGGCGGGCGAGATGCTGGGCATGCTGGATAGCGCGCTCGCCGGCAAGCACTACGTCGCGGGCACCTTCTCCATGGGCGACATCCCGATAGGCTGCCACGTGCAGCTGTGGATGCGGCTGCCGATCGAGCGGCCGAAGCAGCCGAACCTGGAGGGCTGGTTCGAGCGGCTTTGCGCCCGTCCCGCCTACAAGAAAATCGTCGACATCCCCCTCACATGAGCGAAGGTGCGGGCGCAAATACGCGCAAGGTCGCCATCGTCACCGGCGGCGCCAGCGGCATCGGCCTCGCCTGCGCCGAGCGGCTCGCGGCGGACGGCATGCAGGTGGTGCTCGCCGACATGAACGAAAAGGCGGGCGCGGAGCACGCCAGACGCCTGGGTGGCGATTTCATTCTTTCTAACTTGAGTGAAAGACAAGGCTGCAAACAGCTGGTCGACGAGACGCTGCGCAAGCACGGCACGGTGCACGTGCTGGTCAACAACGCCGGCTTCCAGCACGTCTCGCCGATCGAGGATTTTCCCGAGGACCAGTGGGAGCGCATGATTGCGCTGATGCTCACCGCGCCCTTCCTGCTCACGCGCTACTGCTGGCCGGCGATGAAGAAGCAGAAATGGGGCCGCGTCGTCAACATGGCCTCGATTCACGCGCTGGTCGCCTCGCCCTACAAGGTCGGCTACATCGCGGCCAAGCACGGCCTGCTCGGCCTGACCCGCACCGCCGCGCTCGAGGGCGGCGAGCACGGCATCACGGTGAACGCGATCTGCCCGGCCTACGTGCGCACGCCGCTGGTGGACAACCAGATCGCCGACCAGGCGAAAGCAAACCACATGTCGAGCGCGGAGGTAATCGAGAAAATCATGCTCGCGCCCGCGGCGGTGAAGCGCCTGATCGAGCCCGCCGAAGTCGCCGGTTTCGTCGCCTACCTGTGCAGCGACGCCGCCGGCGTGATCACCGGCTCGGCATTGACAATGGACCTCGGCTGGACCGCGCGCTAGCCGCCAGGGTTTTTACTTTTAAGTAGAATTTTTCCAAGTCACCACCCTCCTCCGCCAGCAGCTTCTCGAAGGCGGGCACCAGCTGGTTGTAGGTCGCGAAGGATGCGAGCAGCGCATTGTTTGGCTCCACATCCTTAAACCTTGGGTTCGATTCCAAGACCTTTTTCAGCTCCGCGAATTCCGCCCGCTTCCTTTGCCGCATGACATCAGGCGGGAGCGGCATGCTGTACAGCGCTTTCAGGCGCGTCCTGGCCTGCTCCAATTCCTCGAAAAAAAATTTTCTTCTCTCTTGCGACTCAAAAAAAACCTTCAGCCCTGCGCTGCGTCCCGTCGCTGCGAGCCAGCGCTGCACGCCGGCGCGCTCGACCGCGACCGCGAACGACTCGTTGAAGGTCGAATCGCTCTTGACGTACAGCAGCTGGTGCGCCAGCTCATGGAAGATAAGCCGCGCAAGCTCCGTGTCCGGATTGCGGATGAAGGTCGATAGCAGCGGGTCGTCGAAGCGCCCGAGCGTCGAATAGGCGGGCACGCCGCGTACGTTGACATCGTTGCCCGCCGAGCGCAGGCGCTCGCCGTGGCGCTCGGCGTCTTGCCGGGCGAAGAAACCACGGTAAGGCACGCAGCCGGCCACCGGGAAGCAGGACTCGACCGGCTCGAGCGAGAACTCGGGCGCCGCCACCACGTTCCAGACCACGTAAGGGCGCCCGAGATCGGCATAGCTGCGGTAGCTGCCGTTGTCCGGGAGCTTGAGTTCCTTGCTGGCGTAATCGCGGATCGAGCGCGCGAGTTCCAGCCGCTCGCGCAGCACCTGCGGCGTGGCCGGATCCGCGATCATCGATGCCACCGGCTGCGCGCGCGCCATCAGGTCGAGCTGGCCGCCGACCGCCTGCGCGTAGTAGGCGAGCGTCTCGCAGCCCGCGAGAAGGACGGCGGCAGCGAGCGCCGCCGTGATCCGCAGCGGCGTTCGCAGGCTAATCAGAATTCGTTTTGAATTTTCCATCGGATAGGAATACAGCAATCTGCGCGGCGACTCTTGCCGAAATCAGCATAGCGCTGTGGCCGACCGGCAGCACCACCTGATCGGCCATGCCTTCGACCGCGGTCTCATCGAGGCACACGACGCCATCGTTCACGCCAGGCAGGCGGCCGAACACACGCCCCAGCCCGATCGGCAAAGTGCCGGCGACAACGCCGAGCGCCTCGGGCCGCGTCCAGCGCACCGTACGTCCTTCGCGCCATAGCCCCTCGCTCTGTCCGAGGAACCAGCGCCCCGCCTGGTAGCGCGCGATGCGCCGGCCGGCATGGCAACCGCGCGCCGGCGTGCCGAGCAGCACCACGCGCCCGGCCGCGATCTCGGGACGCTGGTTGAGCGCCTCCAGCACTACCAAGCCGCCCAGGCTGTGGCCGATGAAATGCGCCGGGCCGACGTCGCGCGCCATGCGCGCGAGGCGCTCGGCATGGGCCTCCAGCGGCCGCGCCGCGCCCATGTAGGAAAAGGTGTGGCAGCGGAACCCGGCGCGCTCCAGCCGCGCAGCCAGAGGCTTCATCACGACGCCCGGCACCCACAGGCCGTGGGCAAGGATGACGTCCTTCATCTACTTCGGGCTTGCAGAAAGCGCAAAGATCGCGCTGGCGCGCACGATGCGCACGCCATCGGCCACCAGGTAGCAGTTAGCGAAGGCGAGCCGCGAGCCCGTCTTCTGCACTTCGACCTCCGACGCCACCCAGTCGCCGGGCATCGCGCTGCCGGCGATATCGAGCGACAGGCTGACGGTGACGAAGCTCTGCTTGTTACCATCCGGGCCGCCGATCGCCAGCGCCGAGTAGCCGAGCGCGAGGTCGGCGAGCGTGGCCAGCAGCCCGCCGTGGCAGATGCCGCGCGAGTTGGTGTGCCGCTCCTCGATCCTTAGTCCGAGCGATACCTCGGTGCCGCGGCGGCGCTCGAAGAACGGGCCGACCATTTCGTTGAACGGGTTCGGCGTGGGCCGGCGAATGCGGATGAATCCCTCAGGTATGTCTTTCATGGTTTCGGGATTCTAACGAGCATCCAGGTGCCCACCGCGAGCGCGGGCACGGCGAACACCGCGTAGGCGACGGAATAGGTGCCGGCGATCGCCAGCACCGCGTTGAAAATCGGCGGCGTCACCACCACCCCGAGGAAGGTGAAGAACAGGCACCCGCCGGTGGCTTCGCTGGTGCGACCCTGGGGCGCGATGCGCGCGATCTCGGCGAGAAATACGCCGTTCCAGCCGACCGCGGTGGCGCCGAACACCGACGCATAGAGGAACAGCAGCCACGCCGGCCAACCCGGTCCCGCCGCAAGCGCCACCAGCGCGGAAACGCCCATCCCGACCCCGAGCAGCCCGAGCATCGCGCGCCGGGTGACCACGCGGTCGGCGAGCACGCCCCAGAGCACTCGCCCGATCACGCTCGCTACCTGCGCCACCGCCATCACCAATCCCGCGACCACCAGCGTCAGGGCGAAGCTCTCGACCAGGAACGTCACGAGGTAGGTGACCAGCGTAATCTGCACGCCGCCGTAGATGAACGAGGTAATGCACATCTGGCGCAGGCCCGGCTCGCGCAGCACCATGCCCACCGGTGCGAGCGCGCTCCTCAGCGAGATCGAGGCGCGCGGATCGAGCCCGTGGTCATAGCGCTCGCGCACGCCGCCGATCGCCACTGCGAGCGCGAGGCAGGCGGTGCCGATCGCCACCGCACCCCACTGCCAACCGAAGGCGAGCACCAGCACCGGCACCAGCACGCCGGCCAGCGCGCCGCCTGCCGGCACGCCGGTCTGCTTGATGGAAAAAATGAGCGAGAACATCGCAGGCGGCGCCGCGCGCACCAACATCACGGAACTGGCCGGCGTCGTCGGCCCGTAGCCCAGGCCGACGACAAAACCGCCGAGCATCACCAGCGGCGGCCAGGCGCTCGCCGCCAGCGCGAGGCCGCAGAAGGCGAGTACCAGGCCCGCCTGGCTGACGCGGATCGGCCCGAAGCGCGCCACCCAGCCGCCCGCCGCGGCCGAACCGATCATGCTGCCACAGTAGGTGACCGCGATGTAGTAGCCGACCGCCGAGGGAGCGAAGCCGAGCGCCGGTCCGGCCACCGGCGCCATCACCGGGGCGCAATAGACGGCGAAGGCAACCAGCATCTGTATCGCAAGCGTGACCGCGAGCGGCAGCGCGACGCGCCGCGGTTGGTTCATTTCAGGGGCTTGCGCGCTTCCCAGGCCGGGTACGGCTGCAGCTTCGCGGTGGCGAGCGCTTCGGGCCAGACGATTTCACGCCGCCCCCTGAGAATCTGCACCAGCAGCGGCCGCGCCGCGAGCTGCGCGCCCGAGCGCTCCACCTTGTAGCCGCCGAGCGGCGTTTCGGTCTCCAGCGCCGCGAGCGCCTCGCGCAGCTTGTCCGCCTCGAGGCTGCCGGCGCGCCGCACGGCTTCCTCGAGGACCTTGGCCGCGGCGTAGCCCTCGGCGGCGACAGGGCCGGGTTCCGCGGACCACTTCTTCGAGTAAGCCTGCACGAACTGCGCGTTGCCGCGCGTTGCCGCACGGCGCTCGTAGGCCAAGATGCCCACGGCGAATTCGGCGTCCTGCCCGACGCGCTTGATGAACTCCGGATCGGCCGCGCCCTGCGCGACGAAGAGCCGCGGCGCAAAACCGAGTTTACGGAAACTCTTCACCATCTCGGCCGCGTCCTGCGGCAGGCCGAAGGCGATCCAGGCCTCGGCGCCGGTGGCCCTCGCGCGCGCCACCTGCAGCGTGAAATCGGTGCTGCCCTGCGCGTAGACCTCGAGCCCCGCGGCGGCCAGCCCGGAGGCCGCCGCGTCGTCACGCGCGCGGGCCGCCATTTCGCGCGCGTTCGGGTCTTCGCGCGCAAGCAGGATGACGCGCTTGAGGCCGAGGCCGCGCGCAAGCTCGAGCGCCCCCCCGCCGTAGGCGGACAGCGGCGTGGCCGTCTGGAACACGTAGCGCAAGCCCGAGCGGTGCACCGCCCGCGCCGCGCCGGTGGCGTTGATCATGATGCGGCGGTTGCGTTCCGCAACGGCGGCGGCGGCCAGCGAGGCCGCCGAGCCGAGCGGCCCGATGAGCAAGTCCGCCTTGTGCTCGAGGATCAGCTGCTCGTAGAGCTTTGCCACCGCGCCCGCCGCCGAACCATCGTCCAGCAGCAGCAGCTCGACGCGCCGCCCCAGCAGGCCGCCGCCGGCGTTCACCTCCTGCTGCCACAGCAGCAGCGCTTTGCTCAGGTCGGCGCCGATATCGGCGAGGATTCCCGACTGCGGCAGCGCGGCGCCGACCAGAATGGGTAACGGGGTTGCTTGCTGTGCACGCACCAGACCGCACAAACACGCGCCCAGAACAATTCCAAGAAGGAGCTTTCTCATCCGGCTTGCAAGTTAAGGTGTGGGAAAATCCAAGTCAAGGTAGAAGCGAAACAGGATCATGCACAATACCTTCCAGGACACGTTCCTCAAGGCGCTCGCCGCGATCGTGGGCGAGCGCCACGTCCTCACCGGCGAAAACGACACCGCGCCCTACACCACCGATTGGCGCAAGCAGTACCGCGGCGCAGCCGAAGCCGTATTGCGGCCCGCAACCACCGCCGAAGTCTCGGTGGTGGTGCGCCTGTGCGCCGAAGCGCTCGTCGCGATCGTGCCGCAGGGCGGCAACACCGGCCTCTCGGGCGGTTCGGTGCCAACCGGCAAGCAGCGCGAGATCGTGCTGTCGCTCGCGCGCATGAACCGCATCCGCCAACTCGACGTGCTGAACGACACCCTTACCGCCGAGGCAGGTTGCGTGCTCGCCGACGTGCAGCGTGCGGCGGCGGCGGCGGACCGTTTTTTCGCGCTTTCGCTCGGCGCCGAAGGCAGCTGCCAGATCGGCGGCAACCTCTCCACCAACGCCGGCGGCGTCAACGTGCTGCGCTACGGCAATGCGCGCGACCAGGTGCTGGGGCTGGAAGCGGTGCTGCCCGACGGGCGCGTGTGGCACGGATTGCGCAGCTTGCGCAAGGACAACACGGGCTACGACCTGAAGCAACTGTTCATCGGCGCCGAAGGCACGCTCGGCATCATCACCGCCGCGGTCCTCAAGCTGCATCCGAAACCGACCGCCTCCGCAACGGCGTGGATCGAAGTGCAAAGCCCGGGCCGCGCCGTCGAACTGCTGGGGCATCTGCGCAAGGCTTGCGGCGATCGAATCACCGCGTTCGAATTGCTGTCGCGCCGTTGCGTGGATGCGGTAGTGGCGTCGCGGCCAGTGATCCGCGATCCGCTTCCGGGCACGGGTTCCTGGTACGTCCTCGTGGAGTTAGCCGACAGCGGCACCGCCGATGCGCTGAATGAAAGGCTGGCGCAGGCCCTCGATACCGGACTCGCGGCAAACGCAGTCGTGGCAAAAAACGACTCGGAGTCGAAAGCGCTCTGGAGCATCCGCGAAGCCGTGCCCGAAGCGCAGTTCGCCAACGTCAAGCACGACATCTCGGTGGCGATATCGAAGGTGCCCGAATTCATCGAGCGCGCGGGTGTCGCGCTCGCAGTCGCATTCCCGCAGGCACCGATCTATTGCTTCGGCCACATCGGCGACGGCAACCTGCACTACAACGTCGGCGACACGGCCCTGCTCGCGCGCCGTGCCGAGGTGAATCGCATCGTCTACGACGAAGTGGCGGCGCTCCAGGGCTCGATCTCGGCCGAGCACGGCGTGGGACAGCTGAAGCGCGAGGAAATCACCCGCCACAAGGATCCGCTGGAACTCGAGCTGATGCGCTCGGTGAAGCGCGCCCTCGACCCCCGGGGACTGATGAATCCAGGGAAAGTGATCTAGATGATCTAGGCGGGACTACTTGTTGCGGACAGCCATGTCCTTCGCGCGCTCCGCGAGCCCGGCGAGGAGTGCGGCGCCGAATGCGGGGCTGGTCTTCACCAGCTGCAGGAAAGCGATGCGGTTGATCGCGAGCAACGCGCAGGGCGTCTCGGCGGTCGCGGTCGCGGCGCGCACCGACTGGTCCACCAGCGCCATTTCGCCGAATACGCCGCCCGGACCGGCGCGCGCCACGATGCCGCCCTTGATGGAAATCGCGACTTTGCCCTCCAGCACCACGTACATCAAGGCGCCGCCGGTGCCTTCCTGCATGATCATCTTGCCGGCGTCGTAGCGCACCGGACCCTGGCTGCCCATCAGGTTGACGAGGCCCGCCAGCAGCTTCTTGTCGAACACCACGGATTCCTTCGCCTGGCCGGCGTGCAGCGCGCGGTTCGCGTTGAGGCGGGATATCGTGCTGCGCAGCCGGTTGTTCATGATGCTCATCAGCATCAGGGCAAATTCGGGCTTCTGCTGCAGCGCCACCTGGAATTGCTTGTCGTCCAGGCCGATGAGGGTGCAGGCCGTTTTCGCCCTCGCGGTCGCGGTGCGCGCGGCCTGCGCGATCACCGCCATCTCGCCGAAGGTTTCGCCCGGCCTGACGCTGCCGATGACCTTGTCCTGCGCGATCATTTCTATCTCGCCCAGGATCAGCACGTACATCCGGTCGCGCTTGCCCAGCAGGCCGCCGCCCTTGTCGTCTTCCTTGAATATCGTCGCGCCCGGCGCGAAGCTCTCCGGCTTGCCGGCGGATTTGAAGAACTCCATCGCCATGGCGGCGTTGTAGACCGGCGGCGGCGGCGGCGCGGCCGGCTGGGCCGGCGGCTTGATGGGGGCGGTACTGGAGAAGTCGAGATCGCTCATTACGCTTCCTTCGGACAGATCACAATGCGATTTTACGCGTCCCGCCTGCGAAATACCGGCGCCGGCAGACGCTCGATCATCACATTCACGCACGCAGCGCGGCCGGCCCTCGCGGCGCGCTCCAGTGCCGGCGCCAGCTCCGCCGGGCGCTCGACGTGCTCGCCATGCGCGCCGAAGCCTTCCGCCACCCGGTCGTAGCGCGTGGGCAGAAGGTCCAGGCCATGCGCGCGGGCGGCGCCGTAGCTGCGCAGTTGAATCTGGTACTCGGCGTTCCAGCAGGCGTCGTTGCCCACCACCGCGACGAACGCGAGCCTGCAGCGCACCGCCGTGTCGATCTCCGACGCATGAAAGCCGAAGGTGCCGTCGCCCAGCATCGCCACCACGTTCGATCCGGGCAGCGCGAGCTTCGCCGCCGCGGCGAAAGGCAGCGCGGCGCCGATCGAACCCGCCGGCCCGTTGATCACGCGATGCGGCGCCGAGAGCGTCGCCTGGGACCATTGGCCGAATTCGCCGCCATCGGCCACCAGCACCGCCTCCGGCGCATCGAGCAATTTCTGCACCGCGCGCCCCACTTCCACGGGGTGCAGCGGCCCGCCGGGTTTCGAGGTGAGGCTCTGCCATTGCGCAGGCCGGAAGGCGATCGCCGCGCGCACTTCGTCCAGCCATCCGCTCTTGGCCCATGTTTTGCGTGCGAGGGGCGCAATTCCGGCGGGCGCAATCCATTGCGCGATTCCGGCCTCGACGTCGATCACGCGGCAGTGCGCGGCGAATGCAGCGCCGAATCTGAGCGTGAAATCGCGCCGTTTACCGGCCAGCACCACGACATCCGCCGCAGCGAGCACTTCCGCCAGCAAACCAAGGCACGGATCGTTCACGCCGCGCGGACTCTCCATCACGATCGCCGGCACGCGCGTCGCCTCCTCGAACTGCCGCAGCAGCGCGCGGCCGCGCGCATTGCCGAGCGCCGGGCCGGCAATGACGAGAGGCTTCTGCGCCTTTTGAAGTGCCTGCAGAATTTCTTCGTTCACTCCGGCCTGCGGAAGAAACAACTCAGGCAAAAAAACTTCTTTCGCAGGCAGCTCCACATCCAACGTCGCTTCCAGCAAATCGGAGGGCAGGGACAGATGCACCGGGCCGGGCCGCCCTGCCTTTGCCATGCGGATCGCGCGCGCGAGATCCTCGCCCAGGGTCTCGGCGGAGCGCACAGTCCAGGAGGCCTTGCAGGCCGGCGCCGCCATCTCGGCCTGCGCCATTTCCTGGAACGCGCCTTTGCCGAGCTCGTTCAGCGGCGCATGTCCCGAGAGCAGCACCACCGCAGACTCCGCGGCGAGCGCGGTGTAGAGCGCCGACACGGCATTGGCGTGGCCCGGGCCTCCGGTTACCAGCGCGATGCCGGCTTCACCCGTGAGGCGGGCCCAGGCGTCGGCCATGTGGACGGCGGCGGCCTCGTGCCGGACGTGCAGCAGCGGCAGCTTCGCGTCGAGCGCGGCATCGAACACCGGCATGACGTGGTTGCCGGAGAGCGCAAATACGTATCGGGTGCC
>JBBPIU010000038.1:0-11159 GCA_038040245.1 Pseudomonadota bacterium | reverse complement strand
TGCGCGCCACCAGCAACGTGTAGCCGTCGGCCGGCGCGCTACGCACTGCCATGGCGCCTATGGTGCCGGAAGCCCCGACCCGGTTCACCGGGACGATGGGCTGATTGTTGAGATACTTCTGGGCCTGCTGCGCCAGGTTGCGGCCCGACAGGTCCGAGTCACCGCCCGCGGCGAACGGGATCACGAACGTGATCGGCCTGGAGGGATACTGCGCCTGCGCGGGGGCGGAAAATGCAGCGGCGACGCACAGCGAAACGAGCAACGCGAGGAATGGTTTCATTTCCCTGCTCCCGGTATTCTTTGGCAGATGAGGAAGCCTAGCATGCCCTCCGGCCCGGTTTCGGGCCCCGGTGTCTGGTACGGACGCGACCTGCAAGCGCACCGGGACTGGATCCGCCATTTCAGCGCCGCCGAGCTCGCGGAACTGGACGGCGCGGTGCGCAGCTTCAAGGCGAGCGCCACGCCGCTGGTGGACATTTCGCCGGCGACGTTCAAGTTGCCCGCGCTCGGGGCGACCTTTGCAGGCATCCTCTCGGAAATGCTGGAAGGCCGCGGCTTCGTCATGCTGCGCGGCTTTCCGGTGGCGCGCTATACGCGCGAGGAGCAGGCGATCGCCTACCTGGGCATCGGCTCGTGGCTCGGCCGCGCGCGCTCGCAGAATGCCAAGGGCCACCTGCTCGGGCACGTCAAGGACCTGGGCCTCGACATCCAGGATCCGAAGGTCCGCTACTACCAGACCAACCGCAGGCTCGAGTACCACACCGATTCGGTGGACGTGGTGGGCCTGCTGTGCCTGAAGACCGCGAAATCAGGCGGCGAGAGCTTCATCGCCAGCTCCATGACGCTCTACAACGAAGTCCTCGCGCGCCGGCCCGATCTGCTCCCCGCGCTGTTCGAGGCGTATCCGACCGACCGCCGCGGCGAAGTGCCCGAGGGCATGCGGCCCTGGTTCGAGATGCCGGTGTACCACCACCACGAGGGGCGCCTCACGTGCATCTACGTGCGCCAGTACATCGAGTCGGCGCAACAGCACTTTGCGCAAGCGAAGCGCCTGACGCGCTCGCAGGTCGAGGCCATGGACCTGCTGGACGAGCTGGTGAACGACCCGCGGATCCACCTGTCGATGGCGTTTGTGCCGGGCGACATGCAGTTCCTGCACAACCACCAGATCCTGCATTCGAGGAACGACTTCGAGAACTGGCCGGAGCCCGAGCGCCATCGCCACCTGCTCAGGCTCTGGATTTCTCCTCCCGGGGCGCGGCCGCTGCCCGAAGTGTTCGCGCCGCGTTACGGCAGCGTCACGCCCGGCGCGCGCGGCGGCATCGTGGTGCGCGGCACCAGGCTCAAGGTCCCCTTCGAAGCCGAATAGCTACTGCCTCGTCAGCACCAACGGCGAAGCGCCGCCGTTGCGCTGCAGCTCGCCCACTATGCGGCCGGCGCCGACGCGGCCGCGGAAGTCGAACCCCTCGCCCGAGAAGCTGATCGCGGTTCCCTCGAGCTTCGCCTCCTTCACCGCGAGCGGCCGGCCCCAGGCCTCGCCCGCGATCTCGATCTCCTGGAAGTTCTGCGTGATCTGCAGCCGCCAGTCGCGCCCCTGCCAGGCGCCACGCAGCTCCGCCGGAACCACCCAGAGGAAGATCCGACTCTCGTCGCCCTGGCCTGCGTGCCGCTTCGCGATGCGCATCGTCTCCGCGCGGTCGGGCTTCCACCCCGTCATGGGGAAGGCGTGCGTGACGATGCGTGCGCCGGGCCGCAGCTCTTGCAGCAACTTCGGTTGCAGCTGGTCTATGAGGAAGGGGAGCAGGTAGATCGTCACCACGGTCGCGCGCCGGAGGTCGGTATTGAGGACGTCACGCTCCTCGAACGTCACTCGCTCGGCCACCCCGGCACGGCGCGCGTTCTCGCGCGAGAGCGCCACCAGCCGCGCATCAATGTCCACGCCGAGGCCGCGCGCGCCGAACTTCTTCGCTGCAGCGATCACGATGCGGCCGTCGCCCGAGCCGAGGTCCATCACGAAATCGTCCGCGCCGGTACTCGCGAGCGCGAGCATGCGCTCGACCACCTCCTCCGGCGTGGTGATGAAGGGCGCCTGCTGGCGGGCGTCCTGCGCCCGCGCGGCGCCTGCGAGCGCGAGCGCCGTTAGCGCGGCAGCAAGCGCATGACGAGCTGCCTCACATCCTCCTTCGACCAATCTATCTCCCCGAGGTGGCTGTAGCGGATTCTACCGTCGGGACCGACGATAAAACTCGCCGGGAGAATGCGCGCCTTCCATGCCTTCGCCACGGCGGTATCGCGATCCAGCAGCACCGGAAAATCCAGCGGCACCTGCTCCATGAAGCGCCGGATGCGCGATTCGGGCTCGGCAAGGTTCACCGCCAGCACCGCGAACGGCTGCCCGGCGAGCGAGGCGCGCAGTTTGTTCATCGACGGCATTTCCTCGCGGCAGGGCACGCACCAGGTGGCCCAGAAATTGACCAGTACCACCTTGCCGCGATAGTCCTCCAGCCGGTGCGCCCTGCCCTCCAAGTCCTGCAGCGCGAGCGGCGGCGGCGCCCCACCCGTCCAGGCCTTGAGTTCCTGCGCTCCGGCTCCCGCGAACGCGGATGACAGCAGGAACCAGAGTAAAAACCGCACCCCTAGGCCTTCACCCCGTTCGAACGGATTTCGTACTTGAACGCATCCGGTTCGAGCGGATCGAGTGCGTTGCCCCCCGTTTCCCCATTGGGGTACATCAGGTACGGGATCTTCGGGCCGCTGGAGCCCGGCAGCTTGACGTCGTGCGCCATGTTGTAGGCGAGCCAGTTCATCTCCCAGCCGCCGAACAGGCGCTTTCTCGCCGCGACCACCATCGGGTGATCGATCTTCAGGTTCGTTGGCGGCTCCTCCAGCACGACCTTCCTCACGTCGGCCGGATCCACCGGCACCCAGCCCACGCCCTGCGCAAAGAATTCCGCCCGGCAGTGCTGCGCGCGGGTGACGTTGGGCGAGCCCACGCCGAGGCTGCGGTAGCCGTGGATCGAAGGCGCGACGCGCAGGCCGTAAACGTCGCGTGCGGGCACCCCTGCGGCGCGCGCCAGGCCGACGAACATCGCATTCAGGTCGCCGCACTTGCCGCCGAGGTTCCGGGTTTCCAGCATCGACTTGATGTCGCCCCAGCCGCAACCGCGGGTGTCGGGATCGCGGAAGGTGTTCTCGACCACCCATTCGTAGATTGCGCGCGCCTTTTCGACGTCGGTCTTGGCGCCCTTCACGATGTCGCGCGAAGTCTCCTTGACGATGCCGTCGGTGGGGATCAGTTCCGTCGCCGCGGTGTAGAAGGCGACCTCGGCCGCCGAGAGCTTTTCGGCGTTCGGATTGCGCTTTGTCGGATCCACTGCCCGGTCGCGTGTCATGAAGCTGCTCGTCACTTCGATCACCGGCGCCGCTTCGCCGCCGCCCCACTCCGCAACCATCATCGCGGCGCCGTACTTGCCGTCGCGCAGGATCTGCGCCTTGGCCGCGTTGCCCGACCAGGAGGAACCGACCGGGCGATGCCACTCGGTCTCGTCCATCATCGGCAGCGGAATCCAGACTTTTGATTCGCCCTGCGGCTTGAGGATCGTCACCCGCGTCAAGATTTCATAGCTGCGCCAGTCGCCGGTCGTGCGCGCAAAGGCCTCGCGCCAGGGCATCGATGCGACCGCCGCCGCCGCGGCAGTGGTCGTGAGGAATGATCTGCGATCCATGGTGAACTCTCCTTTTAGACGAAAAAACGCCCGCACCGGCCTGGGGCCGCCGCGACTGCTGAAAACCGGGGTGAAGCGAGGAAAGGAAAGGGCAGAAAAACGCAGGAGGCGAAACCATGCGCGTGATGGTCGCAGTCGCCCTCGCGGCCGCCCTGGGCGTGGCCGGCCCCTCTGCGCGAGGTGCCCAGCATCACCCCTAGCGCGCGCGAACCGCGCGAGGTCAACCGTGCCAGTATGAACATGCTCGACGCACTCTACCCCGTGAATCGCCGATTAACAAGCCGGCGGATGGACGCATTGCAACCCAAAAAAGGCGGGGATGTCCCCGTCTTTGATGATCGCTCGATCGCGGTTCGACCGCGTTCCCAGCTTACTTCTTGGCGTCGGCTTTCTTCAATTTGGCTTCGGCCTTGGCTTGCGCTTTGGTCATCGCTTTCGAGTCGCGGCCGGCCTTGCGGTCAGCGTCAGCCTTCGCGTTAACTAAACCGGAGCGAATAACGCGCTCCGCAACCCTCTGGTTGACCGGGTTGACCGCGCCCCGAACCTAGGCCAGGTCCGCCTCTTCGCCCAGCAGGGCCCGGCGGAACCGGGCCTTCAGGACCGCCCCTTCCCGGGGCGGCAGGACCAGGGGCAGCTTCTCGGCGAGCACCTTGATCTGGGCAAAATGGGGCCCCGGCGCGCCATGGATCGCCGCCCGCAGCCCGGCCAGTTCCCCGGGCGCCCGGACCTGCCTGGCCGACCCGAAACCACAGGCCAGGGCCACTTTCGCGAGATCCACGCCGCTGGCAGTATGCGTCGCCTGCATCCCGGTCTCGCCGTAGCGTTCGTTGTCGATCACCACCACCGAGAGGTTGGGCGGCTGCTGCACGGCTATCGTCGCCAGCGAGCCCAAGCCCATCAGCATCTCGCCATCGCCGGTAATCACCAGGACGCGCCGCGCCGGCTGCGCCAGCGCCAACCCCAAGCCGATCATCGCCGCATTGCCCATGGCGCCCCACAAGGGAAAGTTGAGCGGCGAATCCCCCACCGCCGTGATGTCCCAGGCGGTCGAGCCGAGGCCCGCCACGATGAGGAGGTCCTTCCTGCCGCTCAACAGAGCCTTAACAACTTCACGCCGATGCATCAACGTCGTCATCGCGCCCTCATTTTTCTGTCTGTTCCTGAAAGCTCTTGATGCCGATGACGGCCTGCGATATCAGGACCGCCACCGCCTGGTAGCTGCCGAACGCGAGCCGCGCCGCGGCGTCCACGGCGCTCGCCACGTCCTCGGCCGTGCTCGCCTCCTGAACGACGACGCCCATGGCCGACAGCACGCCGGGCGTCGCCTGCCCCATCGGCACCTGCCAGGGATTGAATTCGCCGACCTGGCCGCGCATGGTGACCAGCATCAGCAGCGGAAAACGGCACTCTCGCGTCATGCCCAGCGCGTTGATGCAGTTGCCGACGCCGCTGGATTGCATCAGCAGCGCGCCGCGCACGCCGCCGAGCCAGGCCCCCGCCGCGAGCCCGATGCCCTCCTCCTCGGTGCTGAGCAGGACCGCGTTCACTTCCCTGTCCGCGAGGCAAAGTTCGATCAGCCGCTTGTGCCCGGCGTCAGGCACGTAGCCGACCTGCCGCACGCCCGCGTCCTTGAGCGTCTTGTAGATCTGGTCCGGCCACGGGGGGCTTACCTTGCGATTCATCGGACATTCACCTCGACTCGTTGTGCCGCATTATTGCCGAAACCGGTGACATCCCAGGCCGCTTCGAGCGGCTGTACGGCGCCCGTTTCATCGGTGGCACGGCAGCGCAGTTGGTGCGCGCCGGGCGACGCATTCCAGCGCGCAGTCCAGCGCCGCCAGGCATGCGCGCCGAGAGGCGCATCGAGTACCGCATCCTGCCAGTCGCCATCCACCGCGAATTCGACGCGCCGGATGGGCGCGTTGCCCGACCAGGCGCGGCCGAGCATCTCCACCCATCCGGCGTCTACCGTGCGCCTGCGGCCGTAGTAGTCGGGAATGCCCGGCGGCGCCATGAGGGAGTTCACGCGCATGCGCGTGCAGGGCACGCCCTTTTCGCCCGGCACGGCGCGGAAATGGTAGCTGAGCGTCTGCTGCACGCCGTCGAAGGCGTGGTCGATCACCTCGATGCGCTCCAGCCACTTGACGCTCGCCATGCCATACCAGTCGGGCACGACCAGGCGCAGCGGCGCCCCGTGCTGAGGCGCAAGCGGCTGGCCGTTCATCGCATAGGCCAGCAGGACGTTGTCGCGCATGGCTTCGGCGGGCGCGAGACTGCGCGAAAACGTGTGCTCGATCCCCCGGTCTATGCCGCGGTCGGCGCCATGGAAAACGATTTCCTTCGCGGAGGGTTTTATTCTTGTTTCTTTAAATAAAACTGATAACGAAACCCCTGTCCACTCTGCCGTCGAAACCCCCTCTTCCAGCCAGGGCATCGAGGGGTAGCGCGGCGACATCTGAGCGCGGCCGTTGCCGGCGCACTCCGTGGTGACGCGCACCGTTCTGGCGGGCATGCGCTGGAGTTCGGCGAGGCTGAGCACCTGCGGCCTCGACACCAGACCCTCGATCCGCAACTGCCAGGTGGCGGCATCCGCGGCCGGAATGTCGAAGTGGATCAGCAGGTAGTGCAGCCCGACGGGCGTGAGGTCGTAGCGCAGCGCTTCCAGCGGCATGCCGCTGTTGCGCGACGCGAGCGCGAGTTCCTCCTCGGTATAGCGGCCGACGATCGGGGGCCTGCGCTGCTCAGCGGACAATGGATGCTCCTGGCGTTCTTTGTCTGAAGGATCATGCCGAAATGCAGAAGAATTCTATAATGTCCCGAAGAGATGGACCTGGCGCAGTTCCTCACCCTCGTTCCGCGCGGCGACCTGTGGGTATTCGGCTACGGCTCGCTCATGTGGTCGCCCGACTTTGCGCACGCCGAAAGGAAAACCGGGCGGGTGCATGGTTACCATCGCGCGCTTTGCATCCTTTCCAGCCGCTACCGCGGCACGCCGCAGAAGCCAGGCCTGGTGATGGGCCTGTGCCGCGGCGGATCCTGCTGGGGCATGGCCTTCCGCGTGCAGAGCGGCCAGGCCAAAGAGGTGCTCGATACGCTATGGAAGCGCGAGATGCTGAACAACGTATACACGCCGAAATTCGTTCCGGTGTCGCTCGCGGGCACGCAGCGCGTCCAGGCGCTCGCCTTTGTCGCCGACACGACGCACCGCCAGTTCGTCGGCGAACTCGACGTGGACGGCCGCGCCCGCCTCGTGGCCCAGGGCATCGGCCAGCGCGGCCGCTGCGTGGACTACATCCGCAATACGCTGGACCATATGCGGGAACTGGGCGTGCACGACCCGCACCTTGCGCGCATCCTGGATGCGGCGATGGGCCTTTCTTCGGTTAAAAAGAGCAAATGACCGCCCTTCAATCGTCTACATGCCTCTGGCCCGCAAGGCTGCATCACCTGCGGCGCGACAGCACGGAGCCCGAACGGCTCGCCGGCTTCTACGGCGAGCTGCTGGGCGACCTCGTCGAGGCGCTGCCGAACGCACAGTGGCTGGTGCAGGGACACGGCCGGCGCCTGATCGTGGGCAACGGCGCCAAGGGGGCGGTACCGTACTTCGCCCTCGCGATGCGCGACGCGGCGCAACTCGCGAACTACGCCACCGCGCTCGATCGCATGGGCGTCGCCCGCGAGCCGTCGCCTTCGCCACTGTTTGCAGAGGGCGCCTTCGCGACGACCGATCCCGATGGCAGGCGCGTCGTCTTCGGCCTTGCCGTCCGGGTTTCCGGAATTCAACGCAAATTGCCGGCGCGGCTGCAGCATTTCGTCTGCGCGAGCGAGCGCGTGCCCGAGATGCTGGCGTTCTACCGCGACGTCCTGGGCGCGCGGGAATCCGACCGCGTGCTGGAAAGCGAAGACATCGCCGCCGTGTTCCTGCGCTCGGACCCCGAGCACCACAGCTTCGCGACCTTCCGCGCGCCCGAGTCGCGCCCGGACCACCACTGCTACGAGACCAGCGGCTGGATGGACATCCGCGATTGGGGGGACCGCATGGCGAGCCTGCGGATTCCGCTCTGGTGGGGGCCGGGGCGCCACGGACCGGGCAACAACCTGTTCTTCATGATCGAGGACCCCGAGGGGCACAAGGTCGAGTTCTCCGCCGAACTCGAACGGATGCCTCAAGAGGCGGCCTTCCGCACCTGGCCGCACGAGCAGCGCACGCTCAACCTCTGGGGCTCTGCATGGATGCGGAGTTGATTCTTTTCAGTGCCTGTTCGAGGTTGGCCCTTTGCGTCCCGAAGTTCAGCCTTACGAATCGCGCATCGCCGAACTGCGCGCCCGGGGACATTGCAACCCCATGCTCCAGGAAATGCTGGTATGGATCGGCGACCCCCAGTCCAGAGGCGTCGATCCACGCAAGGTAAGTCGCTTCGACGTGCGCCATCTGCAGCCCCGGCATCGCAGCAACTTCCCGCTCTACCAGATCGCGGTTCCCGCGCAGGTATTCCAGCTGCGCTTCCAGCCAGTCGTCGCATTCGCGATACGCGGCAAGTGCGGCCTCGTAGCCGAATACCGAGGGGTCGTGGACGGTGGCGTGATGATCGGCGCAGAACGCTCGCCGCAATTCTGGCTCCTCGATGATGGCGAAGGCGCAGCCGGCGCCCGGGAAACCGAAGGCCTTGTTGGGCGAGATGAGCGTCACCGTCCGGCGCGAAGCCTCGCGCGAAACGCTCGCGATCGGCACGTGCGGTTTCCCCTTGTCCAGCAGGATGTCGGCGTGGATCTCGTCCGAGCAGATCAGCAGATCGTGCTCTTGCGCGAAGGCCGCGAGCCGCGCTAGTTCCGCGCGCGTGAATATCGTGCCGCCCGGGTTGTGCGGATTGCACAGGAACAGCAGTCGGGACTGCGGTTTCACGGCGGCGGCGAGCAACGCCTCGTCCCAGACCCACCTGCCTTTTGCAAGCACCAGCGGCACTTCGGTGTGCGCGCGCTGCGCCTGCGCGAGCGAGCGCTTGAGGTGGTGGTAGACCGGCGTCGGCACCAGCGCATGCTGGTCCGGGCGCGTGAGGTGGCGCGCGGCGAGATGCAGTCCGGGCACGACACCCGAGACGAATACCACCCAGTCCGGCTCGACCCGCCACCCGTACAGGCGCTGCATGCGCTCGATCACCGCGTCGCGCAACGCCGCGGGCGCAATGCTGTAACCGAGAACGCCGTGCGCGATGCGGCGCTGCAAGGCCTCGAGCACCTGGGGCGGCGCACGGAAATCGGTATCCGCGACCCACAGCGGGATCACGTCGGCCGGATAACGCTCCCAGCGTGTGCTCCAGGTGCCGCGCCGTTCGATCGGAAGATCAAAATCGAACACCTGCAAAACGCTACTTCTTCGCCTTCAGGTCGTCCTTCTCGAGCGCATCGCCGCCTTTCTCCTCCTCCTCCTCGGTTTGCTCCTGCGGCCTCGTGGCCGGGTCTTCCTCAAGGCGGTTCATGCTGTCGTCCACTTCCTCGGTTTTGATCGCCCGGCTCTCCGCCTGCAAATGCTCGGGGAACCAGGTCGCGATCTGCGGGAAGGCGATGAGCAGCGCGATCCCGATGCATTGCAGGATCATGAATTCGAACATGCCTTTGTAGATCGTCGAGAGCGACCATTCCTTCACCACCTGCCTGAGGTAGTAGGCCGACATCGCCACCGGCGGCGAGAGGAACGCGGTCTGCAAGGTCACCGCGACCAGCGCCCCGAACCAGACCATCACCATCTCCGGCGCGATGCCGAGCGACACGCCGAGCGGGCCCTTGATACCTTCCATTATCGGGTAGAAGATCGGCAGGAACACCAGGATGATCGCCGGCCACTCGAACGGCCAGCCGAGCAGGAAGATGAGGAAGATGACCACCACCAGCATCATCACCGGCGACAGCGGCAGCGCGAGCATGGTTTCCGTGATCCAGTTGGCGCTGCCGAGGCGCGCGAATACCGCGCCGAAGATGCTCGAGGTCACCGCGAGCAGCAGAACCATAGCGGAGGTCGCCGTGGTCGAGAGCACCGCCCGCTTGACGCCCGCATAGGTGAGCTTGCGGTAGCAAGCGGCGAGCAGCATGGCGCCGAGCGCGCCGATTCCCGCTGCTTCGGTCGGCGTCGCGAGCCCCGCCAGAATCGAACCTAGCGCGGCCCCGATCAAAAGAACCAGCGGCACCACCCCGATGAGCACCTCTTTGATAATGACGGCAACGCTGTGGATGCGCTCCTCCTTGGGCACCGGCGGGCCGAGGCTCGGGTTGAAGAACGCGCGCCCTAGCAGATAAGCGAGGTACATGCCGGCCAGCAGGAATCCGGGGCCGAACGCGGAAGCGTAGAGATCCGCGACCGACACGCCGAGCACCGGGCCCATCACGATCAGCATGACGGAGGGCGGAATCAGGATGCCGAGCGTGCCGCCCGCGGTGATGGCGCCCGCGGAGAGCCGCCCGTCGTAGCCGGTCTTGATCATGATCGGGCTCGCCATGATGCCGAGCACGGTCACCGCGGCGCCGACGATGCCGGTGGCCATCGCGAAGATGGTCGCGGTGAGGATCACCACCGCGAACAGCGACCCGCGGATCGGCGCGAGCAGCAGCCGCAGCGCGATGAACAGGCGCTCCATCAGCCCCGCCTGCTCGGTGAGGAAGCCCATGAAGATGAACAGCGGCACCGCCGCCAGCAGCTCCTCCTTCATCATGCCGATGGTCTGGAAGTAGGCGAGGGAGAAGACCATCTCTCCCAGGCCGAAATAGCCGAAGGTGAGCGCGAGGAACAGCAGCGTGAAACTGATCGGGAAACCGATGAAGATCACGCCGATCATCACCACCAGCATGATCAGGCCGAGCAGGGGGAGTCCGGTCATGGCCTAGATCTCCACCTTCTCTTTGTGCTCGAGCTCGATGCCGGTGCGCGCCGCCCAGACGCACTTGATGGTCTCCGACACGCCCTGGATCAGCAGCAGCAGGCAGGTGAGCGGCACTACCCACTTGAACGGCCACAGGATCGGCCGCCACGGCGTCTGCTCGGAAGTCTCGCCGATCTCGAACGCGTACCAGCCCTCGGCGCCGCTGACCAGGAGGAACACGAAGATCGAAGGAAAGAAAAACACGATGTAGGCGATCGAATCGATCACGCCCTTCGTCCGGATGGACCATTTCTCGAAGAAGAAGTCGGTGCGGATGTGGGCGCCCTTGTGCAGCGCGTAAGCCGAGCCGAGCATGAAGATCGTGCCGTAGAGCATGTAGATGAGGTCGAAGGCCCAGATGGTGGGCGCATTGAAGGCATAGCGCGAGATCACCTCCCAGCTCACGATGAGCACGAGCGGGACGTTGAGCCACGCCACCCAGGTGCCGGTGGTGTCGGTGAACTTGTCGATGGCCCTGATCAGCCGGATATGCGCGGGAGCCAGTTCAGGCATGGGGAAATCC
>JBBPIU010000037.1:15456-26742 GCA_038040245.1 Pseudomonadota bacterium | reverse complement strand
GGCCGAAGGCCAGGCCATGCGCATGCCGTAGCGCGAGGAATTCTGGTGCAGGGCGCCCGCGACGCCGAAGACCTTGCGCACGATCACCGAGCACCAGGGCACCGTGGATTGCAGGATCGCCGCCGCGGCGCGCATGCCGTAGCGGATCGTGCCCTCCTGCTCCGCCTGCGGGCCGATGAGGAACCCCGGGCAATCGACGAGATGCACCACCGGCAGGTGGAAGTTCTGCGCAAGATCGACGAAGCGCATCACCTTTTCGGAAGCGCGCGCGGTCCAGGCGCCGCCGTAGTGCATCGGATCGCCCGCCATGATCGCGACCGGCCAGCCTGACAGCCTCGCGAAACCCGTGATCACAGGACGCCCCCAGAGCTTTCCCATCTCGAAAAAAGAGTCCTCATCCACGACCGCGGCGATGATCTTGCGCATGTTGTAGACCTTACGCGCGTCGCGCGGCACCGCCTCGATCAACCAGGGCTCGCTGCGCGCCGGGTCGTCGTCGCACGACGCGCGAGCCGCAAGTTCATGAACCGAGTTCGGCAGATAGGAAAGAAACCTTCGCGCGCGCTCGAAAGCGTCGTCCTCGCTCGCCGCCTCATCGTCCACCGCGCCGTTGCGCGTGTGGATATGGCTGCCGCCGAGTTCGTTCTTCTCGAACTTGCCGTGCGTCCATTGCACCACCGGCGGCCCGGCGACGAACATCTGCGAGCTGCCCTTCACCATCAGCGAGTAGTGGCTCGCGACCACGCGCGCCGCGCCCAGGCCCGCCACCGATCCCAGCGCGAGCGAAACCACCGGCACTTCGGAAAGGTTGGTAGTCCACCAGTCCCAGAGGAATGCCTTCGGCATCGGCGAATGGCCGTGGATCTCCAGGTTCTTCACCGAACCGCCGCCCCCGGTGCCATCCACCAGGCGCACCAGCGGCAGCCGCAGGTCACAGGCCATGCGCTCGACCGCGAGCAGTTTGTCCTTGATGCCGCCGTCGTTCGCGCCGCCACGTACGGTGAAATCGTCGCCCGTAACCGCGACTGGCCGCCCAGCGATGCGGCCCCGCCCGATGACCAGGTTGGCGGGCGTGAACTCCGCAAGCTCGCCGTCGTCGCCGTACATCGCCACGCCGGCGAGGCCGCCAATTTCGTGGAATGAGCCCGGGTCGAGCAGCCGGTCGACACGCTCGCGCACCGTGAGCTTGCCGCCGTCGTGCTGGCGCTTGACCTTGTCCGGTCCGCCCATTTTCTGCGCCAGCGCCTCGCGGCGGCGCAACTCCTCGATTTCCTTTTCCCAGTTCATCGCGGCTCAGAGTTTAAGCGCGATCACGCCGGCCAGCACCACGGCCGCGCCGCCCAGGCGCGGGCCGACGTGCCCTTCCTTCAGGATCCAGGCGCCGATCAGGGCCGCGAAGATCACCGAAGTTTCGCGCAGCGCCGCGATGGTGGCGACCGGCGCGCGCGTCATCGCCCACAGTGCGATACCGTAGGAAATGCCCGCAAGCCCGGCGCCGAGCAAACCCCGCCCCCAGTGCTGCGCGCAATGATTCAGAAATGCGCGCGGCTTGAGCGCAAGCACGAGCAAACCGAAAGGCAGGCCGACGAAAAAGAATTGCCACACGATATAGCGCCCGGCGCCGCCCGATGCGCGCACGCCTGTGGCATCGGCAATCGTGTAGAGCGCGATGATTACCGCGTTCGCCAGCGCCCAGAGGGTTGCACTGCGGGTGGCGCGGCGGCCCGATTCGCCACCCACGAGACCAAGTGAGAGTACCCCCCCGCAAATGAGCAGTATCCCCGCCCAGGCCGCGGGCGAGAGCGCTTCGCCAAACCACAGCCAGCTCACGGTGGCGGTGAGCAAGGGCGCGGTACCGCGCATGATCGGGTAGCTGTGCGACAGGTCCCCGGCACGGTAGGCACCGGCGAGCGCCGCGTAGTAGCCGATATGGATCAGCGCCGAAGCCGCGAGGTAAGGCCAGGAAGCAGGATCGGGGGGCGCGATGACCGCCAGAAGCGGCAGCGTGACCAGGCTGCCGCCGAGCGCGACCAGCGCCGTGTCGAGCAGCGGGTCGCGGCCGGATTTGATGATCGCGTTCCAGGCCGCGTGCAGCAGCGCGGCGCCCAGAACGGCGAAAGTGACATCGAGCGTGAGTGCCAAGGCGCGGTTAGCCAGGTTCGCTCTGAAGAAACCGCGACAGCACAATCAGTGCTTCGGTATCCTGCTTGCAATAGCGAAGCAGCGCGGATTCAAGCGTCCGCCGCCGCTCGGGCGAGGTTTCCCGGGAAACCGCCTCGAAGTAGGCGTCCTGTGCTGCACCGCCCTCCTGAACATCTTCCAATTGAGCATAGTCCGGACCGCCTGGGATCGTCGGCATCACGGCCTTGAGCGACCAAGAGCCGCGCATATCGGGGTGGTAGTAGTTCTTGCGAGTGATCGGGTAAAGATCAACCAGCCGATCGCGTACTCGATCGAGCGCCTTTTGGCGCGCGGGCAGCAATTCTCCAAGAAGTTCCAGGCATCGCCCCTCGAAGGACGCGTTGTACGCGAAGATCGGACCATCGTCCGGAATCGCCGCGAGGAGCGCCTCGACCAGCCGTTCGGCCGGCAGCTCCCCCGACAGATCTAGAAACTCGTGGTGCGTGGTCTCCGCGCGCGGCCCCTCCACATGCATCGACCACTGAAACGGGATCTGCTGATAGGGCCGCGTTCCCTTCCAGATCGGCACGGCGAAGCCCACGGTCTCGAAATCGAAGAACGTCCGCGGATAACCGAACTCGCGCATCAGCTTCCCGACCGCGGGATCGAAAAATTGCTCGCCCGTCACATGCGCACGCCTTACGCGTTCCTGCATCTCGCTCTTCAAGCGACCCACGGGAATGTCGCGAAGCGTCCTGAACCCTTCGGCTTCGAGTCCGGGAATCGTCTTTCCCGCGTTGGGCAGCAACGTCAAAGGAAGATCGCCCTTCGGCGCCAAGCTCTCGCAGTAGTCGACAAATGGGCACGGATACGGATCGGAGCACTGCTTCCCCATTCCGATGCTTGGTTCGCTCCCCCCAAGCGTGCGGCGTGCCTCGGCGACCCAATCGGGCACCTGCTTCAGCAGCGGTTTCACGCGGTCCATCACCGGAACTTCGGCAAACAGCCCGCGGTACTCGCCGTCGCCGGGGTACACGAATCCGGTGTCGATGTGCTGAATCGACACTTCATCCACCTTCAGCCCCGCCGACCCCAGCACCCAGGTCTGGATTGCCGCATCGCTCAGGTGATAGTCCTTCAGCGAACCCGACGCCTTTACTTCGCGGATGCTCGCCTTGCCGCGCCTCAGTTCGAGTATGTCGGCACGCACGAGAACGCCGTCGTGATCGATGGCCGCTTCAAAGAGCACCTGGTTGCCGCCCTCTGCCAGCCTCCTGCGCGTCTCCTTGAGCGCGTCGGCCAAGCGATCCTGATGCTCGATCAGGACGCCACCGGGCGCGAGCCGCCGCGCCATCTCGCCGACCTGGTGACCGAAGGCAAATACGCGCTCCCGCGCCGGGTCCTCTGGAATCAGCTCCGGCCGGTGCACCTCCAGCCAGAGCCGTTTCTGGCACTGGAGGGAGGAAACGATCTTCGTCTTGGAGAGCCCGCGCCGCGTCACAGGTGCATCCTACCGCTGGAGTCGATCTACCGGGTTACGAAGGAACCAAAGAACCCGGGCAAATCAGAACGTCCGCGCCGGTACCGGGCTGCTGATGCGCCTTATCGAGTTCTTCGAGGATTTGGTCCGCGCTCTTTCCGCAAAAAATGAGTTGCCCCATTCCGTTCGACCAATCCTTGAATGCCCTCCTGCCGCCGTCAAACATGTTATCGATCGCTGTCGTGGCAGTGGACTTGCCATCAATATCGACGAGCGCCTTATACTGGAAATTCCCGTCGCTGATTGCTGCGATTCGTCCCGTCCCAATCTTGCAATTAATGCGATTCACCAGCTTGCACGCCTCAGCGTAACGTGCTGCTGGTATTCCAATGCAGCCGTACATATAAACCGTCAGCTGCTGTCGCCCTTCATCTGCTTCGATGAATAGGTGATAGGTATGGCCATCTATTTCGTAGTGGGTAATCACCCTCGCGGTCCGTGCTTCAGGATCGATTTCGATATCGTCCTTCCATCCGGCCTCGTCGAGCCAATTCTGAATCATCGTCGTTAGCTTCATGTCTTCCGGTATCGTCGTCATCTGCTGCCTCCTTGAATCCCTTGGCCGTTCGGGAATCCGTGCGGGTGCTTTTCGGGAAATTTAGAACCTGGGGAGCCCGCAAATGAGGCCCTTGACCTGCGGCAATCTCTTGTTACTCAGCATAAAGAGATGCCGAAATTAGATCAACACGCTCACGGTTCGGCGCAATCGCCTCTGGATTTAATTTCGCGATCCTCATAGGCTGATCGTCAGAAGCGCTCGTTTCATCACTGCACCTAAATAAACGTCCCGCGGATCCTGGTCTGGCGGGAATTTGACCGCGAGGAATAGTGACCCATCCCGATCCACTGTCGCCCGGCGATCTTTCTGTTCTCCTGGGTTCGTCGAACGCGCGCTTGGGCGGATTGCCGCAGCATCCCGAGCTTCGGAACCTGCTTCGGATCTGGATTCTGCGTATTCTGGTGCCACTGGGAGGCATGAGAATCTCTCTTGCCAGGTTGGAACGCCTGGATGAGTGCATCGCGCTGGCGCTGCCAGACGACGTGGTCGAAGACGACGACCATAGTGCGCCAGGACTGCGGCAGCGGCTGACGCAGGCCTACCGCGCAATGGACCCATCGTCCGTTCGCGCGCCGCTGCCTCCCGCACTGGCGGAGAACAGCAGAAGGCTCGGCGAATTGGTTGGCCTGTCCGAACCCGAGCGCCGGGTGCTCGAGTTCGCGGTCATGGTTCACACCCAGCGGGTGCTGGATGATGCGGCGGACACTTTGGGGGCTCTTTCCAGCGGCGATCTTCCGCGTGTTCTCGGCCGGGTACTGGACCTTCCGCCACCTACCATCTCCGAGGCGCTCGCGCCGGAAGGAATCCTCAATAGAGCCGGACTTGTCTGCGTAGACCGCCGGAGTTCCATGCTGCTCAGGGTCAAGCTCGATCTGCTTTCGCCCGACTTCGCCGAACGTTTTGCAACCAGTGCGTGTGACCCGGTCCAGTTGTTCAGCGACACCTTCAGGTCCGGACCCCCGCCAGAACTGGGGATTCAGGATTTCGAGCATCTGTCAGCGGCTCTTCGAGCGCTGTCTGCGTATCTGTGCCGGTCGCGAGCGACGGCTCGCGTGGGAGTCAACGTCCTTCTCTATGGCCCGCCGGGAACAGGCAAGACGCAGCTCGCACGTGCCATTGCCAGCACGGCCGGCATGGCAGCGTACGAGATTTCGTGCGCAGATTCCGCCGGGGACTGCATCGCCGGAGCACGGCGTGTGCGGTCCCTGCGCGCGGCGCAGAGCTGTCTCCGGGGCAACAGCGGGTCATTGCTGATTTTCGATGAATCGGATGACGTGTTCAACGACGCAGGAGTGTCTGGCGCGGATGGCGACAGCGGCTCGCTCAGCAAGGCATGGTTCAACCGGGCGCTCGAAGAAAACTGCGTACCGACGATCTGGATCTCGAATTCGGTGCAAAACATCGACCCCGCGTTCATTCGTCGCTTCGACATGGTGCTCGAAGTTGGCGTGCCGCCGCGGTCGGTGCGCGCAAAACTCGTTGAGAAGGTTTGCGGCGACCTTCTTACGCAGGAACAACTCTCGGCAATGGCCGCATCCGAGGTCCTGACACCCGGCGTTCTCGTGCGTGCGGCCTCGGTGGTACGCGCCATGCGCGACGACATTCAGGTCGAGGATCTCGGCGAAACGTTCTGCCACCTCGTTGGCTGCACGCTGACCGCACAAGGTTTCCCTGGCGAGTTCTCGCAGTGTCCTGACGAGTCAGAGCGCGATTACGACCTGGCACATGTGTCTGCGGATACCGACCTCGCGGCGCTTCTCGAGGGCATTCGCCGCGCGGCCTCGGCTCGCGTGTGCCTTTATGGTCCGCCCGGGACCGGTAAAACCGCCTTCGCGGCCCGGGTTGCGCACTGTATCGGGGCTCCCCTGCACAGCCGGCGCGCTTCGGACCTCGTCTCCCATTACGTCGGCAAGACCGAGCGGAACCTTGCCAACGCGTTCTCCTGTGCCGAACGCGACGGTGCCGTGCTGCTTCTGGACGAAATTGACAGCCTGCTGCGCGATCGCAGGCAGATGCGCCACGGATGGGAGATCACCGCGGTCAACGAATTGCTCCAGCAGATGGAGAGCTGCAGGGGCATTTTCGTCGCGACCACGAACCTGTGGAACGAGATCGATCCGGCGGCCCTGCGCAGATTCGACCTGAAGGTCCGCTTCCGTCCGTTGCGATCCGATCAGGCCTGGCGCCTGTTCAGCGCCCGCCTCCAGGCTCTCGGTTTCGCGCCGCCTGAGGCCGCGCTCGAAAGGGAACTCTCTTCGCTGGGTGAATTGACCCCGGGCGACTTCGCTACGGTTTCCCGGCGCCACCGCTTTCAACCGATCACGGACGCGCACGCTTTCCTCGGGGCGTTGCAACAGGAACACGGTTTTCGCAAATCCGCCGCGAGCAGGTCGATCGGCTTTGTCGTACCGGCATCGAACCGGGTCGAGCACGCGATGTAACGATGCTCTGGTTTGCCGTACTGCTGGTGGTTGCCGCGGGACTCTACGTCTTCATTCGGATAATGATTCCGGTGATGCGCGTGCTGCTGGTGATAGCTCTTTTCTTCATCGGGCTCGGGTCGGCGCTTGTCTTGATCGCCTACGCGTTGAGCCCACAGCCGATAAGGGATCTTGTAATGGAAATTACCTTCGGTCTCGACTAGAGCGAAAGCGTACCCCGGGCTCGGTTATATTGCCTCTCCAGCCGAACGCGCCGCCTGCGGCAGCCGCCACCTTAAGGATCCCTTGTGATCATGTCTGAGCTCACATTCCACAAGGAACATCGGGAAAAGTTCCGTACCATTTCATGTCCTCCGCAGCCAGCTGTCGGTCATGCTGTGCAGGCTTGGGCCAAATGGCTGTTGTCCAACGCATCTGCAGCCCAAAAGCTTCCGGAAATCAACATCGACGCCCTTCCCAACGCAAGGGTTAATCGCGAGGAAGTGTTCAACGCCGTTAGAAACAAGCAGATGTCGACGGCTTCATGTTGTCTAATCATCACTGCGTGGGGCGCCATGCGCTGGGACCACGGCCCAAGGGCATTTGGCGCCTATGACTTGTGGGGCGAGATCGCCGAACAGACGCGAGCCGGCAAAATTGGCAGGCACGAAGCTTACAAAATGTTCAGGCAATTGCGCCCTAAGAAATTGCCGTGCATGGGGCCTGCCTACTTCACGAAACTGATTTATTTTCTGATGGTCGACAGGCCAAATCTCGGATTTATCATGGACCAATGGTCTGCGCGCTCCATGAATCTCTTGGTGTCTCCAAACACGCTCGTCGAAGTCGACGTCTCCCGCTCGAAGGACAAATTGGAGGTCTCAGTATCAGACAGGAACACTGAAACCAACTACGAGCATTTTTGCAAAGGAGTAGAACAGTTGGGGCGCGAAATGTGCTGCAGCCCAGACGCGATTGAGGAGCGACTCTTTTCAAAAGGGGGGCGTAACAAGGGAGACTGGAGAAAATATCTAATATCGTTACACTTGGCCGACAGCCTCTGCGACAGTGTGGCAACCTAGATCATTCTTATCGAGCAGCACTGCCTGGAATTTCAGTATCAGGGTGATCACGTCGTCCGCGTCCATCGTCACAGGCCGCGCCAATACCTGTCGAGCGCTCTCAATTTCACCGGCCCTGCGCAACAAGTCGACGAGAAGCGCTGTACTGAGTCCGTCCTGATCGCATACTTGCTGGCCTTCAGCTTCCGCCAAAACGAGCAACTCTGCGGCTCCCCTGCGGCATTTGCTTGCCTGCGCGACGAGATTGGCGTCATCGCAGACCCATGCGGCGTGAATATGTCCCCAAGTAGCGGTTGCAAGGTTTCCGGTCTCCCGGCCGAGCAGCGCCTTGCATAAGAACGTATTGGCCAGGGCCGGAAACGCGGAATCGTTCAATTGCTGCCTATATGCTGCTCCCGCCACAACGGTTTTCGCCATCGCGCACGGTTCGCTAATGTCAGGCGCGCAATAGCCGCAGTCCGGGCAGCGTTGCACCCACGCGAAAAGGGTGGAGCGCTCCATCTGGGGCGGACGCGTATCAAGGTCCGGTTGCCCGAACGAATTCGTGCTGCCGATCACCCTGTACTCGTTCTCTTGCCGACATAGACCGCAGCGGAGGTTTTCCCGGTGTTCGGTTGTCATCGATTGACCCGATCCCGCGTCTACAGGTGGTCGGAGAACTGACCGTGGCGCGGGACAAACAGGCGTTCGTAAAGTCGCGTGGCGTACCCGTCGGTCATTCCAGCTATGTAGTCGCATATCACACGATTTGCCTCACCTTCCCTGGTGGTCAATGCGTGCGCCCGGGCGAAATTCTCTGTCAGCAATCGCGCGGGATCCGAGGCAAGCGCCTCAAACAGATGCAAGACGATCTGCTGTCCACGATACGCAAGCGTCTGCACCGGTGAGGTATTGATGACTTTCAGCGCGACTAGTTTGTGGAACTTGTCGAGAAAATCGAAGGCCGCCGCGGGCAATCGTGAATGGAAGCGTAGGAGCGGGTGGTCAAACTCCGCCAGCTCCTCGATCTCTACGGATACGACAAAAGCATTGACCAAGGCTCCTATCGCGCGCTTGCGCGAGTGCCCCGAACCGCTGAAAAGGTCATCCCCAATGTCACCGGGAGAGGAGACTCCGACACCGGCCGCCCATGCGTAGTCCAAGTTCTGCGTCAAGGCATCCCAGTCGCTTCTCTGCACGAGTCTCAATGCGACGGCGTCCTCGAAATCGTGTACGCCATAGGCGATATCGTCAGCGATGGTCATGATGCCGGCATCGAGCGCGTCATAACGTGACCGACCGTGCGCAGCATCAGTAGGCTCTGCGCGAAGCGCGGCAAACTGTCGCCGGTCGCGCGCCGTGAACGGCTCGACAACCCATCGAAAGAGTTCTTCTTCGGACGACAGGTAGCACTTTGGCGGTGTCCAGTCGTCGCTTCTCAGCTTTATCTGCTGGAGGGCAGGCTCCGGCAATGACCGGCGAACAATCGAGTCAAAGCAGACCGGATACTTGATTAAGCCGAGAACGCATCTCCTTGTGAGATCGAGACCATGGCCGTCGGTATGGGCTTCCAGCCTGGAGATGAGCCGCAGCGTTTGCCCGTTTGCTTCGAATCCACCGTGACCTCGCATTGCGTAGTTCAGCGCGGCCTCGCCCGCATGGCCGAACGGCGGATGGCCAAGGTCATGCGCCAATGCGATCGCCTCGATCAGATCCTGTGCCGGCAGCCATTCGACCCACGGTCCTTCCGTAACCCTGAGTGATCGAACGATGCCTTGCGAGATCTGTGCAACCTCCATCGAGTGTGTCAGGCGCGTGCGATGGAAATCCCCTTCACCAATCCCCAGTACCTGGGTCTTCGCCTGAAGGCGCCTAAATGCGGCGGAATGAATGATGCGGGCTCGGTCGCGAGAGAACGCGTCGCGAAATCCCGACTTGACGCGAGGCAAGTCGGTCCCGGATCGTCTTGTCTCCCAGACTCTGGCCTCCTCGACTGGCTTAGTTCGCACGTTGCCGACGTCTACAGCGTTGCTGATCGCCGCTCTACTTGCCAGGGGCTTGCCACCGCCACCCTAAATCAGGACGATCTTCGTCTACAAAGGAAAACCAGCTCTTAGGGATCAGATCGCCAAGGATCTGGGCAACCCACACCGTACTTTCTGATGGGTCGGGCGCCACGCCAGGTTCCACGGTTTCGAGGAACTCGGCTGCATGAATATCTGCTTCCTTTTCGATAAAACGAACAATCCACTGGAACCGGCCATCATAGTCATGGACCATGTACAGGAAAGGCCACGTGACCTTCAGCCTATATAACCAGAATTCGTGCGGCCGAAAGTCCCGATATTCGGAGGACAAGTGTCGCAAATCGCCCGCTGAAAGGGATAGATTCAGCGGGATCGTACGCCATGCACCACGTCTGACGGGGATCCCCCAGGTGCCGACCGAATCACCGTTGCGAGGTGCGCAGCGCGAGCACTCCTCAAGAAGCTCCCTCCAGTCGGTAGACTCAATCGCCGATTTCCAATCAAAGGGGCCTTCGCGATTGCCGGACGATGTCGTTGAACCGCACGTGCCCATCGGATAGCGCGCTACTATCTTCGTGATTCGAGTATTGCTATCGCATCGGTCAGACAAAAATTTCACTTGCTCATGTTCGCAACTTGTTTGCGAAGAATTCATGAAAATAATTCCTATACGCCGCATGGATCTTTTCCTTTTCCTGATCCCCTAGCCGAACGGTCCCATTTACCAATCGATCTAGTAGACGGATCCATTTTCTTTCAACTTTGTCGAGGTCTTTTCCCTGCTCGACCTCGAGCGTGTGCAGTCGGAGTTGCCATTGCGGATCCGCGCGGCCTAGCCATTCCTGAACAAACGCCAATTTTCGATCATTGGGGGAATGCACTTGGAATCCGCGGTGATAGTCGCGAAGTCGCTTCCTAAAATTATTCGCCTTGCCTACGTACACCTTCAGAGGGTTTCCCTCGCGCTCGCCTGAGACAAAGTACACACCTCGTTCTTCCGAGATCTCCGAAAAGTATTCCGGCTTAGTATTTAGAAAATTCAATTTGAACGCATATGGACAGAAGCCACCGTCAGTCACTGCCGTCCTGTTCTCTTTTGTGGCATAGAACCGCATTAATCTCATCTTGAGTATCTCCTCTCCTCGATACTTGAATCGCCTCAGGAATCATCGCTCAGGCGAAAAGCACGATCGCCACGGTGTTCACCTTAGCAGGCAACGCGCCGGACTTCTTCACAACTACATTCGTCTCCCGGCCATTTCCCGGCTTTAGGGATTCTCCCCAAACCTGCGCCTCAAACGACTCAGGGCGCGTCAATTGCAATTTCTGTTTGAGAATGAAGCATGACCGTCAAAGTACTTAAATTGATTAAGTAATCAGGAGGCTGCCGTCCCGTCGCCGTCCTGGCGAAGGACTTTGTCTGCGTAAGCGCGAGGAAATCGCGCTGACTAGCGAATATCTATAATCGCGCCCGTTTTTGAATTCACTGCCCGGACACGTTTGCCAGGATATCCTTGCTGCGCCCCATTGAGGCGAACAGCAATCAATTGAGCATTGT
>JBBPIU010000037.1:0-15446 GCA_038040245.1 Pseudomonadota bacterium | reverse complement strand
TTGGCAATTTTCATCCAAGTGCCATCGGGTCGTTGGATTTCAATATCAACGCGGTGTTCGTCCATGTTGAATGCTCCAAGCGTAGTTAATGAATTGGCGCGCTTGCCGTCCAGCAGCCTTCGCCGTTTCGGTTAGCAGGGCCTGCGGCTCTTGGTTACCAGCGATATACGTCGGGGTTCGAAATCGCGTGTACGTTCAACGTGGCAGACTGCCGCTACAACAGATACCGTTCCTCAGACTCGCGATTTTTCTTTTCGACGTACGCCCCCAGCAACCAGACCAGGTTATCGACGCGCGAGTAGGGAACTTCATCCGGCGTTACGGACAATCCGGCAATCGAGTACCTTAGAAAATCCTCAACCTCGTTGTTGCCGCCCCAGCCGAGCATGAGTGCCATATCGCGAACTTCCTCGTCGAATCTTGCTCTCTGAGCGCTCGAAAGCCATCTCTCAAGAAGCCTTCTCACATGACGATCTGGTTTAAATCCGCTCCAGCCCAGATTCCTAAAAAACTCACTCGCAAGCGTTGGGCCCATACCGGGAAGCTTCAAGGCGCTTGCGCTACGCTCAACGCCCGACTCGGATAGAAAGGCATACGCCTCAGAGAGAATCTGCGGCTGCGACATGAAGACCGAAAGAACCGGCATTCGATGCGCTAGTTTTAAACCGTCACCGCTGTTACTGAAACTGTGCGCCCATGCGTTCTCGACTGCCTGAGTACATGCGACCAATTCCTCGCTGAAGTCGCGCGACTTCAAACGCGCCAGCCAATTCACAACCGCTTTGGCGTCCTTAGTACAGGTCAGACCGGGGAAGTAAGGAAGAAGCTCTTCCACGTGAATGTCGCTCACCGACAGTTTCTCTGGGTCGTAGCCGTGGAGTTTCCGGCTCAGTGCCTCTTCCTGTCTCAAGAATGCCGCCCACTTGCGGGAGTTACTGCCGAGTGCCATGACTGCCGCACGGTACACTCGCCGTGGAGACAAGTTTTCTCGCGTTAGCGGATCCGCGACCGGCGCTTGGTCCAGCGCCTTCACAAGCCGGTCAACAAATTCGCCCGCGGTGCCGAATTGGTCTGAGATACCGTAGTCGCGCGCAATTCGCCCGCGCTGCTTCGGGTCTTTGAATAGCGCATCGGCTACCCGTTCAAGATCGATCTTCGCATCCATGTGCTTGTTTCCGTGACCTGGCGCCGCAATTTTGTTCTGCCTCACTTATTGCCCTGGCCAAAAAATATCAAATGTGTCGTCATTTGAATGCCACGTAGAAGCGGATCTTTTTGCGACGAAGGAACTCCGGAATCCGGTGTTAGTGCCACGCTTGCGATAATAGATCGTCCAAGCCGACATGCCAGCGGGCTCCATGCCAATGACGTCGCACTTGCCTTCTCGACTAGTCACGGTAGGACGACTTACAGCGTTGTGCGCCTTCTTGGCGAGGTAGGCGCCTAGCAGCCAGTCCAACATTCCCATGGTTGCCATCCTTTCTGGGTGCCACATCAACAAGAGGCGTGCTCCGCCCTCTGGAACGGAGCTGAAGTATGGCTGCAAATTCATAGTATCCAGTTGGGGAAATTAAAGGAAGTTGCAATGTGAGATTCATCGGCATCTGTTCTAAGGCAGCGCCAACCAATGAACTGGCTCTCAGGTTTGGCACTCGGCAGCAAATCCTGGACGAACGCCTCCCCGCGCCGCGCAGGGCTTGCTAGAATTGCTCACCCCCAAGAGGAGAATCCCCCGCAATGAGCGAAGCGGCCTCGTATTCCGTCCGCGACGGCATCGCCGTCATCACCATCAACAATCCGCCCGTGAACGGCTTGGGCAGCGTGCTGCGTCCCGGCATCATGGACGGAATCAAGAAGGCGCAGGCCGACCCGGCGGTCAGGGCGCTGGTGATTATCGGCTCGGCCAAGGCCTTTTCCGGCGGCGCCGACATCCGCGAGTTCAACACGCCGAAAATGAACGTGCCGCCGTCGCTCCCGGAGATCAACGACGCGCAGGATGCATGTTCCAAGCCGATGATCGCCGCCATCGGCGGCTTTGCACTCGGCGGCGGGCTGGAACTCGCGCTCGGCTGCCACTACCGGGTGGCGCTGCCGAAGAGCCAACTCGGACTGCCGGAGGTGAAGCTCGGCCTGCTGCCCGGTTCGGGAGGCACCCAGCGCCTGCCGCGCGTAGTCGGTGCCGCGCAGGCGGTGCAGATGATGACCACGGGCAATCCCGTCCCCGCGGAAAAGGCGCTTGCCCTGGGACTGGTGGACGAAATCGTGCAGGGCGATCTGTTGGAAGGTGCTCTTTCTTTTGCTCAAAAACTTGTTTCAAGCGCAAAGGGCCCACGGCGTATCCGGGACATGACGGTAAAGCTGGAAGGCGAGCCGAAAGCATTTTTCGAAAAAGCGCGCGCCGAAGTCGGCAAGGCGTCCCGAGGCTTCCCGGCGCCGCTGGAGATCGTGGCCTGCGTCGACGCGGCGGTGAACAAGCCCTTCGACGAGGGGCGCAAGGAAGAGCGCCGGCGTTTCCAGTCGCTGGTCGAGGGCAACGAATCCAAGGCGATGCGCCACATGTTCTTCGCCGAGCGCCAGACGACCAAGATTCCCGACGTTCCAGAAGACACGCCCATTCGCCCGATCCGGAGCGCGGCGGTGATCGGCGCCGGCACCATGGGCGGCGGCATTACCATGAGCCTCGTCAATGCAGGCATCCCGGTCACCATCATCGAGATGAAGCAGGACGCGCTTGATCGCGGTCTTGCGACAATCAGGAAGAACTACGCCGCGACGGTTTCGAAGGGGCGATTAAAGCAGGAGGACATGGATAAAAGAATTTCCTTGATAAAAAGTTCAATTCATCTCGATGACGCGAAAGACGCCGACATCGTGATCGAGGCGGTGTTCGAGCGCATGGACGTCAAGCAGGACATGTTTCGCAAGCTGGATGCGGTGATGAAGCCCGGGGCGATTCTCGCCACCAACACCTCGACGCTGGACGTGAATGCCATTGCGGAGGTCACCAAGCGGCCGCAGGACGTGATCGGCACGCACTTTTTCTCGCCCGCCAACGTGATGCGGCTGCTGGAAGTGGTGCGCGGCGCGAAAACCGCGAAGGACGTGCTCGCCACCACCCTGAAGTTGGGAAAAACGATCAAGAAAGTGCCGGTGGTCTCGGGCGTCTGCGACGGCTTCATCGGCAACCGCATGGTGGAGAAATACGGCCAGCAGTCGCTGTTCCTGCTGGACGAGGGCTGCTCGCCGCAGCAGGTGGACGCGGCGGCCTACCAGTGGGGCATGGCGATGGGGCCGCTCGCGATGGGCGACATGGCGGGCCTCGACATTGGCTGGGAAATCCGCAAGCGCCGCTACCTCGAGCGGCCGAACTTCGTCTACTCCAAGGTCGGCGACCGCATCGCCGAGCTCGGGCGCTTCGGCCAGAAGACCGGCAAGGGCTGGTACCGGTATGAGCCGGGAGGGGGGCCAAATGCGCGCAAACCGATTCCCGATCCCGAGGTTGAAAAAATTATTTCTCAATATAGAAAAGAAAATAATCTCAAAACCAGGGAAATCGCCGACCAGGAGATCGTCGAGCGGCTGATCTACGCGCTGGTCAACGAGGCCGCGTACATCCTCGAGGAAGGCATCGCGCTGAGAGCCTCCGACATCGACATGGTCTACCTCACCGGCTACGGCTTCCCGCCGTACCGCGGCGGGCCGATGTTCTATGCCGATACTGTCGGTTTGAAGAATGTTTTGAATTCAATTCAAAGATTTCAATCTGGATACCAAGGGGCTGTCTGGAAGCCCGCGCCCCTACTCGTAAAACTGGCAAACGAAGGAAGGAAATTCAATGACTGATGCCGTAATAGTTTCCACAGCCAGGACGCCCCTGTGCAAAAGCTGGCGCGGCGCGCTCAACATGACCCACGGCGCCAAGATGGGCGGCCACGTGGTGCACGCCGCCCTCGAGCGCGCGAAAGTCGAACCCCAGGAAGTCGAAGACGTGATCATGGGCTGCGCCACGCCCGAGGGCGCCACCGGCGGCAACATCGCGCGCCAGATCGCGATCCGCGCGGGGCTGCCGGTGACTGTGTCGGGCATGACGGTCAACCGCTTCTGCTCCTCCGGCCTGCAGACCGTGGCGCTCGCCGCGCAGCGCATCATCGCGGGCGAAGCCGACATCTTTGTGGCCGGCGGCGTCGAGTCCATTTCGCTGGTGCAAAACGAAGCCAACCGGCACCACGCCCAGGACGAGTGGCTGCACCGGCACAAGCCCGAGGTGTACTGGCCGATGCTGCAGACGGCCGAATACGTGGCGAAGAAATACAACATCGCGCGTGAAGTGCAGGACCGCTACGGGGTCGAGAGCCAGCTGAGAGCCGCCAAGGGGCGCGCCGAGGGCAAGTTCAAGGATGAAATCGTGCCGATCACGACCAAGATGAAAGTCGTGGACAAGACCACCGGCACCGAGACGCTGAAGGAAGTCACCGCCGAGCACGACGAGGGCATCCGCCCGGACACCACCTACGAGGGCGTGTCGCAGATCAAGCCGGCGATCGAGGGCGGCGTCATTGCGGCGGGCAACGCCAGCCAGTTCTCCGACGGCGCCTCGGCGCAGGTGATCATGAGCGACAAGCTGGCGGCGAAGCGCGGCCTCAAGCCGCTGGGCGTGTTCCGCGGCTTCGCGGTCGCCGGCTGCGAGCCGAACGAGATGGGCATCGGCCCGGTGTACGCGATTCCCAAGCTGCTGGAGCGCACCGGCCTCAAGGTCGCCGACATCGGCCTTTGGGAGCTGAACGAAGCCTTCGCGGTGCAGGTGATCTATTGCCGCGACAAGCTCGGCATACCGAACGAGCGGCTGAACGTCGACGGCGGCGCGATCGCGGTCGGCCATCCCTACGGCGTCACCGGCTCGCGCCTCATCGGCCACGCGCTGATCGAGGGCAAGCGCCGCGGAGTAAAATACGTCGTCGTCACGATGTGCATCGGCGGCGGCATGGGAGCGGCGGGACTATTGGAAGTGGTCTGATATGAAAATCTTTTTCTTGCTGTTGTCATTCGCCGTCACCTGCGCCGCCCAGGCGCAGCAATATCCCAACCGTCCAGTCAGGGTGATCATCCCGTGGCCGCCGGGGCAGGCGACCGACCTCGCGGCGCGCATCGTCGGCGAGAAGCTCTCGCAGCAGCTCGGCCAGAGCTTCATCATGGAAAACCGGCCCGGGGCCGGCGGCTCGATCGGCACGGAAGCGGTCGCCAAGTCGGCGCCCGACGGCTACACGCTGCTCGCCTCCTCCAGCGGGCCGCTGTCGATCATGCCGAACCTGCAGAAGACGCCCTACGACGCGCTCAAGGACCTGGCGCCGATAAGCTTGATGGCGAGGGCGCCCTTCGCGCTGATCGCGCACCCGTCGTTTCCGGCCGCGAATGCGCGCGAGTTCGTCGCGGTCGTGCGGGCCAATCCGGGCAAATACACCTTTTCCTCATCCGGCACCGGGGCGACCGCGCACCTGTTTGGCGAGCTGTTCAACTCCGCCGCGAAGCTGAGCGCGTTGCACGTGCCGTTCCAGGGCAGCGCGCCGGCCATGACCGCCCTCATCGGCGGCCAGATCAACTACTCCGTGGAAACCGTGCTCTCGGTGATAGGGCACATCAAGAACGGGCGCGTCAAGGTCTTCGGGGTCACCACGGCAACACGAACCGCCGCGCTGCCCGACGTGCCGACGCTTGCCGAGGCAGCCGACCTTCCGGGGTTCGATGCCGCCGCCTGGGTCGGCTACTCGGCGCCGGCCGGAACGCCGCGTGAGATCGTCGTGCGGCTCGCCGCGGAGATCCAAAAGGCGATGCAGACGTCCGACATGAAGGATCGGTTCGTGACGCTGGGCCTGAACCCGGCCACCAGCGCGCCCGACGAGTTCGCGGCCTTCATGCGCAGCGAGCAGGACCGCTACGCCGTCATCATCAAGAATGCCGGCATCAAGATCGCAAACTAGAAAACGATCACGCCGCGGGCGTTCTTGCCGGATTCGAGATCGGCAAAGGCCTGCGGCGCTTCGTCGATTTTGTAGCGGCGGGTGATCAGCTCATCGAGCTTGAGCTTGCCCGCCATGTAGAGCTGCAGCATGCGCGGGAAGTCGATGCGCGGCACGCAGGAGCCGAAGTAGCTGCCCTGCAGGGTCTTTTCCTCGAACACCATGCCCATCGGCTTGATCGAGGCCGCGTCGGTCGGCCGCGCCACGCCGACGATCACCGCCTTGCCGCCGCGGCGGATCACCTTGTAGGCGAGTTCGGCCAGCGCGCCCGAGCCGACGCACTCGAAGGCGTAATCCGGGCCGCCGCCAGTGAGCTTCTTGATTTCTTTCGTCGCGTCCTGACCGGGCTTGATCAGGAGCGTGTCGGTGGCGCCGAATTTCTTCGCCATCTCCAGCTTCGACTGCAGGGTGTCGATGGCGAGGATGCGCTCGGCGCCCGCGATGGCGGCGCCCTGGATGGCATTCAGCCCCACGCCGCCGCAGCCGAACACCGCGACCGTCGAGCCCGGCTCGACTTTGGCGGTATTGAACACCGCGCCCACGCCGGTGGTCACCGCGCAGCCCACCAGCGCCGCGCGGTCGAGCGGAATTTTCGCATCGATCTTCACCACGTTGTCCACCGACAGCGTGGCGTACTCGGCCATCACGCCGCAGCCCGAAAAAATATTGAGCGGCTTGCCGTCCTTGTCGCGGGTGCGCGGCGTGCCTTCGGGCGGCGTGAGTAAGGCCTTGCCCTGCTCCATGCACAGCACCGGGCGGCCACCCGCGCAGAAGCGGCACTTGCCGCACATGTAGATGAACGAGGTAACGACATGGTCGCCAACGGCGAGGCCCCGCAGTTCACCCTCAGCACCCTCACCCACCTCGACGACTTCTCCCGCGCCCTCATGGCCGAGGATGAGAGGCGGCGGCAGCGCGATGGTGCCGTTGGTGGCGGACAGGTCGGAATGGCAGACGCCGCAGGCAGCGATTTTCACCGTCACTTCTCCGCGCTTGGGGCCGTCGACGCCGATGGTCTCGACCACCACCGGTTTGTTCAGTTCGCGACAGACCACTGCCCTGGATGTGCGGGTCATCGCGGAAAGTATAGCGCGATGCCTCGGCTAGAATAGCCGTCTCTTCCAGGGAGGCTTGCATGATCGCGCGCGACAGATTTTTCATCGACGGCCAATGGGTCGCCCCCTCATCCGCGGAGACCATCGACGTGCACAACGCGGGCACCGGCGAAGTGATGGGCAAGGTGCCGGCCGGCGGCGAGAAGGACATCGAGGCCGCGGTTGCGGCGGCGCGCGCCGCGCTGGAGGGCTGGAGCGCGACGCCGGCCGAGAAGCGCGCGGAGTACCTGCAGAAGATTTCCGACGGCCTGAAAGCACGCGCGACCGAGTTGGGCTCGACCATCGCGCAGGAGGTCGGCATGCCGATCAAGCTCTCCGGCCGGATCCAGGCCGGACTTCCTATCGCGAATTTTTCGAATTATTCAAAATTGCTGAATGACTTCAAATTCGAACAGCGTATCGGCAATTCGCTGGTGGTGCGCGAACCCGTCGGCGTGGTCGGCGCGATCACGCCGTGGAACTACCCGCTGCACCAGATCGCGCTCAAGGTGGCGCCCGCGCTCGCCGCGGGCTGCACCGTGGTGCTCAAGCCCTCTGAGATAGCGCCGTTCAACGCCTTCATCCTCGCCGAGGTGATCGAAGCCGCCGGCCTGCCGAAGGGCGTGTTCAACCTGGTGACCGGTTTCGGCTCGGCCGCCGGCGAGGCGCTGGTGAAGCATTCGCAGGTGGACATGATTTCCTTCACCGGCTCGACGCGCGCCGGCAAACGCATCTCGGAAGTCGCGGCGCAAACCGTGAAGCGCGTCGCGCTGGAGCTGGGCGGCAAGTCCGCCTCGGTGATCCTGGAGGATGCCGACCTCGCCGCCGCGGTGAAGGGTACGGTGAGCGGCTGCTACCTCAACTCCGGCCAGACCTGCACCGCGCTCACGCGCATGCTGGTGCCGGCGTCGAAATACGACGAGGCGGCGAAGCTGGCGGTGGAAGCCGCCAAGGGCTTCACGCTGGGCGACCCGATGTCCGAGGCGACGCGCCTCGGGCCCCTGTCCTCCCAAATGCAGCTCGACCGGGTGCGCAGCTACATCAAGAAGGGCGTCGAGGAAGGCGCGGAACTCCTGACCGGCGGCGCGGACCAACCCGAGGGCCTGGCGGGTGGAAACCTGGCGGGCGGCTATTTCGTCAAGCCCACCATTTTCGGCAAAGTGAAGAATTCGATGACCATCGCGCAGGAGGAGATATTCGGGCCGGTGCTGTCGATCATTGCCTACCAGGATGAGGAAGAGGCGGTCCGCATCGCGAACGACACGCCCTACGGGCTTGCCGGCGCGGTATGGTCCAAGGACGACGCGCGCGCGCAGAAAGTCGCGCGCCGCATCCGCGCCGGGCAGGTGGACGTGAACGGCGGCGCCTTCAACATGAACGCGCCCTTCGGCGGCTTCAAGCAATCCGGCCATGGACGAGAAGCCGGGGTGTACGGGCTCGAGGAATTCCTCGAGTACAAGTCTCTACAACTCAAGGGGTAGATTTTCGATGAGATTCCTTTTCCAAGCGCTATTGGCTGCGATCACTTTCACGGCAGTAAATGCAAGTGCCCAAAACTGCCCTGAAAAAAACCTGAACTACTGGCAGGCGTTTCCCGCCGGCGGCGAGTCCGACCTCTCGGGCCGCCACCAGCAGGTGGTGCTGAAGAAGCGCTGCCCGTCCATCGAGACCATCATCCAGTACAAACCGGGCGCCGGCGGCAGCCTGATGTGGTCGCAAATGAACGGGCTCGCGGGCGACGGCAGCCACATCATCGGCATCAACCTGCCACACATCGTTTTCCAGCCGATCGAAGGCCAGGTGCAGTACAAGACCGACGACGTCACGCCGGCGTTCTGGTTCCACTACACGCCTGATGCGCTGGTGGTGCAGGAGTCGAGTCCGATCAAGACTTTTCAGGACTTCGTGAAGACGGCGAAGGAGAGCCCGGGCAAGATCTCGCTCGGCGGCTCGGGGCTCAATTCGGCCAACCACGCCGCCCATGAGCGCATGAACGCCGCCTTCGGCTTCAAGACGACGTACGTGCCGTTCAAGGGCACGGGCGACATGACCACGGCGGTGATCGGCGGCCACGTCGGTGGCGCCATGTCCTATACCGCGTTCGCGATCAACAACAAGGGCAAGGTGCGCGCGCTGGCGGTGGCGATGGAGAAACGCCATCCGCTGCTGCCCGACGCGCCCACCTTCCGCGAACTCGGCATCGACTGGGTGGACGGCGCCTACCGCGGCATCGGCGTGCCGAAATCCACGCCGGCGGACGTGAAGAAGCGCCTGTCGGAACTGTGGATGGCGCTCAACAACGATCCGGAAATGAAGGAGCTGGCGGCGAAGAGCGGCTTCGAGCTGGTCAACGTCGGCGTCGGGGAAATGGATGCCTTCATGAAGGAAAAGATCAAGCTCTATACCGAGGGCGCCAAGCGCCTGGGGCTGGGAAGCAAATAACGGAGGATTCCCAATGAACATTCGAACTTTCGTCGCCGCGGCGCTCTGCGCGGTGGCAACGCTGCATGCTGCGGGCGCCGCGGCGCAGGCCTGGCCGGTAAAGCCGATCCGCCTGATGGTGCCCTTCCCGCCGGGCGGCTCGACCGACATCGTGGCGCGCATCGTGGCGCAGAAGCTCTCCGATCGGCTCGGCCAGCCGATCGTGATCGAGAACCGCGGCGGCGCGGGCGGCACGATCGGCACTGCGGTAATCGCAAAATCCGCGCCGGACGGCTACAACCTGACCGTCGCCTCCACCAGCACGCACGTCGTGGCGCCGGGCGTCTACACCAAGCTCGAATACGATCCGGTGAAGGATTTCGCGCCGGTGGGCCTGATGGCGGTGTCGCCCTACCTTCTGGTCGTTAACCCCGCGCTACCGGCCAAGTCGCTGCAGGAACTGGTCGCACTGGCGAAGAAGCAGCCGGGCAAGCTCAACTACGCCTCCGCAGGCGTGGGCTCGACCACGCACCTCGCGATGGAGATGCTCAAGTCCGTTTCGCGAACCTTCATGCTGCACATCCCCTACAACGGCAACGGGCCGGCGGGTACCGCACTGATCGGCGGACAGGTGGAGGTGCTCTTTGGCAGCCTGCCTGCGCTGCTGCCGCACGCGAAGTCCGGGCGCGCGCGCGCGCTCGCGGTGGGCACGCCGAAGCGCTCGCCTTCGCTGCCGGAGGTGCCAACCGTAGCCGAATCCGGCTACCCCGGCTTCGACGCCTCGCTGTGGCTGGCGATCATGGCGCCCGCGGGCACGCCGCAGCCTATCCTGGAGCGCCTGAACAAGGAAATCGTCGCACTCATATCCGCGTCCGATACGCGCGAAGCACTCGACAAGGCCGGCGCCGAGCCGCTCACCAGCACGCCTGCCGAGCTGGCCGCCATGATCCGGGACGGCGTCACGAAATACGCCCAGATCATCAAGACGGCGGGCATCAAGCCGGAATAGGCGATCTAGCGGTCCCGCAGAACGATCAGCGCATCCAGGGCGACGGTGCCGTCGGGCCGCGCGAGCAATGGATTGACGTCGATTTCCTCGACGTCGTCTGCAAAGTCGGCGGCGAATTCCGAGATGCGCGCAATCGCCTCGCACACCGCATCGAGGTCCGCGGGCGGTGAGCCGCGATAGCCCTGCAGCAGCTTGAAGCCCTTCAGGCGCTCGAGCATCCGCCTCGCCTCCAACTTGCCGACCGGCGCGAGCGCCAGCGCGGTATCGCGCAGGATCTCGACCAGCACGCCGCCCAGGCCGACCAGCAGCACCGGGCCGACCTGCGGATCGCGCTTGATGCCGACCACCAGTTCGACGCCGTCCGTCAGCATCGGCTGCACGAGGAAACCTTCTTTCGCCACCGTCATCGCGGCACAGGCGGCGCGTACCGCGTCCGCGTCGCGCAGATTGAGGCGTACCGCTCCCGCCTCGGTCTTGTGCGCGATGTCGCCGTCGGCCTTGAGCACCACCGGATAGCCGATTTCCTCGGCGGCCCTGACCGCTTCCTCGGCGTTCTTCGCCCGGCGCTCAGGAACGCATCGAACGCCATATTGCGCGAGGATTGCTTTTGCCTGCCTTTCGGCGAGAACTTTCTTTTTTTCAAAATTCAAACTGCTGGAAATATTCTTCGACAGGCGCGGCTCCGCCGGTAGCCGCTCCTCGTGCCAGCGCTGCCAGGCCGCGATCGCGGCATAGCAGCGGTCCATGGAGCGGAACAGCCCCACCTTATCGTCCGCCTCGTAGGCCTCCGAGCCGGGGCCCTGCAGCCATTCCGACACCCAGACCACCGACACCGGCTTGGGCTGCGTGCGCGCCAGCTCGGCGATGGTGCGCGCGCGCGCGCTGCCGGTCTCGTGCGACGCCACGCTCATCGCGCACAGCAGCACGCCGTACTGCGGGTCCTCGAGCAGCGCGCGGCAGCACTTGCCGTAGGACTCCGGCACGCTCAGCACCTGGCCCGTGGGATCGCAGGGATTGCGCGCGGCGCCGAACTCCGGAACGACGCTGCGCAGCGCGGCCGTGGTCTTCTCCGTGGGCTGCGGCATCGGCACGCCGTGGCGCGCCGCCATGTCGGCGGCGATCACGCCGGCGCCGCCCGAGCCGGAAACCACCGCCACGCCGCGCGCGCGCGGCTTGCCCGACGCGGCGAAGAATTTCGCGTACTCGACCAACGCCTCGTAGTTGTCCACCGCAACGAAGCCGGCGCGATCGAACAGCGCGCGGAACGCCGCCGCCGAACCGGCAAGCGACCCCGTGTGCGAGCGTGCCGCCGCCGCGCCGTCCTCGCTGGTGCCGAGCTTGTAGACGATCACCGGCTTGCCCGCGTCGCGCGCGAGTTTGCCGGCTTGCAGCAGCCGCTGCGCGCTCGGCACGCCTTCGAACAGGCAGGCGATGGCGCGCACGCCGTCATCCTCGGCCATGGCGCCGATCAGGTCGGCGACGTCCACGTCCGACGAGTTGCCCGCGGAAAAGAAGTAGCGGAAACCGAGACCCCGCTCGCAGGCCTGCGCGAGGCAGTAACCGAGCGCGCCGGACTGGCTGACGAACGCGATCGGGCCGAGCGTGCGCGGCATCTTCGCGTACTCGGGGATGAAGCTGACCCCTACACCGAGTTCGTGATTGACCAGCCCCATGCAGTTCGGCCCGAGCAACGGCATGCGCGCGGCGCGCGCGATGCCGGCGAGACGCCGCTGCGCCGCGCTCTCCTCGTCGCGGCCCATCTCGCCGTAACCCGAGGCATACACGATCACCCCGCCGGCGCCGGCTGCTGCCGCCTCCCTGAGCGCCGCCTCGACGCCCTCGCGCGGCACCACCAGCGCCACCAGGTCGGCCTTTCCCGGCAACGCGGCAAGCGACGGATAGCAGGCGTGCTCGCCGATTTTCTGGTACTTGGCGTTGACCGGCCAGATCGCGCCGCGGAAATGCGCGAGATTCTCCAGCGTGCGCAGGCCGAACGAACCGGCGCGCGGCGAGGCGCCCACGATCGCGATCGAGCGCGGCGCGATCAGGCGCTCGAGCTGCGCGCGCGTGTAAACCGGGCGGTCCGTTGTTGCTAACATGGGGGCCTGAATACTAGGGGAGCGCGCATGAGTGTCAAGAAGCTTTTCGATCTAACCGGGCGCAGCGCGATCATCACCGGCGGCTCGCGCGGCCTCGGCCTGCAGATCGCCGAGGCGCTCGGCGAAATGGGCGCCAAGCTCGCGCTCACGGCGCGCAAGAAAGACGAACTCGATCGCGCGGTCGAGCATCTCGCGAAGCAAGGCGTCGAGGCGCACGCCTTCGTCTGCGACATCGGCAAGCGCGACAGCATCCCCGGCGTGTTCGACCAGATGCTGGCGAAACTCGGCCGCATCGACATCCTCGTCAACAACGCCGGCGCCAACTGGGGCGCCCCCGCCGAGGACCATCCGATCGAGGCGTGGGACAAGCTCGTAAACCTCAATCTCACCGGCGCCTTCGTCCTTGCGCAGCAGGTGGCAAAAAAATCGATGATCCCGGCGCGTTGGGGTCGCATCGTGAACGTCGCGTCGGTCGCGGGCCTTTTAGCGACCGACCCCGCGGTGACGCGCACCGTGGCCTACAACGCGACCAAGCACGGTGTGGTCGGCTTGACCAAACAGCTTGCAGCAGAATGGGGCGAGCACGGCATCACGGTCAATGCGATCTGCCCCGGCTTTTTCCCCTCGAAGATGACGCAAGCGACGCTCGACGCGTCTGGCGAGTTGATGCGCAAGGCGACGCCGACGCGGCGCCTCGGCGGCCCGGAAGACCTGAAGGGCCTCGCGGTGTTGCTGGCGTCGGAAGCCTCGCGCCATATCACCGGCCAGGCGATTGCCGTGGACGGCGGAGCGATGCTGATATGAGCGACAAGGCAGTCTCGCAGGAGATGGGCGATTTCATGCAGAAAATTCCCTTCTCCCAGCACCTCGGGATCAAGATCGATTCGCTGGAGAAAGGCGTCGCCCGGCTATCAATGACGATCCGGCCCGAATTCATGACCAGCTGGGGCACCGCGCACGGGGGCTCGATCCTCGCGCTGCTCGACATCACGCTCTCCATGACCGCACGCACCCTCTTCGACCCGCCGCGCTCCATCATGACCATCGACCTGAGCACCCAGTTCATCGGCACCGCCACCGGCATGCTACGCGCCGAGGGCCGGGTGATGAAGGCAGGTCAGACCACCATCTTCTGTGAAGGTGAAGCGCGCAGCGAGGACGGAGAATTGGTCGCCAAGGCGATCGGGACGTTTCGGGCGCGATCGCCAAAGACCTAGGGCGGTTTCAGAAAAGGGGGTCAGAACAACATTTCCGTAAGACGCTCGGCCCAGCGGTCATTGCTGCGGTAAATGTTGTTCTGACCCCCTTTTCTACTCGGTCGCCTTGATCCCGGCTTCCTTGATGACTTTCGCCCACTGCGGGATCTCGGCCTTGATCAGGGCCGCGAACTCCGCGGGCGAGTTGCCGATCACATCCAGCCCCAGCTCTTCCAGCCGCTTGCGCAGCTCGGGCACCGCGAGCACGCGCACGGTTTCGCGGTGCAGCTTGTCGATGATCGCCGGCGGCGTGCCTGCGGGCGCCATCAGGCCGAACCAGGGCACGGCTTCGAAGCCCGGGAATCCCGACTCCGCCATGGTGGGCAGGTCAGGCGCCACTCCCGAGCGCTTGAGCGAGGTGACCGCGAACACGCGCAACTTGCCCTCGCGGGCGAGCGGCATCACGTTCACCACGTTGCAGAAGCACAGCGAAAGCCGCCCGGTGACGAGATCCGGCATGATCGCGGTGGAGCCGCGGTAGGCGACCGGCTGCAGGTCGAGGCGCGCCATGGCCTTGAACAGTTCGCCCGCCAGGTGCTGCGAGGTGCCCACCCCCGCGTGGCCGTAAGTAAGCTTGCCGGGCTGCGCGCGGGCGAGCGCGACCAGTTCGGCCAGGCTCTTCAGCGGCGAATCGCTGGGCACCGCAAGCACGTTCGCCGCGATGAAAATCTGCGTGATCGGAGCGAAATCCTTGACCGGATCGAAGGGCAGCTTCTGGTACAGGCTGGGATTGAAGATGATGGACGAGTTGCCGCCCATCAGGAGCGTGTAGCCGTCCGGCGCCGCCTTGGCGGCGCGGTCGGTCGCGATATTGCCGCCCGCCCCCGTGATGTTCTCGACCACCACCGGCTTGCCCCAGGCCTCGGTGAACCTGTCCGCGAGCAAGCGGGCGGTAATGTCCGGTGCCACGCCCGGCGTGAAGCCGACGAGGATCCGGATCGATTTCTCCGGATAGCTCGATTGCGCCGCAGCGCCCGCCGCGCCGAGCAGCGCCTGCAGCAGTACCAAAAATCCGACGATGACTTTCATGGCTGTCCTCCCGTTGCGGCATTATCCTGGATGTGTTTTTCCAATGCCTGGAAAAACCGCCCCACGAGGTATCGCGCCACTCCCGTGAGCACACGCTGCCCGACCCCGGCGACGACGCCGCCCACCTCCGCGGTGCCGGCGTAGCGCAGCAGCGTGCCGCCCTCTGCGCGCTCCTCGAGATCGAATGCACCCTGCCCCTTCATGAAGCCGATCGAGCCCTCGCCGCCGACGGCCAGCACGTAGTGGTGCGGCTCTTTACGGTCGAGGATCGCGACCTCTCCCATGTATTCGCCCGACACATTGGCCACCTGCAGCTTCAAACCCATTCGATAGCGGTCCTGCGCGATGCGCTCCACCGCGTTGCAGCCGGGAATCGCGCGTTTCAGCACCTCCGGATCGTTCAGCAAGGCCCACAGATCGGGCTTTGCCGTGGCGAAAACGTGCTCGCCCTTGATTTCGAGCATCGCGTCTACTGGACCTTGATTCCGGCCGCCTTCACCAGCACCGCGTTGGCTGCCACCTCG
>JBBPIU010000036.1:0-26805 GCA_038040245.1 Pseudomonadota bacterium | reverse complement strand
TGCAGCCGGTCGCCGCTCTTCGCGGCCAGCACCGTCTCGGTCGCCTCCTCGCCGATTTTTTTCAGCACCGCGTCTTCGTCCGCCGCCAGCAGCCGCGCGACGTAGGACTTCTCCGGGTCGGCGCCTTCGCGCGCCTCGATGGTCCGGGCCAGCCGTTCCAGGATGTCGCTCATTTCTTGTAGATGGTCGCCGGATCCTTGAGTACCGGATCCGTCGTCACCCATCTCCCGTTTTCGAGTTTGCGGAAAAAACAGCTCTCGCGCCCGGTGTGGCAGGCGATGCCGCCAACCTGGTCGACCCTGAGCAGGATCGCGTCGGCGTCGCAGTCCAGCCGGATCTCGACGATGCGTTGCAGATGGCCGGATTCCTCGCCTTTGCGCCAGAGCTTGTTGCGCGACCGGGACCAATATACCGCCTGGCCGCTGTTCACCGTTTCGGCCAGCGCCTCGCGGTTCATCCACGCGAGCGTCAGCACCCTGCCGGTCGAGAACTCCTGGGTAATCACCGGCACCAGGTCCTGCGCGTCCCAAGGCACCTCGTCGAGCCAATCCTTCACAGGCGCACCTCGATTCCGCGGGACTGCATGTAGTGCTTGGCTTCGCCAATGGTGAATTCGCCGAAATGAAACACGCTCGCCGCGAGCACCGCGTCGGCGTGGCCCTCCAGCACGCCGGCGGCGAGGTGCTCGCGCGAGCCGACGCCGCCCGAAGCGATCACCGGCACGCGCACCGCATCCGAGACCGCGCGCGTGAGCGCCAGGTCGAAGCCGTTGCGCGTGCCGTCGCGGTCCATGCTGGTGAGCAGGATCTCCCCCGCTCCGGCCGCGCTCATGCGCCGCGCCCAGTCGACCGCATCAAGGCCGGTCGGATTCCTGCCACCATGGATGAACACCTCCCAGCCGGCGCCTTTTTTCTTCGCGTCGATCGCCACCACGATGCACTGGTTGCCGACGATGCTGGAGGCCTCGCGTACCAGGTCGGGGTTCTGCACCGCCGAGGTGTTGATCGAGACCTTGTCCGCGCCCGCGTTGAGCAGCCGCCTGACATCCTCGAGCCTGCGCACGCCGCCCCCCACGGTCAGCGGAATGAAAACTTTCGCCGCCACCCGCTCGATCACGTCCAGGATGATGTCGCGCTGATCCGAACTCGCGGTGATGTCCAGAAAGGCGAGCTCGTCGGCGCCCTCGGCGTCGTAGCGTGCCGCGATTTCCACCGGGTCGCCGGCATCGCGCAGGCTGACGAAATTCACGCCCTTCACGACCCGGCCCGCGGTCACGTCAAGGCAGGGTATGACGCGCTTGGCCAGGCCCACCGCTATTCCTTGGCGGGCGGCTTGGCGGCCGGTTTTTCCGTCGCTTTGTCGGCTGCGGCCTGCGCCTGCTTGAAATCGAGCGCCCCCTCGTACAGGGCCCGGCCGGTGATCGCCCCGACCACGCCTTCGGGGCCGAGCCTGGCGCAGATCGTCTGCACGTCCTTGAGATTGTTCAGGCCGCCGCTGGCGATGATCGGGGTCTTGATGGCCTGCGCGAGCTTCAGCGTGGCATCGATGTTCACGCCGGTCATCATGCCATCGCGCCCGATGTCGGTGTAGATGAGCGCCTCGGGGCCGTATTCCTCGAATTTTTTCGCCAGGTCGACGACGTCGTGGCCGGTCATCTTCGACCAGCCTTCGACCGCGACCTTGCCGTCCTTGGCGTCCAGGCCAACGATGATGTGTCCGGGAAACGCGTAGCAGGCGTCGCTCAGGAAGCCGGGATTCTTCACTGCCGCGGTGCCGATGATGATGTAGGCGACGCCGGCGTCTATGTAGCTCTCGATGGTGTCCAGGTCGCGGATGCCGCCGCCGAGCTGGAGCGGGGTTTTCTCGCCGACCGCCTTGATCATCTCCCGGATGACCTTTTCGTTCTTCGGCCGGCCGGCGACCGCGCCGTTCAGGTCCACGATGTGCAGGCGCCGGGCGCCTTCGGCGGACCAGTGCTTCGCCATCGCCACCGGGTCTTCGGAAAACACGGTCGCGGAGTCCATGCGCCCCTGCTGCAAGCGCACGCAGTGGCCGTCTTTGAGGTCGATTGCCGGGATGATCAGCACGGGGTGCTGCGAAGCGTATTCAGGAGACCGTCAGGAAAAGGAAACTACGGCCGCCATTGGACGAAGTTGGACAGCAAACGCAAGCCGGAGTCCTGGCTTTTTTCCGGATGGAACTGTACGGCAAAGATGTTATCCCGCGCCACCGCGCAGGTAAAGGTGACGCCATAGGCGCAGATCGCCGCCGCCATGGCGCCGTCCGCGGGCTGCGGGTAGTAGCTGTGCACGAAATAGAAGCGGGAACCGTCCGGGACACCCTCCCAGACCGGGTGGGGACGCGCCTGCCTGACCTCGTTCCAACCCATATGCGGGATTTTGAGTCCGTCCATTTTCCCCTCCGGAAAGCGCGGCACGCGGCCCGCAAGCAGCCCCAGACCCGGCGTATCGCCCTCCTCGCCGCGCTCGAACAGCATCTGCATGCCGACGCAGATGCCGAGAAAGGGTTTGCTGCGGGTCGCCTCGATCACCGCCTCGCGCGCGCCGCTCGCCGCGAGCTGGCGCATGCAGTCGGGCATCGCCCCCTGGCCCGGAACGACGACGCGTTCCGCCGCGCGGATCGCCTCGGGGTCCGAGGTGACCAGCACCTCGGCCTGCGGCGCGACCCGCTCCAGTGCCTTCGACACGGAACGAAGGTTGCCCATCCCGTAGTCAACTACTGCAATTTTCAACTAAAGCGAACCTTTTGTTGAAGGTACGGAACCCATCGACTGCGGGTCGGGCTCGGCGGCCATGCGCAGCGCGCGCGCGAAGGCCTTGAACATGGTCTCGCACTGGTGATGCGCATTGTCGCCGCGCAGGTTGTCGATATGCAGCGTCACCTGGGCATGATTGACGAAACCCTGGAAGAACTCGTGCACCAGGTCGGCATCGAATTCGCCGATCAGCGCGCGCGTGAACTTGACCTCATAGGTGAGCCCAGGGCGACCGGAGAAATCGATCACCACGCGCGACAGCGCCTCGTCCAGCGGCACGTAGGCATGGCCGAAGCGGCGGATGCCGGATTTGTCGCCGATCGCCTTGACGAAGGCCTGGCCGAGCGTGATGCCGATATCCTCGACCGTGTGATGCGCGTCGATGTGCAGGTCGCCCTTGGCTTCCACCTCGAGATCGAGCATGCCGTGGCGCGCGACCTGCTCGAGCATGTGCTCGAGGAACGGGATGCCGGTCGCGAGCTTGGCCACGCCCTTGCCGTCCAGGTTGAGCCGGACGCGAATCTGCGTTTCCTTGGTATTGCGGCTGATTTCTGCGGTACGCATCATGGTTGGAGCGCTGAGCGCAATGCGTCAATCATCGCACGGTTTTCCGCGGGCGTGCCGATCGTGAGCCGCAGGCAATTCTCCATCTGCGGATGGCCGCCGGAGAAATCCTTCACCAGCACGTCCGCGGCCTTCATCCTGCCGAAGACGCGCGTGCCCGCGCCCTTAGCGCCGGCAACCCGCACCAGCAGGAAATTAGCCGCCGACGGGTAGATCACCAGGCCGGCCAGGTGCGCCAACTCGGCCCGCACGCGCTCCCGCTCTTCGAGCACCTTTGCCGCCTGCGCGTCCAGAACCGGCTTGTTCTGCAGGAGCTTGATCGCCACCGCTTCGGTCAGCACGTTGATGTTGAACGGCGAGCGGGTCTTGTTGAACGCCTCGATCCACTCGGGGCGGCCGCAGACATAGCCCAGCCGCAGCCCCGCCATGCCGATCTTGGAGGCGGTGCGCATCACCACCATGTTCTCGAACTCGGCCAGCCGCGGCATGAAGGTCGCCCCGGCAAAGGGCTGGTAAGCCTCGTCAATCACCACCAGGCCCGGGGCCGCGCGGATGATGCGCTCGATGTCGGCTGCCGGAAACGCGTTGCCGGTCGGGTTGTTCGGAAAGGCGATCCACACCAGGGACGGCTGCTCCTTCGCCAGCGCGGCAAGGAACGCCTCCGTATCGAGGGAGAAATCGTCGCGCAGGGCGACGCCGACGAAGCGCAGCCGGTAGAACAGCGCGTGCATCGAGAACATCGCGAACGAGGGCGCCGGCGCCATCACCACCGCGCCGTCGCGCGCGATCGCGGCCGTGATGTACTGGATGCACTCGTCCGACCCATTGCCGAGCAGCACGTCGCAGCCTGACGGGACCTGCATCACTTCGCGGATCAGGGCGCGAAGCTTGTGCGCCGTCGGTACCGGATAGCGGTTCAGCGCCAGCTTCGACACGATCTCGCCGACCTCCGCGGCCAGGTCCTGCGGCAGCCCGTACGGGCTTTCCATCACATCCAGCTTCACCAAGCCGGTCGCGTCGGATACTTGGTACGCGTGCATGGCCTGGATTTCGGGCCGAATTACCTTTGCCGCGATGCCCTTCGATGCGGCGCTCATTGCCGGTACTCCGCGGACCTGGCGTGCGCGAACAAGCCCTCGCTGTGCGCCAGCTTGGATGCGAGGCGCCCGAGCGTGCGCGCGCCTTTGCGCGACACGTTGATCATGCTGGTGCGCTTCTGGAAATCGTAGACGCCGAGCGGCGAGGAAAAGCGCGCGCTTCCGGAGGTCGGCAGGACGTGGTTCGGGCCGGCGCAGTAGTCGCCGATGGCTTCCGAACTCCAGCGGCCGAGAAAGATCGCGCCGGCATGGCGCAGCTTCGGCAGCAGGGCCTGCGGCCTGGCTACCGACAGCTCCAGGTGCTCGGGCGCGATCCGGTTCGCGATCTCGCAGGCTTCATCCAGGCCGCGCGTTTCGATCAGCGCGCCCCGGCCGGCCAGCGACGTTTCTATCACCTTGCGCCGCGGCATTTCCCCGATCAGCCGGCGAATCGCCGCCTCCACGTCATCCAGGTAGGCGCGCCTGGGGGACAACAAAATCGCCTGCGCCAGCTCGTCATGCTCGGCTTGCGAGAAGAGATCCATCGCCACCCAGTCGGCGGGCGTGCTGCCATCGCCGATGACCAGGATCTCGGAGGGTCCGGCGATCATGTCGATGCCGACCTGGCCGAAAACCTGGCGCTTCGCTTCCGCGACATAAGCATTGCCCGGTCCGACAATCTTGTCCACGCGCGGCACCGAGCGCGTGCCATAGGCCAGCGCCGCCACTGCCTGAGCGCCGCCGATCACGATCATGCGGTCCACGCCGGCGATGGCCGCCGCCGCGAGCACCAGCGGGTGCGGATTCGGGCTCACCATCACCACCTCGGGCACCCCCGCCACCTTGGCCGGGATCGCGTTCATCAGCACCGAAGACGGATAGGCCGCCGTGCCGCCGGGCACGTACAGGCCGACCCGCTCCAGCGGAGTCACGATCTGGCCAAGCTGCGTGCCATCGGCTTCCGCGTATTTCCAGGACCGCGACAGCTGGCGCTCGTGGAAGCGGCGGATGCGCGCCGCCGCGTGGCGAAGCGAAGCCGCATCTTTCTTCGGCAGGCTGTTCAATGCGGCGCGCATGTGCGCGCGCGACACCTCCAGTTTCGCCACCGAAGCCGCCTTGACCCGGTCGAAACGGCGGGCGTACTCGAGCACCGCCCCATCGCCGCGCTTGCGTACCGCAGCAATGATGGCGCGCACTGCGCCGGACACTTTCGCGTCCTGGGCCGCCTCGTAGCGTGTCAGCGCCGCCAGCTTCGCGTCGAAACCGGCCATGCGTGTCGAAAGGCGGCGCAGTTTCACGCTGATTTTCCCTGCTTGGCCGCCTTTGCAAAAGCGTCAATCAGCGGCTGCAGCTCGGCGCGGCGCGTTTTCAGCGCTGCCTGGTTGACGATCAGCCGCGCCGACACCGGCATGATCTCCTCCACCGGCACCAGGTGGTTGGCGCGCAGCGTCTTGCCGCTGGAAACGAGGTCCACGATCGCATCGGCAAGGCCCAGCAGCGGTGCAAGTTCCATCGAGCCGTAGAGCTTGATCAGATCCACGTGCACGCCCTTGGCGGCGAAGTGCTCGCGCGCGATCCGGACATACTTGGTCGCGATCCGCAGCCGCGCGCCCTGGCGCACCGCGGCCTCGTAGTCGTAGCCGCGCCGCGCCGCCACCATCATGCGGCAGCGGGCAATGCCCAGATCCACCGGCTGGTAGAGCCCGGCGCCGCCGTGCTCGGCGAGCACGTCGCCGCCCGCGATCCCCAGTTGCGCGGCGCCGTGTCCGACATAGGTTGGAACGTCGGAGGCGCGCACCACGATCAGCCGCACGCCGCGCCGCTCGGTGCCGATGATGAGCTTGCGTGAATTCTCCGCGTCCTCTTTCGGACGCAGGCCGACGCGGGCGAGCAGCGGCGCGGTCTCCTCGAGGATCCGACCCTTGGACAGCGCAATGCTGAGGGTGCCCATGCGCCTCAGTTTACCCGCTCGATGCGCGCGCCCAGCGCGCCCAGCTTCTTTTCCAGCGCCTCGTAACCGCGGTCGAGATGATAGATGCGGTCGATCAGCGTCTGACCCTTCGCCACCAGCCCGGCGATCGCCAGGCCCGCCGAGGCGCGCAGATCGGTCGCCATCACTTTCGCGCCTTGCAGGCGTTCGACGCCCTTCACCACCGCGGTGTTGCCGTGAATCGAGATGTCCGCGCCCAAGCGCTGCAGTTCCAGTGCGTGCATGAAGCGGTTTTCGAAGATCGTCTCGGTAATCTGCGCGGTGCCGCTCGCCACGCTGGCCAGCGCCATGAACTGCGCCTGCATGTCGGTGGCGAAATCCGGGTACGGGGCGGTGCGCACGCTGACGGCCGCCGGCCGCCCGGACATCTCGATTTCTATCGAGGAATCCCCGGTCTTGATCCGGGCCCCGGCCTGCCGCAGTTTGTCGAGCGTGGCCGCCAGCGAATCGGGCGCCGCCCCGGTCAATCGGATCCTGCCGCCCGCGGCCGCGGTTGCCGCAAGAAATGTGCCGGTTTCGATCCGGTCCGGCATCACGCCGTACCCGGCGCCGCCGAGTGAACTCACGCCCTCGATCCGGATCACATCGCTGCCCGCGCCCTCGATGCGCGCACCCATCGCCACGAGGCATTTCGCCAGGTCGACCACTTCGGGCTCGCGCGCCGCGTTCTCGAGCAGCGTCGTGCCCTCGGCAAGGACCGCCGCCATCATCAGGTTTTCGGTGCCGGTGACCGTCACCAGGTCCATGGCAATCCTCGCGCCGCGCAAGCGGCTGGCACGCGCATTCATGTAACCCTGCTCGATGGCGATGGTCGCGCCCATCGCCTGCAGGCCCTTGAGGTGCTGGTCCACCGGCCTGGCGCCTATGGCGCAGCCGCCCGGCAGGGATACACGGGCCTGCCCGCAGCGCGCGAGCAGCGGGCCCAGCACCAGCACCGACGCGCGCATGGTCTTGACGAGTTCGTACGGCGCCTCGGGGTTGATTACTGCGCTCGCGCATAGCTCGATCCCGCCGCTGGACTGCGCGCCGACCGCGACCCCCATCTGCGCGAGAAGCTTCGCCATGGTCCGCACGTCCATCAGCGCCGGCACATTCGTCAACTTTAGCGGGCGTTCCGTAAGCAGCGCGGCGCACATGATGGGCAGCGCGGCATTCTTCGCGCCCGACACGCGCACTTCGCCCTCGAGCGGACGCCCCCCGGTAATCAGGAGCTTATCCATTCTGACTTGCCTCCTCTGGCGTGAAGGTCTGCATCGACAAGGCGTGAATCTCCTCGCGCATGCGCTCGCCGAGCGCCTTGTAGACGAGTTGGTGGCGCTGCACCCGGTTCTTGCCCTCAAAGGCGCGCGACACCACCACCGCCTGGAAATGCTGGCCGTCGCCGATCACTTCCACGCGCTCGCAGCTTAGGCCCGACTCGATACCGCTCTTAACGCTTTCCGGGGTCACCATCCTCATTGCCTCAGTTTGTACCCCGACCGCAGCATCAGCAGACAGCCGGCAGATAGAAACACAAAGCTTACCCCGACCACCGTAAAGCTCGCGAGCGGCGGGAAATCCGAAACGCCGAAAAATCCATAGCGAAAGCCGTCGATCATGTAGAAGAACGGATTGAGATGCGACGCCGCCTGCCAGAACTCGGGCAGCGACCGGATCGAGTAAAACACGCCCGAGAGGAATGTCAGCGGCAGGATGACGAAGTTCTGGAACGCGGCGATCTGGTCGAATTTGTCAGCCCAGATTCCGGCGACCAGACCGAGCGCGCCAAGGATTGCGGCCCCGAGCAGCGCAAAGCCAATCACCCACAGCGGCGCCGCGATGCGCAATTCGACGAACCAGACCGTTACCGCGAGCACGCCTGCCCCTACCACCAGACCCCGGATCATCGAGGCGAGCACATAGGCGCCGAAGAATTCCAGATACGAGATCGGCGCCAGCAGCATGAAAACGACGTTGCCGGTGATCTTGGACTGGATCAGGCTGGACGAGCTGTTGGCGAATGCGTTCTGCAGCACGCTCATCATCACCAGGCCGGGCACCAGGAACTGGGCATAGCTCACCTGATCGTAGACGCGCATGCGGCCCTCGAGCGCATACGCGAAGACGACCAGATACAGCAGCGCCGTCAGCACCGGTGCGGCGACCGTCTGAAAGCTCACCTTCCAGAAGCGCAGCAGCTCCTTGTAGAGCAGTGTCGGAAAGCTGCCCATCAATGCTTCGCCATCACGCGGAGAAAAACCTCTTCCAGGTCCGGCGGCTCGAGCTCGAGCTCCCGGATCGTCGCGCCCGCCTCGCGCAGGCGGTGCAGCACCTCCTCGAGCCCGCCGTAATCTCGCAATCGCAAGGCGAAACGCCCGCCCTCGCTGGAGAGAACTTCCGCCGCGAGCCCCTCCGGCAGCGTCTCGCGGTCCAGGCGCAGCTTGAGCACCAGGCCGGAGAAGTTCTCGAGCAGGTTCCTGGTTGAATCGAGCGCCACGACCCTTCCCGCCTTGAGCATGGCGATGCGATCGCACAGCTCCTCGGCTTCCTCCAGGTAGTGCGTGGTGAGCACGATCGTATGGCCGTCACGGTTCAGGCGCCGGATGAACTGCCACAGCCCCTGGCGCAGTTCGACGTCCACCCCCGCAGTCGGCTCATCGAGCACGATCACCGGCGGGCGGTGCACCAGCGCCTGGGCCACGAGCACGCGGCGTTTCATGCCGCCGGAAAGCGTGCGCATGTTGGCCTCCGTTTTGTCGCCAAGGTCGAGGTGATGGATCACCTCGTCGATCCAGGCGTCGTTGTCGCGCAGCCCGTAATAGCCCGACTGGATGCGCAGCGTTTCGCGCACCGTGAAGAACGGGTCGAACACCAGCTCCTGCGGCACCACGCCGAGCATGCGCCGCGCCCGACGGTAGTCCGTGATCACGTCGGCGCCCATCACGCGCACCTGGCCGGCGCTGGCGCGCGTCAAGCCCGCGATGATGCTGATCAGGGTTGTCTTGCCGGCGCCGTTGGGTCCCAGCAGGCCGAAAAACTCTCCCTCCGCCACGGCGAGGCTGACCCCGGCGAGCGCTTGCAGCGCGCCGTAGCGCTTCTCGACGTTCAGGACTTCAATGGCTAGGATCATGGGCGGGCGTGCCCGCGACCACGTGCTGCGCGCATTTTCGCGCAGGTGCTCGCGCGGGCGCCGAACTCAGTGGTGGGACGAAGACGCAGGCGCCGGCGAACCGGGCGCCGGCGAAACGGGCAGCAGGTCGGCCACACCGTAGAGACGGGCGATGGTGGTCAGGCCCTGCGGAAGGTTTGCGAAGGACAGAGCGCGGTTGTGCTGCTTGGCCTCGCGCAGCCAAGCGAGCAGCAGCGCCAGCGCGGACGAATCCAGTTCGCTGACCTCGCCCAGGTCCACGGTGCGCACGCCCTGCCCGATGGCGGTGCTGCCCTCACGCAGAACCGCCGCGACGCTGGCAAGGGTCAAGGCGCCGCTCACGACCATGCGATCGCCGTCGCGCCGGATCATTTTTTCTGCGCTCCCGCGACCGAAGGCTGTTCCAGCGAATTGTTCTTTGCGTACAACGCCTTGATCAACCCTTCGACGCCGCCCTCGCGGATCAGGTTATCGAATTGGGTACGGTAATTGGCGACCAGGCTGATGCCGCCGACGCGCACGTCCCAGACTTTCCATCCCCCGGGGCGCTTTTCCATGTCGTAGTCGATGGTCACCGGCTGGCTGCCCGACTGCATGATGCGCACGTTTACCGTGACGTCGGTGTCGGTCGGCTTGGCGCGCAACGGGCGAAAATCGAACTTCTGGTTGCCATAGGCGGCAAGCGCGCTGGCATAGGTGCGCAGCAGCAGCGTCTTGAATTCGTCCATCAGGCGCGCCTTCTGGTCGGCGCTCGCTTTGTCCCAGTTGCGGCCGACCGCGCTCGCGGTCATCGCCTGGAAATTGAAGTGCGGCAGGACCTTGGTCTCGATGAGCGCGATCACCTTCTTGCGGTCACCTTTCTGGATGTCCTTGTCGTTCTGGATGATATCCACGACCTCGAGGGTGACGGACTTTACCAGCGCGTCGGGCGCCATTTCCTGCGCTTGCGCGCCGCCGGCCAGAACAAGGCCGGCCGTCGCGGCCGCGGTCGCGAGCCGTACAAACATAGCGAGCATCCTAGCCTCCGGTGCTCACCGCGGGCGACGCCGGCTGCTCGAGCAACCGCACCGCCGCTTCGAGCCCTTTGCCCGCACCGGAGGCAGGCTCTTCGGCACGCGAAACCTCGCGCCCGGCGCGCGGCGGATTGCCGTCGTAAATCAAGCTGCGGCGCCGCTGCAGATGGGCATCGCGCTGGAACACGTATTTGTCGAGCGCCGCCTCCTCCATGATGCGGCTGGCATCCAGCAGGTCGGCACGCTTGCTCACCCCACGTGTTCCCGCCATGAAGTAGCGCACGCCCGTCGGTTTGTGTCGCAGCACCGGGTCGAAGTGAATGTCGGGTATCAGGCCCACGCTGTCGCGCACCGTGCTGGATCCCAGGAACGGCCATACGATGTAGGCACCGTCGCCCACGCCCCAGCGCCCCAGGGTCTGGCCGAAGTCTTCATTGTGCTTCTCCAACCCCATCTCGCTCGCGACATCGTTCAGGCCGAAGATGCCGAAGGTCGAATTGAACGCGAATCGCGCCCAGTCGGTGACCGTATCGGCCGGCTTTCCCTGCAGCAGGTTGTTGGCGCCGATCCACAGGTCCGCGATATTGGCGAAAAAATTGCGCACCCAGCCGCGAACCGGAGCGGGCAGTACTTCGCGGTACGCGGTCGCCACCGGCCTGGCGATCGCCTGGTCGAAACCGTCGTTGAACGAAAACATCGCCCGGTTGAAGCCCTCGATCGGGTCGCGCGCGTCGCCGCCGTTGGTCGTAGCGCAGCCCGCCGCTACCGTGAGGAGCAGCGCGAGAAAGACGATCCTGGCCCAACGATTCATCATCACTTGCCGTCCTTGCCGTCCTTGCCCTCAGCCGCCTTGTTGAACAGGAACTGGCTGATCAGGTTTTCCAGCACCACGGCCGATTGCGTCAGCCGCAACCGGTCTCCCTGCTTCAGCATCACCCCATCGCCGCCCGCTTCCAGCCCCACGTACTGCTCGCCAAGCAGGCCCGAGGTAAGGATTTTCGCCGAAGTATCGCGCGGAAACTTGTATTGCGCGTTCACATTGAAGGTGACGATGGCCTCGTAGCTTTCGTTGTCGAACGTGACGTTCGACACGCGCCCCACAACCACGCCCGCGCTCTTGATCGGCGCCCGCACCTTCAACCCGCCGATGTTAGCAAACTTGGCCTGCACCTGATACGCCTCGGCGGTCGAAAAAGAGGCCAGATTGCCCACCTTCAGGGCAAGAAACAACAGCGCGGCGAAGCCCGCGGCGACGAAGGCGCCGACCCAGATGTCGATGGTAGAGCGTTTCATTTCGCATTTCCTCCGGTAAACATGAGCGCCGTGAGCACGAAATCGAGGGCCAGGATGGCCAGCGAGGAGGTCACCACGGTACGGGTCGTCGCCCCCGAGACCCCCTCCGCGGTGGGGGGCGCGTCATAGCCCTCGAACACCGCGATCCAGGTCACCGCAACCCCGAAAACCACGCTCTTGATGACCCCGTTCAGGATGTCGTTGCGCACGTCCACCCTCGCCTGCATCTGGGACCAGAACGCCCCCTCGTCGACGCCGATCAGCTGCACCCCGACCAGGTAGCCGCCAAAGATGCCCATGGCCGAGAACAGCGCCGCCAGCAGCGGCATCGAGATCACTCCCGCCCAGAAGCGCGGCGCGACGACCCGCGCGATTGGGTCGACGGCCATCATCTCCATGGCGGCGATCTGCTCGGTCGCCTTCATGAGTCCGATCTCGGCCGTGATGGCCGACCCGGCCCGGCTGGCGAACAGCAAGCCGGCGACCACGGGCCCGAGCTCGCGCACCAGCGAGAGCGCAACCAGGACGCCCAGCGCCTCGCTCGAGCCATAGCGCTGCAACGTGTCGTATCCCTGCAGCGCCAGCACCATGCCGACGAACAGCCCGGAAACCAGAATGATGATCATCGAAAGCACACCCGCGAAGTAGATCTCGCGGATGGTGAGCCCGAAGCGGCGAAACGCGGTCCCCGAATTCAGCAGAATCGCAACGAAAAAGCGCGCCGCAAACCCCAGCCGCCAGACCTTCGCGGTCGCGACATGGCCGAGGCTCTCGAGCCCCTGGCGCAGTCCGGCGAGCAGGGAGCGTTCAGCCATGTGCGGCGAGGTCGGCTTCGTAGCCCGGCGCCGGGTAATGGAACGGGATCGGCCCGTCGGGTTCGCCGCGCACGAACTGGCTGACGAAGGGTTCCGCGGAGCGCCGCAGCTCCTCCGGCGTTCCGTGGGCCACGACCCGTCCGGCCGACACGAAATAGACGTAATCCACGATGCCGAAGCATTCCTCGACGTCGTGACTGACCACGATCGAGGTCTGCCCGAGCGAGTCGTTCAAGGTCCGGATCAGCCGCGCGATCACGCCCAGCGAGATCGGGTCGAGGCCGGTAAGGGGTTCATCGTAGAGCATGAGGCGCGGGTCGAGCGCCACCGCGCGCGCCAGCGCCACGCGCCGCGCCATGCCGCCCGAGAGCTCGGAGGGCATCAGTTGCGCCGCGCCGCGCAACCCGACCGCTTCCAGTTTCATCAAGACGAGGTCGCTCACGAGGTCCGGGGGAAGGTCGGTATGCTCGCGCATCTGGTAGGCGACGTTGTCAAACACCGTCATGTCGGTAAACAAGGCCCCGAACTGGAACAGCATGCCCATCTTGCGGCGCAGGGCAAAGATGCCCTCGCTGTCGAGCTCGCTCACCGACTCGCCCAGCACCCGGGTGGCGCCGGCGCTGGGCTTGAGCCAGCCGGCGATGATTCGCAGCAGCGTCGTCTTGCCGCAGCCCGACTGGCCCATGATCCCGACCACGCTGCCCGGCTCGATCCGCAGGCTCACGCCATGCAGCACCGGCCGCGCGGCGTCGTAGCCGAACGAAACATTATCTATCTCGACGATGGGGACACTGGCCACGGCTGGAAGGATGCGCAACGGAAGGGGAGGATTATAGTATCGCCCACATGGGTGCCCCCGCGACCGCCGCTGCTTTTCGCGCCGAGGGGCTCGTCAAGCGCTTCGGCGCGCGCCGGGCCCTCGACGGCGTCGGCATGGACGTCGCCCCCGGCGCCGCGATGGGCCTGGTGGGCGCCAACGGCGCGGGCAAGACCACGTTCATCAAATGCGCCCTCGACCTGTGCGCTGCCGACGCCGGCCGCGTCGAGATTTTCGGCCTTGACAGCCGGCAGGCCGCAGCGCGCGCCAGGCTCGCCTACCTTCCCGAACGCTTCGTGCCGCCCTACTATCTGCTCGGCCGCGAGTTTCTTGCCATGACGCTCGAACTCGCGGGCACCAGGCTTGACCGCGCGCGCGCAGAGGCGCTCGCCGCGGAACTCGAGCTGGATCCTCAGGCGCTGGAGCGCCCGGTGCGGCAACTCTCCAAGGGCATGACGCAGAAACTCGGCCTGGCAGCCTGCTTTCTGCTGCAAAGGGATCTTTACGTGCTGGACGAGCCGATGAGCGGGCTGGACCCGGCCGGCCGGGTGGCCGTGAAAGCGGTCCTTGCACGGTTGAATCGCGGCGGCAGCGCGCTGCTTTTCACTTCGCACGTGCTCGCCGACGTCGAAGAGCTGTGTTCGACGATCACCGTGCTCGATCGCGGGGCGGTGCGCTTCCGCGGCGCGCCCGCGGAGCTGTGCCGGCGTTACGGGGAAGACAACCTGGAGCGCGCCTTCCTGAGATGCATTCGAACCGATGCCGACACCGCTGCGCTCAGCGCCTGAAGGCCGGCCCCGGCTCCTCATCGTCGACGACGATGCGTTGATCGCGGACACGCTCGCGTTCGCGCTCGGCGCCGAGTTCGAGGTGCTTGCCTGCGAATCGCGGCTGCATGCGATCGAACTGCTGCGCCAGTTGCCCGAGGCGCCGCAGCTCGCGCTGGTGGACCTGGGGCTGCCGCCCACGCCGCACGCGCCCGATGAGGGTTTCCAGCTGATCGCCGACCTGCTCGCGCATTCGCCGGGGATGCGCATCTTCGTGCTCTCCGGCCAGAACGACGCCGCCCACGCGCGCCACGCGCGGGCGCTGGGCGCGGCCGAGTTCATCGCCAAGCCCTGCGACCCGGCTTCGCTCAAGAAGATCCTGGCGCGCGCGCTCGCGGTGCGCGACGCGGAACTGAGCCATGCCCGCGGCGCGGAAGAGCTGATCGGACAGAGCCCGGCGCTGATGAAGCTGAAGAGCCAGCTGGCGCAGTTCGCCGGCTCGCCGTTCCCGGTGTTGATCGAGGGCGAGTCGGGCAGCGGCAAGGAGCTGGTCGCGCAAAGCCTGCACCGGCTCTCGGCGCGCGCGGAGAAGCCCTATTTCGCGCTCAACTGCGCCGCCATCGCGCCAACGCTGGTCGAACCGACGCTGTTCGGCTATGCCAAGGGCGCCTTTACCGGCGCGGCCGCCAACAAAGCGGGCTATTTCGAAGACGCGCGCGACGGCACCCTGTTCCTGGACGAGATCGGCGAGCTGCCGCTCGAGATGCAGGCGAAGCTGCTGCGGGTGCTCGAGAACGGCGAATACCAGCGCGTCGGCGAAACCAGCAGCCACGTGTCGCGCGCCCGCGTGATCGCCGCGAGCAACCGCGACTTGCGCCAGGAAGTCCGCAAAGGCGCCTTCCGCCCCGACCTCTACCACCGCCTCTCGGTATTCACGCTCGGCGTGCCGCCGCTGCGGGACATGGAAGGCGACAAGCTGCTGCTGCTCGAGCATTTCCGCCGCTTCTACGCCGAGCAGTCCGCAGTGCAGCCGTTTTCGCTCGACCAAGGCGCCGAGCGGCGCTGGCTTGCCTACCCTTTCCCCGGCAATGTGCGCGAGCTGCGCAACATCGTGATCCGGCTCACCACCAAGCACGCCGGCCGCAGGCTGCCCGCCGCGGATCTCGAGCCCGAATTCGACCTCGCCTCCGACACCCCCCGCGAGTCGTCTCCCGGCGAGGGCGACGTGCTCGAGCAGGCGCTGCGCCACCTCCAGCGCAGCCGCGGCATCCGCCTGGACGAGGTGCTGCAATCGCTCGAGCGCGGCTACATCGAAGCCGCGCTCAAGCTCACGCGCGGCAACGTCAGCCAGGCCGCCAAGCTGCTGGGAGTCAACCGCACCACGCTCTACAGCCGGATGAACAATCCGGAAGAAAAGGAAAAATAGCCGGTGGCACTGTACCTCGAGCACTTCGGCCTGAATGAGCCGCCGTTCCGCATCACACCGCATCCCGATTTCTTTTTCGACGGTGCCGACCGCGGCGCCACGCTCGAAGGCCTGCAGTACGCCATCCTGCACGACGAAGGCATCGTCAAGGTGAGCGGCGAGATCGGCAGCGGCAAGACCATGCTTTGCCGCGTGCTGATGGAGCGGCTGCCGCAGGAGGTCGAGACGGTATTCCTCGCCAACCCTTCCTATTCGCGCACCGAGATCCTGCACGCGATCGCCGAGGAACTCGGGCGGCCGGCAACCGACGATCCGGCGGCACACGCGCTGCGCGACCTGCAGACGCAGCTGATCGAGCTCTACGCGAGCGGCCGGCGGGTGGTGGTCATGATCGACGAAGCCCACGCGATGCCCGAGGACACCCTGGAGCAGGTGCGCCTGCTGTCGAACCTCGAGACGAGCCGCCACAAGCTGCTGCAGATCGTGCTGTTCGGCCAGCCCGAGCTCGATGAAGCGCTCAACAAGCCGTCCATGCGCCAGCTCAAGGACCGGATCACGCACAGTTTCCGCACCCGGCCGCTCACCGCGGACGAGGTCGCGAAGTACGTTTCGTTTCGCATGCGCACCGCCGACTACAAAGGTCCGGAGGTATTCTCTGCAGCGGCAATCGCCGCGATCACGCGCGCCTCCAGCGGCCTCACGCGCCGCATCAACGTGCTGTGCGACAAATCGTTGCTCGCGGCCTTCGCCGCGAATACGCACGCGGTGACCCCGCGGCAGGTGCGCGCTGCGATCGCCGACTCCGATTTCGCGCCGATCGCCGGAAGCCGGCGGCGCGGCGCCCGGGCACTCGCGGCGGCGGCACTGCTTGCCTTCGGCGCCGTTGCCGGCGCGGGCGTCTTTTACTGGCTCGACCGGGGCAGGAACGCGCCCGCTGCATCCGCGCCCTCCGCCGCATCGCCGGTGCCGCCAGCCTCCGCCCCGGCGCCGGCCCCGCAGGTGGCCGCGCCGGTGCAGGCGCCTGAGAAACCGGCAGCGCCGCTCCTTGCGCCCGAACAGTTGCGCCGCATGGAGGGCTACAGCGCCGGCCGCAATCCCCTGCTGCGGGAGCGGATTGCGGCCGCGCGCGAAAAACTCGAGAGCGAGCCGGACCCGAACTACAGCATCGAGCTGTTCATCGCCGAGAACAGCGACGCCGCGCGCGCCGAACGCTTTCTCATGCGCGCCCGCCAGCTGGTGCCGCTGTCGGAGGTCTACGTAATCCCGGTTGCCAACGGATCACGCTACTTCCTGCGGGTGGCGTACGGCGCATACCCCGGCAAGGAGGCGGCGGCCGAAGCCGCCAAACGGCTGCCGCCGAAGTACCAGAACGCGTTCCAGTTCAAGCTGCGCAGTTTTACCGAACTTCGCGCCGCCATTTGAAGCGCTTGTCCGACCTACCTCGAGGTCAGAAAACGTCATGGCGACAAATGCTTAGAAGACCTTCGTCAGAAAATCATGCTATGTTAGCCGCATGGGAGAAAGTTCGCGCGCGGCTAGCCTAGCCAGAGCGGTTGTCGCGGCCGCATTGGTGGTCGCGCTCGCAGGCTGCAGCCAGACGCCGCTCCAGCCCTCCCCGGCCCATGTCCGCGCCGACGAGGCGCGGCCGGAAGGCGTGATCCCGGCGCCCGTTCAGGTCGCTCCCGCGCTGCCGCCGCCCTCGCCGGCGCCGCGGCCCGAAACCTACAGCGTCGTCGTCAACAACGTGCGCGTGCAGGACCTGCTGTTCGCCCTGGCGCGCGACGCAAAGCTGAACGTCGATATCCATCCCGGCGTCACAGGCTCGGTCACGCTGAACGCCATCGACCAGACCTTGCCGCAACTGCTCAGCAGGATCTCGAAACAGGTAGACATGCGCTTCGAGATGGACGGCCAGACGCTGTCCGTGATGCGCGACACGCCGTATCTGCGGATCTACCGCATCGACTACGTGAACCTCGCGCGTGATGCGCAGAGTCAGTCGAATCTTTCCACCCAGGTCAGCGGCTCGACGGCTGGGGGCGGCGGCGGCAGTTCGGGCGCGCAGAACAATTCGACCTCGATTGTCAAAACCACCTCGATCAACAAGTTCTGGGAGACGCTGGTCGCCAACATCAAGGACCTGCTGCGCGAAACCGACAAGATCGTGCCCCTGAACGCGCCCGGCGCGAGCGCCGCGGCGGCCGCACCAGTTGCGCCAGCGGCGACCGGCGCGCCAGCGGCTGCGGCTGCGGCCGCTGCCGCCGCGCCGGCAGCGCAGCCGACCATGGAATTCCGCGAGGCGGCCTCGGTGATCTCGAATCCGGAGTCCGGAGTGCTCAGCATCCGCGCCACCTCGCGGCAGCATGAAAAAGTGCAAGAATTTCTCGACCACGTAATGAGCAGTGCCAGGCGCCAAGTACTGATCGAGGCCACGATCGCCGAGGTCCAACTCAACAACGAATACCAGCGGGGTATCGACTGGGCGCGGCTGCGCAACGCCGCCGGGTTCGGCTTCAAGCAGGACCCCGGCGCCACCCCGGCCGGCATCAGTACCAATGCATTCACGCTCTTCTTCGGGACCGGCCCAGGGCTGGGCATCAGCGGCGCGCTCAAGCTGCTCGAGTCGTTCGGCGACGTGCGCGTGCTCTCGAGCCCGAAGCTGAGCGTGCTCAACAACCAGACCGCAGTGCTCAAGGTGGTGGACAACCTGGTGTACTTCACCGTTACGGCGACCACCGTGCCCGGCAGCGCCGTCAGCGCGGCGATAACCACGTTTTCGACCACGGTGAACTCGGTGCCGGTGGGTTTCATCATGGCCGTGGTGCCGCAGATCAGCGAGAACGACACGGTGCTACTCAACATCCGGCCGACCATCTCGCGCAAGCTGACGGACATCGCGGACCCCAATCCATCGCTCGCCAACCCTTGCGGCGTTCCGGTGCCGGTCGGCGGATGCAACATCCCTGGCATCTCCAGCCTGATCCCCGTGATCCAGACGCGCGAGATGGAGTCGGTGATGCGCGTGCAGAGCGGCCAGACCGCGGTGCTCGGCGGGCTGATACAGGATTCGGTGACCAACATCGAGGACACGATCCCGGGCGTGCGCAGCATTCCGGGGGTCGGCCAGTTGCTGGCGCAGCGCAAGGACCTGAACCAGAAAACCGAGCTGGTGATCTTCCTGCGCGCGGTGGTGATCCGCGATTCGAGCCTCGATGGCGATTACTCGCGCCTGCGCGATTTGATGCCGGGAAGCGACTTCTTCCTGAGGCCCAATCCGAGCCGGGAACCGCCCGCGCAGTGACATGAGCCTGCTGCTCGAGGCGCTGAAAAAGGCAGAAAAAGCCAAGGAAGAGGCGCAGCGTCGCGCCCGGGGCGGCGACGCCGGCAGCGAACCCGCCGCGTCGGTGTTCGACGCGGAGGCGACCGTTGTCGCGGAAGGCAAGCACGTCATGAGGCGCGGCGAATTGCCCGACATCTCGGCGCCGCTGGAAATCCTGAGCGATGACCTGCGGCCTGCGTCGCAAGCCAGGAGCGCGGCGGCGCTGGAACTCTCGCTCGCCGACGAACCGCCGCCTCCCGAGCCCGAGCGACGAGGCGCACCGCGGCGCGCCACGTCGCGACCGGCCTCCAATACCGTGGCCGCCGATGCAGCGGGCGCCGAACGGGCGGCCGCGCAGAAAGTGTTCGAAGCGAAATTCAAGGAGCCCAACCCGCGCCTGCCGTTCTACATCGCGATGGGCGTGCTTGGCGTGTTCGCGGCAGGAACCGTGGCTTATTTCTGGATCCTGCTGCGGCCCGCACCCTCGCTGGTCAATACCAATCCGACCCGTTCCGCAAGCGAGAAGCCGGTCGAGCCCGGAGCAGGAAAACCCGCCGCCACTGCGGCCGCACCGGCAGGCGCGGGGCCGGCTTCAATACCGGGCTTGCCTGGCAGCTCGACGCCACCGGCCGCGCCCACGGCTGCAGCGCCGGCACCCTCTCCGGCGACGACTGCCGCGGCGCCCGCCGTCGCGCCCACGGTCGTACCGCCAGCCTCTCCGGCGAGGCCGGCGACGAGCAGTGGCGCGGCGCGCAGGCCCGCGGCCAAGGACGAGGACCGCCCGCTCAGCGTGACCCGCAGCGGAGCGCAGATCCATCCGCAGGTGAACGCGGGATACACCGCGTATCAGGCGGGCGACCTGGCCAAAGCGCGCGCCGACTATCAGCAAGTGCTGCGCGAGGAACCGGCCAACCGGGACGCGTTGCTCGGCCTCGCGGCAGTCGAGATGCGGGCGCAACGCTACGACCTGTCGGACGCGTATTACCAGCGCATCCTGCGCGCAGATCCACGCGATCCGCACGCGCAGGCGGGCCTGCTCGCGCTGCGCAGCCAGCAACTGGACCCGGTGCTCGTCGAGAGCCGCGTCAAATCGCTGCTGGCCGCCGACCGCGAAGCGAACGTGCTTTATTTCACGCTCGGCAACCAGTACGCGCAGCAGGGCCGCTGGGCCGAGGCGCAGCAGGCTTATTTCAAGGCCTTCGCCACCGATCCCGACAACGCGGATTACGCCTTCAACCTCGCGGTCAGCCTGGACCAACTGCGCCAGCCGAAACTCGCGCTGGAGTACTACCGGCGCGCGCTTGCTCTGGCTGAAAAACGCGCCGCCAACTTCGCCCCGGAAGTCGCGCGTACGCGCGTGCAGCAACTCTCCCGCTGACATTTTTTTGCAGTGCGGCGCCATGGCGCGCCGGGTATCATTGAGGCTGGATGAATTCGCCCACGAATCCCCAGGCCAAGCGGCACATCGGACAGATCCTCATCGATCAGGGGATCCTTACCGAAGACCAGCTGAGGATCGCGCTGCTCGAGCAGATGAAGTCGCACCTGCCGATCGGCCGGCTCCTGGTCCAGCTCGGCTTCGTGTCGGAAGCGACGCTGCGCGACTCGCTGTCCGAAAAGCTCGGGCTGCAGTCGGTCGACCTGGCGCACATCATCGTAGACCCGGCGGCCCTGAAGATGCTGCCGAGGGAGCTGGCGCGCCGCTACCGCATGTTCCCGCTGGCGCTCGACCGCCTGGCGAAAAAGTTCATCGTTGCGCTCGCCGATACCAACAACATCGTCGCTGTCGACCAGCTGCGCGCGCACCTCAAGGGCGACCTGGAGATCGAGCTGCGCCTGGCGGGCGACTCGGAGATCGAGCGTGCGATCGAGCACTACTACGGCCACGAATTCTCGATCGACGGGATTCTGCGCGAGATCGAAACCGGCGAGGTGGACTACACCTCGATTTCCGAAGGCGACGAGTACAGCCAGCCGGTGGTGCGTCTCATTTCGGCGCTGCTCGCCGACGCGGTCGATCGCAGCGCCTCCGACATCCACTTCGAGCCGGAGCAGAATTTCCTGCGCATCCGGTACCGCATCGACGGCGTGCTGCGCCAGATCCGCAGCCTGCACAAGACCTACTGGCCGGCGATGGCGGTGCGCCTGAAGGTGATGGCGAAAATGAACATCGCCGAAACCCGCGCGCCGCAGGACGGCCGCATCTCGGCGACGATGGCCGGCCGGGTGATCGACTTCCGCGTCGCGAGCCTGCCCACCACGCACGGCGAGAACGTGGTGCTGCGGATTCTCGACCGGCAGAAGGGCATCGTGCCGCTCGACCGCCTCAACATGGAGGAGTCGCAGCTCGAGCTGCTCAAGCGCATGATCGCGCGGCCCGAGGGCATCATCATGGTCACCGGCCCGACCGGCAGCGGCAAGACGACCACGCTCTACTCGATTCTGAACCATATCAATTCCGACGCCGTCAACATCATGACGCTGGAGGATCCGGTCGAATACCCGATGACGCTGATCCGGCAGACCTCGGTGGCGGAAGCAGCCAAGCTCGACTTCGCCAACGGCATCCGGGCGATGATGCGCCAGGACCCGGACGTGATCCTGGTGGGCGAAGTTCGTGATGAAGAAACCGCCGAGATGGCGTTCCGCGCCGCGATGACCGGCCATCAGGTTTATACGACGCTGCACACCAACTCGGCAGTCGGGGCAATTCCCCGTCTTCTGGATATCGGCATCGTCCCCGACATCATGGCGGGCAACATCATCGGCATCATCGCGCAGCGCCTGGTGAGGAAACTGTGCCGCACCTGCCGCCAGTCGTACGATCCCGAGGTCAAGGAAAGGCGCCTGCTGGGGTTGTCCCCGAGCGAACCGATGGCGCTCTACCGCTCGGTCGGCTGCGAGCAGTGCGACTATCAGGGCTACCGCGGCCGCGTCGGCATCATGGAAATACTGAAGATGGATCCCTCGATCGACGAACTGATCGCGCGCCGCGCCACGGCGCGCGAGATCCTCACGGCGGCCCGCGCCAAGGGCTTCAAGCCGCTGGCCGAGGACGGCATCCGCCTGGTGCGCGGCGGCGTGACGAGCCTGGACGAGCTCATGCGCGTCGCCGATCTGACCGATCGCATGGCGTAAGCGGCGACCCGCACGGAGGGTCCAGCCTCCGCGCAGCGGATCCAACTCATGCCTCTGTACACCTACAAGGCGATAGATGCCAACGGCAAGGCAGTGATCGGCCGCGTCGACGCGGGCAACGTGTTCGACCTGGAGCAGCGCCTTGCCCGGATGGGGCTGGACCTCGTCACCGGCGCGCCAACCGCGCAGAAGAACCGGCTCATCGGCGCCAGCAAGGTCAAGCGCCAGGACCTGATAAATTTCTGCTTCCACCTGGAGCAGCTCGCCAGCGCCGGCGTGCCGATCGTCGAAGGCCTGATCGACCTGCGCGAGAGCGTCGAGAACCTCCGCTTCAGGGAAGTGGTCGGCGGCCTGGTGGAGACCATCGAGGGCGGCAAGAGCCTGTCGCAGGCGCTTGCCGATTATCCCGAAGTGTTCAGCAAGGTGGTCGTCAGCCTGGTGCGTTCGGGCGAGCAGACGGGAAAACTCCCGGAGGTGCTCAAGAGCCTCGCCGAGACCCTGAAGTGGGAAGACGAGCTCGCGTCGCAGACCAAGAAGCTCCTGATGTATCCGCTGTTCGTCGGCGGCATCGTGGTCCTGGTGACGTTCTTCCTGATGATCTACCTGGTGCCGCAGATGGTCGGATTCATCAGGAACATGGGCCAGGAGATCCCGCTATCGACCCGGATCCTGATCCACGTCTCGAACTTCTTCGTCGGCTACTGGTGGGCAATCATCGCCACGCCGTTCGCCGTCTGGTACGGCCTCAAGGCGGCCGCCAAAACGAACCCGGCGGTCGCCTACACGATCGACGACCTGAAACTGCGGTTTCCCTTCATCGGCCCGATCCTGCGCAAGATCATCCTGTCGCGCTTCGCCTCGAGCTTCGCGATGATGTACAGCGCGGGGATCACGGTACTGGACGCGATCCGCTCCTCGGAAGAGATCGTCGGCAACCGCCCCCTGGAGAACGCCTTGCGCACCGCCGGCCAGCAGATCGCCGAGGGCAAGGGCCTCACCGCGGCGTTCACCGATGTGGGACTGTTTCCGGCGCTGGTGATCCGGATGCTCAAAATCGGGGAAAATACCGGCGCGCTCGACCGGGCGCTGCTCAATGTCAGCTATTTCTACAACCGCGAGGTGAAAGAAGGCATCGACAAGGTGCAGGCAATGATCGAGCCCGCGATGACGCTGGTGCTTGGCGCGATCCTCGGCTGGGTGATGCTCTCCGTGCTCGGTCCGGTCTACGACACGATCTCGAAGATGAAGTTCTAGCTCGATGCAAACCTAGCGCGATGTCAGCCAAACTCGTCCTCTACTTCACCGCCACCGAACACGCGCTGTACCGCTGGGCCGGCGGTGCGCTCGAGCTGGAATCGAAGTTCGGCGCCGACGACGAGGGGCTGCAGGCGTTTCGCGCCCATCTGCAGGGCCGCCAGGGGGCGCTCGTCTACGTGCTCGCCGACCTGGCGGGCGAGGACTTCCACGAGGACCAGATCCCCTACCTGCGCGGCAGCGACCGCCAGGCGGTGGTGCAGCGCCGTCTCGCGCAGCGCTACCGCGACACGCGGCTTACGGCGGCCCTGCCGCTCGGCTATGCGACCGGCGAGCGGCGCACCGAGCGGCTGCTGCTTGCGTCGTTCACCAACACGGAGCAATTCACCGCCTGGATCGATGCGCTCGTTGCCTCGGGCGCGCGGCTCTCGGGCGTCTACTCGGTGCCGCTACTCGCCCCGGCGCTCGCGGCGCGGCTCGGCGCCCGCAGCGGCCGCACCATCATCGTAACGGCGAACAGCACCGGCCTGCGGCAATGCTTCGTGGAGAACGGGCGGCTGCGCTTCGCGCGCCTGGAGCGTACCTCGGAGGTAGCGCCGGAAGCGCTGGCCGTCTTCGTGCGCGCGGAGACGCTGCGCCTGGTGCAGTACCTGTCGACGCTCAGGGCCCTGCCGCGCGATGGCCCGCCGATCCAGGTGCTGGTGGTCGCACCCGCCGCGCAGCGCGCGGCGCTCGAACAAGTGCTGGTGTCCGATGCGCGCCTTACATTCAGGACCATCGCCGTGGCAGAGGCCGCGCGCAAGGTCGGCATCAAGCGGCCGACCGCCGATCTCGCCGGCGAGCAGTTGTTCCTGCACCTCGCGGTCAAGAGTCCGCCCAAGGACCAGTTCGCCCGGATCGAGGATCGGCGCAGTTTTATCCTCTGGAAACTGCAGCGCGCGATCGTCGCCACGGGCGCCGTCGGAATCCTTGCCTGCGCGATGTTCGCCGCCGTCCAGTGGATCGACCTGTTCGGCCTCAAGGACCAGGTTTCTGTCCAGCAGCGCGAGGCGCGCGAGGCGACCCAGCAGTATCAGCGCATCACGGCGTCTTTCCCGGTGACGCAGACCACGACCGACAACCTGAAAGCGACCGTGGTCGAGTTCACCAAGATCGCGACGCAATCGGCCTCGCCCGAACCCGCACTGGTCTACCTGTCGCAGGTGGTGGAGAGGTTCCCGCAGATGGACATCGAAGCGGTGGTGTGGCGCGTCGGCAAACCCGGCGCGGACGCGGCGGCGGCCAAGGCCGCCACGGCACCCGCGGCCCCGGCACCCGCCGCCGCCCCGGCAGCGGAAGTGCTGCAGGTACTCGAAGTGTCTGGACGGGTAAACGCGACCCGGCGCTCCGACTATCGGGCGATCACCGGCCAGGTGCAGCGCTTCGCCGAAGCGCTGCGCACGGACCCCGCCTGGCGCATCCTGCGCACGCAGTTGCCGTTCGATGTCACCTCCGAGGGCACGCTCTCCGGCGACATCGGCGCGGCCGAAGGCACCGAGGCGCCGCGGTTTTCGATTACCGTGGGGCGCGAGCTGAAATGAGCTTCACCGCCCAGGAACTGAAAAAGCTCGCGCTCCCGCTGCTGCTGCTGGTCGCGCTGCTCGGCGCCGGCGCGGGCCTGATCCTGTGGACGCAGAGCGAGCAGCAGGCCACGGCGCGCCAGCTCGCGGCGGCGCGCGCCGAGCGCAGCCAGGCGCGCGAACGCCTGACGCGCATCGCCGAGGAAGAAAAGGAAGTCAACGACAAGGTCGCGGTGTACCGCAGGTTGAAGAGCCTGCACATCCTCGGCGAAGAACAGCGCCTGGAATGGGCCGATGCGATGACCCGCATCCGCACCACCCGCGAGCTGCTCGATCTGCGCTACCTCGTAGAGCGCCAGCGCCTGCTGAGCACCTTCGCCGGCAAGCCCGCGGGGGTCGATTTCTTCGCGAGCACCATGAAAGTGGACATCGCGCTGCTGCACGAAGGCGACCTGCTCGGCTTCCTGCGCGAGCTGCGCGAATCGGGCAATGCCTACTATTCGATCAAGCGCTGCGCGATCAGCCGCACCGGCACCGCGCCCACCGGCACCTCTATCGTGCCGCGCCTGCGCGCCGAATGCGAAATCGACCTCATCACCATCATTGACCGGGCGGCCAAGACATGAAACGTATCGTCGTGATCGCGCTGGGCATCGCCCTGCTTTGCGCCACAAGCGCGCGGGCGCAGGAACTGGGACGCCTGTTTTTCACGCCCGAGCAGCGCGCGGCGCTCGATGCGCGGCGCAAGGCGCGCGTGCCCGACAAGCCCGACGCCGCGCCGGTAACCGTATTGCCGATTACCCGCATCGACGGGGCGGTGCGACGCGAGGGCGGAAAATCGACCGTGTGGGTCGACGGCCAAATGATCCCGGAAGGCGCGCAGGCCAGCGGCGCGCGGGTGACGCCGCGCAGCCCGAATCCCGGCCGCGTCTCGATACCGTCGGGCGAAAACGGGCAGCGCCATGACCTGCGTGTCGGAGAATCGCTCAATCGCGGAAGCGGCGAAGTGCGCGACGTGATCGGCGAAGGCGAGATCAAGATCGGGCCTCGCCGCGCCGGGCCGGCCAAATGAAACCGATCAACGCGAAGCGCGAACGAGGCGCCGCCCTGCTCGCCCTGCTGGCGGTGATTATGCTCGGCGCCTCGTGGTTGCTGGTTAGCCAGCTCAATGCTGAAAGCGGCATGGCCAGCGCGGTCAGAAAGGCGCGCAACGCGGAGGTCCTGAATCGGGCGAAGCAGGCCCTGATCGGCGACATTGCGATGCAGGCGGCCGAGGCAGGGGAAAACAACCCGGGGCGCCTAGCCTGCCCGGAGGCCGGTGGCAACATCGGCGGGACCAATGAAGGGGTAGCCGCTGGCAATTGCACGCTTCCCGCCATCGGCCGCTTTCCATGGCGCACTTTCGGAATGGACACGCTGGTCGATGCCACCAGCGAGCCGCTGTGGTACGTGGTCTCGCCGGGTTGGGCGCTCAGCAACAGCACGACCCCTCCGCTGACGACCTACATCAATTCGAACTCGAATGGCCAGCTCCTGGTCAATGCGAGATCGGTGAGCACGCTCTCCCGGACCGCGGGGCTTGCCACGGCGGTTTCCACCGCTCATGGCTTCAGGACCGGGGACATCGTGAAGATCGCGGGAGCCGCCCCCGCGGGATACAACGTGGCGGCGTCCGTGACGGTCATCAACGCGAATACGTTCACGTACGCCGTAGATTCGGCGCTCTCGACTCCCGCCGCAGGCTCCATCAAGGCCGGCGATGCGGTCGTGGCGCTGATCATTGCGCCGGGCCCGGCCATGAATGTGGCGGCAAGCGCGGATTGCGCCGCGCGCAACCAGGCGCGCAGCGTCCCCGCGCCCACGATCAACGC
>JBBPIU010000035.1:15948-27479 GCA_038040245.1 Pseudomonadota bacterium | reverse complement strand
CATGCGCGCGGCGTCATTTTTCCGCAGGTGGTCGTGGCCGCGCAGATGCAGCACGCCATGCACCACCAGATGGGCGTAATGCGCCGCCAGTGTCTTGCCCTGCGCTCTTGCTTCTCTCGCGATGACGGGATGGCAAAGGACCACATCGCCTTCGAGGGGCCTTGACTGATAAGGGAACGACAGAACATTGGTCGGGCGCGCTTTCCTCCGGTACTGGGAATTGAGGCGCTTGGATTCCGCCGAACCGACCACGCGTAACGTGATGTCGCACCCCGCGGTTGCGGCAATCAGCGTGTAACGGCGAAGCATCCTGGCAGAAGGTGCAGCGGGGACCGCGCGCTGTACGGCCACCCTATTTAGGGGGCGGTGCTGCTGCTGCGTCTTTTTCGTAGGCATCGATGATCCGCGCCACCAGCGGGTGGCGCACTACGTCGGCGGCGGTGAACTCGGTGAAGGCGATGCCGCGCACGCCGGCGAGGATGCGCCGCGCTTCGATCAGGCCGCTTTTCTGCCCGCGCCCGAGGTCGATCTGCGTCACGTCGCCGTTGACCACGGCCTTGGCGCCGAAACCGATGCGCGTGAGGAACATCTTCATCTGCTCGGGGGTGGTGTTCTGCGCTTCGTCGAGGATGATGAAGGAGTGGTTCAGCGTGCGGCCGCGCATGTAGGCAAGCGGCGCCAGTTCGATGGTGCCGCGCTCGAGGAGCTTTGCCGTCCTGTCGAAGCCGGCGAGATCGAACAACGCGTCGTACAGCGGCCGCAGGTACGGGTCCACCTTCTGGGCGAGATCGCCCGGCAGGAAGCCGAGCCGCTCTCCCGCCTCCACTGCCGGCCGTACCAGCACGATGCGCTTCACCTGGTCGCGTTCGAGCGCGTCCACCGCGCAGGCGACCGCAAGATAGGTCTTGCCGGTGCCCGCCGGGCCGATGCCGAGCGTGATGTCGTGCGCGAGGATGTTCTCGAGGTACTGCACCTGGTGCGGCGTGCGGCCGTGCAGCTCGGTGCGGCGCGTCAGCAGCTGCGGGCCCTCTGCCGGATCGGCCGCAGCCTTCCGGTCTTGCGCGGCTGCCGTCGAATTGCGTCCATGCATCAGTTCGGTGAGGCCGAGCTGCACGTCGTCGATGGTGAGCTCGTCGGCCGCGCGATCGTAGAAGATCTCGATGGCCTGCGCGGCGCGCTCGGCCTGGTGGCGCTCGCCGCGCACCGAGAAGTGGGCGCCGCGGCGCGCGATCTCGACATCCAGCGCGGTTTCGATCTGGCGCAGGTTTGAGTCCAGCGCGCCGCACAGCCGCGCGAGGCGCCGGTTGTCTATCGGGTCGAGCCGGACTTCGACGGGCCTAGCTCGCATTGATCAGTTCACCGCGGAGGGAGTGATGGCGCGCCTCCGTGATCCGCAAGTTCGTGAAGCCGTGCACCAGGTCGCCGCTACCCGGGAAATTCACCGTGCGATTGTTGCCGGTGCGCGCGGCCAGCTCTGCGGGGTTCCTCTTCGAAGGGCCCTCCACCAGTACCTGCTGAACCGTCCCCACCATGGCCTCGCCGATCGCGTGCGCCTGCGCTTCGAGTTGCGCCTGCAGCCGCTGCAGACGCTCGAGCTTCTGCGCGTGGGTCACCGGGTCTGCCAGCTCCGCCGCGGGCGTTCCCGGGCGCGGGCTGAAGAGGAACGAGTAGGAGCCGTCGAACTGCAGGTCGCGGGCGAGCGCGAGCGTCGCTTCGAAGTCGGCTTCGGTCTCGCCCGGAAAGCCGACGATGAAATCGGAGGAGATGCCGATGTCCGGCTTCGCCTTGCGCAGGCGCCGGATGATGGAGCGGTATTCGAGCGAGGTGTAGCCGCGCTTCATCGCCGCCAGCACGCGCTCCGAGCCCGACTGGACCGGAAGATGCACGTGCGCGGCAAGCACGGGCAATTCGGCGTGCGCGTCGATCAGGCGCTGTGTGAATTCGCGCGGGTGAGACGTGGTGTAGCGAATTCGTTTTATTCCCTGAATTTCATTTACAAAATAAAGTAGTTCGGCAAAGTCTGCGATGGCACCGTCGATCTCACCGCGCCAGGCGTTGACGTTCTGTCCGAGCAGCGTCACTTCCTTCACGCCCTGCGCCGCGAGGCCGGCGATCTCGGCGATCACGTCATCGAAGGGCCGCGAGATCTCCGGGCCGCGCGTATAGGGCACCACGCAGAAGCTGCAGTATTTGCTGCAGCCTTCCATGATCGAGACGAACGCGGCGGGCCCTTGCGCGCGCGCCGGCGGCAGCCGGTCGAACTTCTCGATCTCGGGAAAACTTACATCCACCTGCGGCCGGCCGCTCGCGCGGCGCTGCGCCAGCAGCGCGGGAAGCCGGTGCAACGTCTGCGGCCCGAACACCACATCTACATAAGGGGCGCGCTCGACGATGGCGCCGCCCTCCTGGCTGGCGACGCAGCCGCCGACCGCGATCATGAGATTCGGATTGGCGCGCTTGAGATGCTTCACGCGGCCCAGGTCGGAAAACACCTTTTCCTGCGCCTTCTCGCGCACCGAACAGGTATTGAATACGATGACGTCGGCTTCTTCCGCGCTAGCCGCCGGTGTGAGGCCCTCGGCCTCGGCGAGCACGCCGGAGATCTTTTCCGAGTCGTACTCGTTCATCTGGCAGCCGAATGTCCGGATAAAGAGCTTGCCCGCCATGCCGCTATTTCTTGGGGTCGGGTTGCGCGGCTTCCTGCGGCGAGAGGATCCAGATGCGCGCTACCCGGCCCTGGGCGTCGGGCAGGTATTTGATCAGCACGCCGGGCGGCACGGCGGCGGGAACCACGATCATGTTCCCGCCATCGCGGATCTGCGTGCCTGCCGCGAGCTGTAGTTTTTTACCGTCGATTTCGACCGTCATACCCTCCACGTGGCGCATCACGCCGCGCTTGGCGTCCTCCGGCAGGGTGCGGAACTGGGCCTGCGCGGCACCCCCGGCGAACCAGAAAACAAGACTAAAAACGAGGTTACGAATCATTGGGCCAGTGTACAGAAAAGACGATGGTGGCGAATCAGGGACTCGAACCCCGGACAAACGGATTATGATTCCGCTGCTCTAACCAGCTGAGCTAATTCGCCCCGGTGAAGCGCGCGAATTTTCGCCTAAAAACGGCTTCAAGTCAAAGAGTTGAGGAATCACCCGCATGAGCGCTGAAGGCCCGTTCGAGGTCGCCATTGCGGGTGGCGCGGTGGTGGGCGCCGCGCTGGCGCGCGCGCTGCGTGGCAGCCGGGTGGCGCTCATTTCGCAGGAGCCGCAGCCGGGTCTGGCGGGCGCGGCCGGATTCGATCCGCGCGTTTACGCGATCAGTCCGGGGAACGCGGGCTTCCTGGCGAAACTCGGCGCCTGGAGCCCGATTCCGGAAGCGCGCAGGACGCCGGTGCACGCAATGCGCGTTTACGGCGACGACGGCGAGTCGCTGATCGAGTTCGACGCCTATCGCACGGGTTGCAGCGAGCTCGCCTGGATCGTCGAGGACCGCCTGCTGCAGGATGCGCTGTGGCGCGGGCTCGAGAGCCAGGACGGGCTGTCGTTGTTTTCTGCTGCCTCCATTCGCGAACTCGAAATAGCCGAATCGCGAGCCAGCCTTGTTCTCAAGGACGGCCGCCAGCTCGACGCGAAGCTCGTGGTTGGCGCCGACGGCGCGCGCTCGCTGGTGCGCGCGCAGGCGGCAATCCCGGTCGAGGAACGAGGCTACGGCCAGAGCGCAGTAGTGGCGAATTTCGCCTGTGACCGGCCGCATCGCAACGTCGCTTTTCAATGGTTCCAGGGCGCTCAGAAGGATGGCGCAGTGCTCGCGCTGCTGCCCTTGCCCGGAGACCATGTCTCGATGGTGTGGTCCACCGCAGATGCGGAGGCGGCACGCCTGCTGGCGCTGGCTCCCGCGGCGCTGGCCCGGGAAGTCGCCGTTGCCTCGCGCGGGTCGGTGGGGGAACTGGCGCTGGTTACGCCGCCGCGCGCTTTTCCCCTGGAGCAGCTGGCGGCGGGCCGGCTGGTCGCGCCACGCGTTGCGCTCGCGGGAGACGCCGCGCATGTGATCCATCCTCTGGCCGGGCAGGGCGCCAACCTCGGCCTGCAGGATGCGCGCGCGCTTGCCGAGGTGTTGGGTGGGCGCGAGCCGGGCCGCGACCCGGGCGATCTGCGGCTGCTGCGCCGCTACGAGCGCGCGCGCGCCGAGGATATACTGGCAATGCGTACCACCGTGCATGGCCTGTTCCGCCTGTTCGAGGCCAGGGGAGCGGGCATTTTGCGGCTGCGCAACGCGGGATTGAACCTCGCGGACCGGATACCGGTCTTAAAGAACCTTCTGATGCGCCATGCCATGGGTTGAAACCGATGATGCGGAAAATTTTTCTTGTTGTTGCCGCCGTATTGTTCTCTCTACCGGCGCTCGCCGATGAGGCGCGGATCCGCCAGGCGATCGAGACCAAGCTGGGCGGGGTCAAGGTGGATGGGGTGCAGGCGACGCCGATACCCGGGGTATTCGAGGTCCGCTTTCAGTCGCGTGATGGCCCCCAGATCGTCTACTCCGACGCGCAGGGCACCTACTTCTTCACCGGCCACCTGATCGATGCCAGGAGCGACCGCGATCTCACCGAGGAGCGGCTGCAGAAACTCACGGCGATCGAATTCAACTCCCTGCCGCTGGACCTCGCGGTCAAGGTCCAGCGCGGCAACGGCAAGCGCGCGCTGGCGATGTTTACCGACCCCTATTGCCCCTACTGCCGGCGGCTGGAGCAGGCGTTGCTGCAGCTGGACGACATCACCGTGTACGTGTTCATGTATCCCGTGATCCGTCCCGATGCCGCCGATCACTCGCGGGCGGTGTGGTGTTCCAAGGACCGCGCCAAGGCGTGGCTGGATCTTGCGGCAGGCGACAAGGCGAAGGTTCCCACCGCCGGCGCGAACTGCGCCAACCCGGTGGACAAAGTGCTCGAACTGGGCCGCTCGCTGCGCGTCACCGGCACGCCGACGCTGTTCTTCGCCAATGGCGAGCGCGCAGGCGGCGGCATGCCGCTCGGCCAGCTGCGCGCGAAGCTGGACGAGATCGCGCGCCAGCCTGTGAAGAAGAACTGAGCTAGGGTTTCGGCAACAATTCTCCGCGCGGCCACAAGATCCACATCCGGCCCTGCTGGCGCATGCGCCCGGCAAGCGTGCCGGCCTCGTTTCCGGTTCCCCAAAAAAAGTCCGCGCGCACCGCGCCGCGGATGGCGCCGCCCGTATCCTGCGCGGCCATCAGGCGGTGCAGCGGCTGCGAGGAAAGCGGCATGGTGGTGGCCAGGAACACCGGTGCGCCCAGCGGCACCGAGCGCGGATCGATCGCGAGGCTGTAGCCCGCGCTAAGCGGCGCGCCCAGTGAACCGACCGGCCCATCCGCGACGCCCGGCGTTGCCTCTGTCGGCGGCAGCTCGCGAAAGAAAACATAGCTCGGGTTGAAATCCAGCGCCTCGCGCAGCTTGCGCGGATTCGCGGCGGCCCAGGTCTTGATGCCCTGCATCGAGGTCTGCTCCAAAGCAAGCTCGCCGCGTTGAATCAGGTATCGGCCCATCGAACGGTAGGGATGGCCGTTCTGGTCGGCATAGCCCAGGTGCAGGCGGCCGCCCGAAGCCAGTTCGATCCGGCCCGAGCCCTGAATCTGGAGAAAGAACAGCTCCACCGGATCCTCGACCCACGCCAGCACCGGCGCGCGAAACGGGTTTGTGCTTTCAATTTCGGCGCGCGTCCAATAGGGGACCAGGCGATTGCCTTCGACTCGCCCGCGCAGGCGCAGCCCCTTGAGTTCCGGATTCACGCTTTCCAGATCCACTGCCACCAGATCCTCGGGCAGGCCGTACACCGGATGCCGGAAGCGGTCGGTGCGCGTGCGGCTGCCCGGCAGGACGGGTTCGTAATAGCCCGTGATCAGCCCCTCGGCCGTTCCTTCGGCGGATCCGACCGCCCAGGCGGAAAACGATTCTTCGATGAATTGCCGCGCGGCACGCTCGTCACCCGGCGGGGCTGCAAGCACCTTGTCGCAGGCACGGCGCAGAGGATGGGACTGGGCGATGCGCGGGCAACCCGCGGCGAAGGCGCGAACGCCCGGCGCGAACAACGCAGTCGGCCAGCCGGGAATCGCCGCGAACGGGGTCTGCTGGTAGCGCGCCTCGGCGGGACGCGCCGGCGCCGGGCATTGCTGACATTCGGCGCAGGCCGGGCAGGCAGGGGCGGCCGGGGCGACCAGTTGCGGCAGCTCGGCACAGCCGGCAAAGACTAGAATCGCGGCTGCAGGCAACGCAAAGGTGCGGAGGATGTGGGTCATCTATCTCGAAATGGGCGTGGCCCTTGCGCTGTTGATTCTAATATGAGCGACGCCGCACGAAGCGAAACCCTGCGCGCGAGGGCGCACCATCTCCTCACGCGGGAGGAAGGCGGCTCCGGCGGGCAGGCGATACGCGCGGGGCTGGTGCTGCTGATCGTCATCAGCGTTACCACGGCGGTCCTGAAATCCGTGCCGCAGATCGGGCGGGCGCACGGCAACCTGCTCGATGTCATCCTGCTTGTCACCACCGTCGGGTTCGCAATCGAATACCTCCTGCGCGTCTGGATCGCGCCGGAGAATCCCGGTGCGGCCGGCGCCGCGCGCGAACGCCTGCATTACGTTTTATCGCTGCCCGGGCTGGTGGATCTCGTCGCCGCCATCCCGTTCGCGCTTGCGCCGCATGTCGGGCTGAACCTCGACTGGCTCGACATCGTGCCGATCTTCAAGCTGCTGCGCCACACGGCGGCATTCCAGTTCATGGTCGAGGCGGTCTACAGCGAACGGCGCGTGCTGGGGAGCGCCGCGGTGCTGATGCTGGCGCTGCTCGTGTTCCAGTCAAGCCTGGTTTACTACTTCGAGCGCGAGGCGCAGCCCGACAAGTACGGCAGCATTCCCGAGGCGATGTGGTGGGGCATCGTGACGCTCACTACCGTGGGTTACGGCGATGTCACGCCGGTGACCTTGTGGGGGAAGATCGCGGGCGGGCTCACCGCGGTGATGGGCCTGTGCATGTTCGCGATCCCGGTGGGCATCATTGCCTCGGCCTTCATCGAGGCGGCGCGCCGGCGCGAGTTCGTCGACACCTGGAACCTGGTGGCCAAGGTGCCGCTGTTCCGCACGCTGGATGCGGCGCGCATCGCGGCGGTGGCCAGCGTGCTGCGCGCGCGGCGGGCCGAGCGCGGCGAGCGCCTGATCCGCAAGGGCGACCAGGCCGACTCGATGTACTTCATCGTGTCGGGCGAGGTCGAGGTCGATCAGGAGACCAGCGCGCCCAAGGGGCGGCTGGTCGCAGGTGATTTCTTCGGCGAGATCGCGCTGATCGCGGACCGGACCCGCACCGCGACCGTCACCGCGCTGTCGGCCTGCAAGCTGCTGGTGCTGCACAAGGACGATTTCGAGAGCTTCATGGACGCGCACCCGGATCTGAAAGATACGGTGCGCGTCGCGGCGCGGCGGCGCCTGGAGGAACTCAAGGCTTAAGGGGAGCTCAAGGCCGTGAAGGTGCGCAAGGCGGGTGCTCAAGGCGGGTGGCGCCGCGCGAGGATCGCCTCGAGCGTCTTGCGTGCTTCCGGCAGCGCCGGGCCCTCCAGCGCCACCGCGCTGCGCGCCGCGCTTTCCGCGTCCGCGAGCCGGCCGAGCACGGCCAGCACATGGGCGAGGTTGTTGAACGCTATCGCCGACTGCGGGTGCGCCTCGCTCGCCCGGCGGAAGGCCCGCTCGGCGGCGGCCATGTCCTGCAGGGTGTATTCCACATTGCCCAGGCCGATCAGGCCGACCAGGTTGTCCGGCCAGCGCGCGAGCAGCGCCCGGTAGGATTCGCGTGCTTCGAGGCGGCGCCCGGCCTGCTCCAGCGCCGCGACCGCTGCCGCGAAGTCGGCCTCGCGGGCGGTTGCCGGCACGCGGCCCGGCGCCAGCGCGAGCATCGACCAGTAGCCGCTTTCCTGCCAGAAGAATTCCAGAAATCCGAAGCTCCACTCGTCGCGCGCCCTTTTTGCCGAACGCACGATGACCTCGCGTTTCTCCAGGTCGTACCCCACGATCACCGCGTAATGCCAGACGGGCACCAGCTTGAGCGCGAGATTGAGCAGCACCACCACCGGCGTGCCTGCGGCGACTTCACGCAGCACGTCTTCGAGTTGCGGGGCGAGCGTATAGGCGACCAGGCCCGTGCGTCGCGTCGCGCCGAGCATCTCTGCCTGCAGACTGCCCTGCCGTCCGGGCAGGTACACCATCGGCGTCAGCGACTCGACGCTTGCGGAGGAAACCCCCGCGGCGTTGAATACCATCGCCAGCGAGGCCGGGCCGCAGAGGAAATCGTCCTGCAGGTGGAACGGCACCTGCGTCAGCTCGACGCGCGGCGGCAGGCCTGCCGGCGGGCTCGCGCGCAGCGCTTCGCTCTGCGGCAGCGAGATGCAGCCGCCCAGGCAGCACAGCGCCGCCAGCGCCGCTAAAAAAAAGCCCGCGCGGACGCGGGCTTTTCCAGCGGCGCGGCGCGCTGCCGGAATTACTTCCTGACGACTAGCCACCAGATCAGCACCCCGACCAGGATCAGCAGCAGCAGGCTGCCGGCGTCGGCGCCGGCCGGCAGGCTCTCGATCTGGCCCGCGAGCTTGGCGACTTCGGTGTCGGTGAGCGCCGCCACGCGGTCCGTGGCAGCCTGCGCCGTGAGGCCGAGCGATTGCAGTTGACCGGCGACGTCGGCCCGGCTGATCTGGCTGAGAACGGTCGCGCGCGCGACTTGCGCCTGCGCTGCGGATACGACTTCGTCGGTGCCGATCATTCCGGCGTTGACCTGGAACGGCAAGCCGATCAGGCAGACGATCAATAGACGGCTGATAAGGCGAACGAAAGACGTGCTCATCGGAACCCTTTCCTGTTGATTAATAGGACCTTGCGCATTGCCCTGCACACTTCCACCGCCAGCATTGTGCTCCGGGCCACCTGCAATCTAGTCCCCTGCCGCAGGCTGGTCAAGCACCAGATGGGAGATAGAATGCCCGCTTTCCGGTGCAATCGCCAAACCGAGAAGAGCGGAGCGGCCGGGAATCCAGGAGCGCGAACATGGATCTCAAGCGCGCCGATCGGCGCATCCTGATTTACAGCCACGACACGATGGGCCTGGGCCATCTGCGCCGCTGCCGCACGATCGCCCATTCGCTGGTGGAGAAGTTCAAGCAGGTCTCGGTCCTGATCCTCTCCGGGTCGCCGATCATCGGCTCGTTCGACTTCCGCGCCCGCGTCGATTTCGTGCGCGTTCCGGGGGTGATCAAGCTGCGCAGCGGCGAGTACACCTCGCTCAACCTGCACCTCGACATCGAGCAGATGCTCAAGCTGCGCGGCTCGATCATCCGCCATACCGCGGAAATGTTCGAGCCGGACCTGTTCATCGTCGACAAGGAGCCGATGGGCCTGCGCGGCGAGGTGCTGGAGACGCTCGAGTTGCTCAAGCCGCGCGGCACCCGGCTGATTCTCGGCCTGCGCGACGTGCTGGACGAGCCGCGCCTGCTCGAACCCGAGTGGCAGCGCAAGAATGTATTGCCCGCGTTGCGCGAGCTGTACGACGAAATCTGGGTCTACGGCCTGCCGCAGATCTGCGATCCGCTCGAGGGCGTGTCGCTGCCGATATCGGTGCGCCAGAAGATGATCTATACGGGATATCTGCACCGCGAAGTGCCGACGCACGGCGCGCCGCCGCGGCTGCCGGAGATCACCAACCGGCCCTACCTGCTGGTCACCACCGGCGGCGGCGGGGATGGCGAGGCGCTGATCGAGTGGGTGCTGCGGGCCTATGAACACGACCCGCTGCTGCCCTATCCGGCGCTGCTGGTGCTGGGGCCTTTCATGCAGCCCGAGCGCCAGGCGGAATTCATGGACCGCGCCGCGCGCTTGAAGCGCGTCGACGTGATCACTTTCCACAGCCATCTCGAAGCGCTGATGACGCGCGCCGCCGGCGTGGTGGCGATGGGCGGCTACAACACCTTCTGCGAAGTGCTGTCGCTGGACAAGCGCGCGCTTATCGTGCCGCGCACCGAGCCGCGTCTGGAGCAGTACATCCGCATCTCGCGCGCCGCCAAGCTGGGTCTCGTTTCGATGGTCGCCGACGACGGCCGCTACGATCCCGCGGTGATGGCTTCGGCGCTGCGCCGCCTGCCGAGCCAGAACCGGCCCTCCGAGATCGTGGTGCCCGGCCTGCTCGATGGGCTGGACAACGTCAACCGGCTGGTGGCGCCCTGGCTCGAGTCGGCGGCCGAGGTCGAGGTGCCGCAGACGCTGCCGCGCAGCGCCTAGCGCAACGGCCAGCGTCCCGCCAGCGATGAACGGGCCGCCACGGGGCCGCGTCGCCTTCGTTCTGAAAGGTTATCCGAGGCTCTCGGAGACGTTCATCGCCCAGGAAATCGCCGCGCTCGAGCGCCGCGGCCTGGATATCCTGATCGTCTCGCTGCGCCATCCGACGGATGCGCGCCGCCACTCGGTGCACGACCAAATCCGCGCTTCGATTTTGTATTTGCCCGAGTACCTTCTTCTCGAGCCGTTGCGGGTCATTCGTGCCTGGCTTCGTGAAAGAAAAAATGCAAGATATAAAGAAACCCGAAATCTCTGGCTGCGCGATTTACTGCGCGACCCCACGCCGAACCGCGTGCGCCGTTTCGGCCAGGCGCTGGTGCTGGCAAATGAACTGCCGCAGGACGTAGGGCGCCTGCATGCGCATTTCCTGCATACGCCGGCCTCCGTCACGCGCTACGCGGCGCTGCTCAGCGGGCTGGCCTGGACAGGGTCGGCGCATGCCAAGGACATCTGGACCACGCCGGATTGGGAAAAACGCGAAAAACTGGCTTCCTGCGAATGGCTCGTCACCTGCACGGCGACGAACCATGCGCACCTTGCCGCGCTCGCGCCGCCGGGTCGAGTGGAACTTGTCTATCATGGCTTGGACCTGTCTCGTTTTTCTGCCGTGGAAAAAAGCAACACTGAAAGGAACGGCAATGACCCGGCAAATCCCGTGGTCATCCTGTCGGTCGGGCGCCTGGTGGAGAAGAAAGGCACCGACGTCCTGCTGGAGGCGCTGGCGCGGCTGCCGGGAAATCTGCATTGGCGGCTGGTGCATGCCGGCGACGGTCCACTCAAGGATCAACTCCAGCGGCGCGCAAACGCGCTCGGCATCGCCGCGCGCGTGCAATGGCGCGGGGCGCGCACCCAGGCCGAATTGCTTGCCGAGTACCGCGCCGCGGACCTGTTCGCGCTCGCTTCGCGCGTGGCGCGCGACGGCGACCGCGACGGCCTGCCCAATGTGCTCGCCGAGGCGCAGAGCCAGGGGCTCGCCTGCGTGGCGACGAGCGTCTCGGGAATTCCCGAGCTGGTCGAGGACGGCCGCACCGGATTGCTGGTCGCGCCCGAGTCGCCTGCTGAGTTCGCGCGCGCGCTGGAGGCGCTGATCGCCGACCCCGCGCGCCGCCGCGCGATCGGCGAAGCCGGCCGCCTGCGGGTGCGCGCCGAATTCGGCCTTGAG
>JBBPIU010000035.1:0-15848 GCA_038040245.1 Pseudomonadota bacterium | reverse complement strand
CCGCGCGATCGGCGAAGCCGGCCGCCTGCGGGTGCGCGCCGAATTCGGCCTTGAGAAAAACATCGAGCGCCTCGCGCGCCAATTCGGGCTGGGTTCGGCGGCCGCGCGAACGTAAACTAAAATCGGCCATGCATATTGCGTTCTACGCTCCACTGAAATCGCCGACGCACGGCACGCCCTCGGGCGACCGCCGTATCGCGGGACTGCTGATGGACGCGCTCGCGCGTGCCGGACACCGCGTAGAGCTGGTGTCCACGTTCCGCAGCTACGATCCCCGCGGCGATGCGCCGCGCCAGGCCGCGCTGCGCGAAGAGGGCATCGCGCTCGGCCGGCGGCTTGCCGCGCAGTGGCGCGACGGTGCGCACGAAGCGCGGCCCGATCTCTGGTTCACCTATCACGCGTATTACAAGGCGCCGGACTGGTTGGGGCCGGCGGCGAGCGCGGCGCTGGGCATTCCCTACGTGATCGCCGAAGCGTCGCATGCGGGGAAGCGCGCCGGCGGCGCATGGGACGTGGGCCACCGGGGTGCGCTGGAGGCGATCCGGCGCGCCGACCTGCTCCTTTGCCCGACGCGCGATGACGTGGCAGGCCTGTGCGCCGTGGCCGCGTCGCCCGGGCGCATCGCATCGCTGCCGCCGTTCCTCGATGCGGCGCCTTTTCGCGCCGCGGCGGCCCGGCGCGATGCGAGCCGCAAAGAGCTTGCGCGGATGCACGGCTTGGAACTGTCGGTTCCCTGGCTTGCGGTCGCGGCGATGATGCGCCCCGGCGACAAGCTTGCTTCCTATGGCGCGCTCGCGCGCGCGCTCGGCCATGTGCGCGATCTGCCATGGCGATTGCTGGTGGCGGGAGGTGGACCCGCGCGTGCCGAAGTCGAAGCGGCGTTCGCCGCCGAGATACCGGAACGCGTGGCGTTTCTCGGCACGCTTTCTCTGAATGAAGTCGCGGCGGCCTATGCCGCCGCGGATCTTTGCGTTTGGCCCGCGGTAAACGAGGCCTATGGCATGGCGCTGCTGGAGGCGCAGGCCGCGGGCGTGCCGGTGGTGTCCTGCGCCACGCGCGGCGTGCCCGATGTGGTCGAGCACGGCAGAACCGGCCTGCTTGCGCCTGCCGGCGACGAACGCGCGCTCGCCGGCCTGGTGCGGGAACTGCTGCTCGACGAGGCCAAGCGTTGCCGATTGAGTTCCGCGGCGGCGGCCTTTGCTGCCGGCGAACGCAGCATCGAATCGGCCGCCATCCGTCTCGGGGAATTGCTGGCCCGTTTTGGCAAGATGCCGGTAAGAGAGACACCGGTGTGAATTGAGCGCCAAGCGTGCATTCCTCTACGTCCAGCACCTGCTCGGGATCGGCCACCTGAAGCGGGCGGTGACGCTCGCGCGGGCGATGGCTGCCGCGGGGCTGGAGGTCACCCTGGCAAGCGGCGGCCTGCCGGTTCCGGAGCTCGCGCTGGAGGGCAAACTGCCCGGCGTGCGCATCGTGCAGTTGCCGCCGGCGCGCGCAGCGGACCTCACGTTCAAGACCCTGGTGGACGGCAATGGCAGGCCGGTTGACAACGAATGGAAGCGCATGCGCAGTGACGCTTTGCGCGACGCCTGGCGCGCCGCCGATCCCCACGTGCTGGTGATCGAGCTGTTTCCCTTCGGCCGCAGACAGATGCGCTTCGAGCTGTTGCCGCTGCTCGATGCGGCAGCGGGCGCGGCGCGGCGCCCGGCGATCGTATGCTCGGTGCGCGATGTGCTGGGAACGCAGAAGAGCCCGCAACGGCAGGCGGAAACGCTCGGCCTGGTGGAGCGTTACTTCGATCGCGTCCTGGTGCACGGGGATCCTGGCGTTATTGCTTTCGATCAGACTTTCGCCGGCGCGGGCCGCATCGCCGGGCGGATCGAATACACGGGATATGTCGTTGATGCCGCGCAACCCGCGGACGGCAACGCGGGCCAGGGTGAAGTCATCGTTTCCGCCGGCGGGGGCGCGGTAGGCGCGGGGCTTCTTGAAGCGGCAATCCGGGCCAAACCGCTGACGGCGCTGCGGGGCCGGAATTGGCGTGTCCTCGCCGGTAACAATCTTCCGCACAAGGAATTTCAGAAGTTGGCAAGGCTGGCGGCCGGCGAGGTTGGAATCGAGCTGGAACACTCGAGAGCGGATTTCACGACCCTGCTCTCGAACTGCGCGCTCTCCATCAGCCAGGCGGGGTACAACACGCTCATGGAAACCATCCGCGCCGGCGCGCGCGCCGTAGTGGTGCCGTTCGCAGGCGGTCAGGAGATGGAGCAGATCTTGCGCGCGCGCTGCTTTGCCGAGCGCGGCCTGCTGGAACTGGTGGAAGAAAGCGCCCTTGCGCCGGAGACGCTAGCCGCGGCGATCGATCGGGCGGCGCGCAAGCCGCGCCCATCGCCCGGCGCCATCAATCTCGAGGGCGCGCCGCGGAGCGCGGCCTCGATCGCGAAACTGGCGATGGACAAAGCGGCGATGGACAAAGCGGCGACGGGCAAAGCGCCGTGAGCACCGTGACAAGTAGCGCAGGAACTGGCGCGTGAGCGCCGCGTGGCAGGCGTTCTTCGACGAGATTGCACGCTGGCGCGATGCCGGGCGCACGGCCGAATTCTGGTGGCGCGACGACGATGCCGCGCGGCCGGATCGGGCTCTCTCGCGACTGATTGCGTTAGCGCAAAGGACCTCCACGCCGCTGGCACTCGCGGCGATTCCAATGCAATCCGAGAAAGAAATCTTCGAAAACATTGGATCATTTGTCTCGATCCTCCAGCACGGCACCGATCACGCCAACCGCGCCGGCCCGCACGAGAAAAAAACCGAGTTTGCCGCATCCGAGCCGCCGGCCGAGGCGATCGCCCGGCTCGCCGCCGCACGCCGACAACTTGAAGCGCAGGCGGGAATGCGTTTTCTGCCGGTCCTCGCCCCGCCCTGGAACCGGTTGCCGAAACATCTTGCGCCGCATCTTGCGGCGGCCGGATTCCGCGGCCTCAGCCAATATGGCGTGCGCTCGCGCGCCGAAGCTGCACCGGGCTTGCGGCAGGTGAATACGCACGTGGACATCATCGCCTGGCACTCGGGCCGCGGTTTCGCCGGCGAAGACGCCGCACTGGCGGCGGCGGCGAGGCACCTGGCGGCGAAGCGCACGGCGGCGGCCGATCCGGACGAGGCGACCGGCTGGCTTACCCACCATGCGGTGCACGACGAGGCAGCGTGGGCGTTTCTCGAACGCCTGTTCGAATCCACCCGCAACCTCTCGGCCGTGGCGTGGCGGCGGCCAGAGGAGCTTTTTCACATTTCGTGAACCCTCTGTTTCACTATTCGTGGCGGGTTTTATTCCCCGACTATGTCGGCAGCGCCGTCGGGCTCGGGTGTACGCTCGGTCCGCTCGCCTTCGCGCATCCGGCCTCTGCGGTGGCGTGGGTGCTGGCTGCGGCCGCCGCGCTATTCCTCGTATACTTTGGCCGTACGGTCTGCCGGCAGTTGACCCGCATCGAGCTGGACGAATCCGGAATCCGCGCCAGGGGACCGCTTGGCGCGGCTATCCGGTGGGAAGATTTGCGTTCGCTGCGGCTCGACTACTACTCGACGCGCAGGGATCGCGAAGGAGGATGGATGCAGTTGAGGCTTCGCGACGCACGGCGCACGATCCGCATCGACTCCGAAGTCGAGGACTTCGTCGAGCTTGCGCGCGCCGTCGCGCTCGAAGCCCGGCGCCGCGGCGCCGAACTGGACGAGGCGACGCGCGCCAATCTCGGTGAGCTCGGGATCACGGACGCTGGGGCGGAGGCCGGTTGAGCGACGTCCTCCAGATCAAGGACCTGAGGGTCTACCTTGACGTCGATGCCGGCACCGTCAAGGCAGTGGACGGCGTGTCGTTGCGCATTCCCGAGGGCCGCACCGTGGCGCTGGTGGGCGAGTCGGGTTCCGGGAAAACGATGGTCGCGCAGGCGATCATGAGCATCCTGCCGCGCGTCGCGCGCATCGAGGCGGGCGAGATCCTGTTCCTCGATCCGAACAAGCCCGGCACCGCGGTCGACATTTCCCGCCTCGATCCCGAGGGAGCGCCGGTGCGTGAAATCCGCGGCGGGCGGATCTCGATCATTTTCCAGGAACCGATGACCGCGTTGTCGCCGCTGCACACGGTCGGCAACCAGATCGGCGAAGCGCTGATGCTGCACCGCCCGAGCTTGGGCAAGGCCGAGCGCCACGACGCGGTGCTCGAGATGCTGCGGCTGGTGGGTTTCGCCGATCCGGTCAAGGCAGAGCACACCTATCCCTTCGAACTGTCCGGCGGCCTGCGCCAGCGCGCCATGATTGCGACGGCGCTGGTGTGCCGGCCGGCGCTGCTGGTGGCGGACGAGCCCACGACCGCGCTCGACGTCACCATCCAGGCGCAGATCCTGCAGCTGGTGCAGACCCTGCAGTCCGAGCTGAAGATGGCGATGCTGCTGATCACGCACGACCTCGGCATCGTCGCCAACATGGCCGACGAGGTGGTGGTGATGTACCAAGGCAAAGTCGTCGAGTCCGGGGCGCTGGAGGATATTTTCCGCGACCCGCGCCATCCTTACCTGAAGGCGCTGATGCGCGCGGTGCCGCGCTTCAACATGGCGCCGGGCGAGCGCCTGACGCCGATCCGCGAGGTGCAGTCTTCCACCGACCATCTGATCTCGGGCCGCGGGCGGCCGCACGGCGAGAACGTGGACGGCGATCCGCTGCTGGTGGTGCGCCACCTCGTCAAGCGCTTCGAGACGCGCAAGACCTCGTTCCTCGGCCGCAAGCTCGCGGGCGAAGTGCGGGCGGTGGACGATGTGAGTTTCGATGTCGCCTCGGGCGAATGCCTCGGGCTGGTCGGCGAGTCGGGCTGCGGCAAGACCACCATCGCCAAATTGATTCTGCGCTCCGCCACGCCGGACGGCGGCGAAATCACCTTCAACGATCGAGGCACGCCGCGCGACGTGCTTGCTCTCCAGGGGCCGGACCTGTTCGCCTACCGGCGCAAGGTGCAGTTCGTGTTTCAGGATCCGTTCAGCTCGCTCAACCCGCGCATGACGGTACAGGACATCGTGGCCGAACCGCTCGTGATCCACGCCATCGGCGACGCGGAAGAGCGCTTCGCGCGGGTGAAGGAACTGATGACGCTGGTCGGGCTGGACGTGCGCTACCTGCGCCGCTATCCGCACAGCTTCTCCGGCGGCCAGCGCCAGCGCATCGGCATCGCGCGCGCGCTGGCACTGGGGCCGGAGCTGCTGATCTGCGACGAACCGGTCTCGGCGCTCGACGTCTCGGTGCAGGCGCAGGTGCTGAACCTCCTGCTGGACCTGAAAAGCGCGCTCAACCTGACCTACATCTTCATCTCGCACAACCTCGCGGTGGTGCATTACCTGGCCGACCGGATCGCGGTGATGTGCGCCGGCCGGCTGGTCGAACTCGCGTCCTACGATGAGTTGTTCCGCCACCCGGTGCATCCCTACACCAAGGCGCTGCTCGCCGCGGTGCCGGACCCGGACCTGGACCGCAAGCTCGACTTCGCCGCCCTGATGGAGGGCAAGGCCTCCGACCCGCGCGCCTGGCCGGCGCCGTTCCGTCTCGATGGTTCGGCGAGGGCGGGCATGTTGGATATCGGGGACAAACACCTGGTGCGCGCGCACGAGGGCGCTGACCTATCGGAGCTCAGATCATGATGCGATTGTTCATATTGCTACTTCTTTCCATCGTCTTCGCCGGCACCGTGCCGCAGGCCGCAGCGCAGGGGAAGTTCGTCGACCCTCCGGTGCTCGCAGAGGAGGTGAAGGCCGGTAAGCTGCCGCCGGTGGCCAAGCGGCTGCCGGACACGCCGCTGGTCGCCAAACTGGGCGCCGGCCAGGAGTTGGGGCAGCACGGCGGCAGCCTGAGCATGCTGATCGGCCGCAGCCGCGACGTGCGCATGATGGTGGTTTACGGCTACGCGCGTCTGGTGGGCTACGACACGAATTTCATCATCATTCCAGACATCCTCGAGAGCATCGAGGCCAAGGGCGAGCGCGAGTTCACCATGAAGCTGCGCACGGGACACCGCTGGTCCGACGGACAGCCGTTCACCACCGACGACTTCCGCTACTTCTGGGAAGACGTCGCCAACAACAAGGAACTCAGTCCGACCGGACCGCCGAGCGACCTGCTGGTGAACGGCGAGGCGCCCAAGGTCGAGATTCTCGACAAGCAGACGGTGCGTTACAGCTGGTCGAAGCCGAATCCGGATTTCCTGCCGCGCATGGCGGGCGCCTCGCCGCTGTTCATTTACAGGCCGGCGCATTATCTGAAGAAATTCCATCACAAGTACAACAAGAACGCCGGCGAGGCCCAGGCGGGCGGCGCAGTGAAGCGCAGCTGGGCCGCGACGCACAACCGCGAAGACAACATGTACCAGTTCGACAATCCGGCCCTGCCGACGCTGCAGCCCTGGATGAACATCACCAAGCCGCCGGCGGATCGTTTCGTCGCGGTGCGCAATCCCTACTTCCACCGGGTCGATTCGAACGGCCGCCAGCTGCCCTACATCGACCGCGTCGTGATGTCCGTCGCCGAGGGCAAGCTGATCCCGGCCAAGACGGGCGCCGGCGAATCCGACTTGCAGGCGCGCGACATCCAGTTCAACAACTACACTTTCCTGAAAAAAGGCGAGAAGACCAACAACTACCGCACCCGGCTGTGGAAAACCGCGCGCGGCGCGCATTTCGCGCTGTTTCCCAACCTGAACGTGAACGACGCGACCTGGCGAGCGATCCTGCGCGACCCGCGCTTCCGCCGCGCGCTGTCGCTGGCAATCGACCGCTCGCAGGTGAACCAGGTGCTGTATTTCGGCCTCGCTACCGAGGGCAACAACACGGTGGTGGCCGAGAGTTCGCTCTACAGGAAGGAGTACCAGACGCGCTGGGCGCAGTACGACAAGAAGGCGGCGGAGAAGCTGCTGGACGAAGTCGGCCTGAAGCGCGGCCCGGATGGCGTGCGCAAGCTGCCTGACGGCCGGCCGCTGGAAATCATCGTCGAGACCGCGGGCGAGAGCACCGAGCAGACCGACGTGCTGGAGATGATCCGCGAGAACTGGCGCGAAGTCGGCGTCAAGCTGTTCCCGAAGCCCACGCAGCGCGAGGTGCTGCGCAACCGCGTCTTCTCGGGTGAAGCGCTGATGTCGGTCTGGACCGGGCTCGAGAACGGCCTTGCCAATCCGGACATCAGCCCCGAGGAACTGGCGCCGACCAGCCAGCAGCAACTGCAGTGGCCGAAGTTCGGCCAGCACTTCGAAACCAGCGGCAAGGTGGGCGAATCACCGGACATTGCCGAGGCGGTCGAGCTGATGAAGCTGAACAGCCAGTGGCGCGATGCCGCGACGCGCGACGAGCGCGCGAAGATCTGGCATCGCATGTTGCAGATCCATGCCGAGCAGCAGTTCGTGATCGGCGTGGTAAGCGGCGTGGCGCAGCCGGTGGTGGTGCGCAACACGCTCAGGAACGTTCCCGAGAAGGGCATCTACAACTGGGAGCCGGGCGCGTTCTTCGGCATCTACCGGCCCGATACCTTCTGGATCAGCGAGCCGCGCAAGAACTAGCCGCGTGCTGACTTACACCATTCGGCGGATGCTGATCATGATTCCGACGCTGCTCGTGATCAGCTTCGTCACGTTCAGCATCATCAAGCTGCCGCCGGGAGATTTCCTCTCGAATCAGATCGCGGAGCTGCGCAGCCAGGGCGACAAGGCGGCGCTGGAGCGCGCCGAATTCATGCGCGCCCAATTCGGCCTGGACAAGCCTTTCCTCGAGCAGTACGCGGTATGGGTCGGGCTCTGGCCGACCGAACGCGGCTTCTCGGGGCTGCTGCAGGGCGACTGGGGCTGGTCGTTCGAGCACGACCTGCCGGTGAGGCAGGTGGTGGGCGACCGGATGCTGCTGTCGTTCATCCTGAATTTCACCGTGGTGCTGTTCACCTGGGCGGTGGCGTTCCCGATCGGCGTCTATGCCGCGACCCACCAGTACAGCTGGGGCGACTACGGTCTGACGCTGCTCGGCTACGTGGGCCTCGCGACGCCGAACTTCCTTTTCGCGCTGGTGCTGATGTATTTCGCCAACGTCGAATTCGGGCTCGCGATCGGCGGCATCATGGATCCGGATTATCTCGACCAGCCCTGGAGCTGGGCCAAGTTCGGCTCGGTGCTGAACCACCTCTGGATTCCGGTCATCGTGATCGGCACCTCGGGTACCGCCGGCATGATCCGGCGGCTGCGCGCCAACCTGCTGGATGAGTTGCAGAAGCAGTACGTGGTCACCGCGCGCGCCAGGGGCATGCCGCCGTTCCGGCTGCTGGTGAAGTACCCGCTGCGCATGGCCCTGAACCCCTTCATCGCCGACATCGGCAACCTGCTGCCCTCGGTCATCTCCGGCTCGGCGATCGTCGCGGTGGTGCTCTCGCTGCAGACCTCGGGCCCGATGCTGCTCGAAGCGCTGCGCAGCCAGGACCAGTACCTCGCGGGTTCGTTCCTCATGTTCCTTGCGCTGCTCACGGTGATCGGCATGTTCATCTCCGACCTGCTGCTCGCGGTGCTCGATCCGCGCATCCGCCTCACGGGAGGCATGGAGAAATGATAAGTAGCGCAGGGGCTGGCGCGTGAGCACCAATCTGGAGCCGCGTCTCGAACACTACGTCGCCACCGAGCCGTTCGAACCGCTCGCCACCGAGACGCTGACGCCGGAGCAGGAGCGTTTCTACCGCGCCTCGCAGTGGAAGATCATGTGGTGGAAATTCCGGCGCCATCGCGTTGCCGTCATTTCCGCGCTGATCCTGCTGCTGTTCTACGCTTCCATCCTGGTAAGCGAGGTGCTTTCGCCCTACAACCTGCACAGCCGCGACACGCGCCACATCTACGCGCCGCCCCAGGCGGTGCACCTGTTCCACGAGGGCAAATTCGTCGGACCGTTCGTTTACGGTTACAGCATGGAACTGAACATGCAGACCATGCGGCGCGAATTCCGCCCGAACCAGGACAAGGTGCAGCCGCTGCGCGTTTTCTGCCGCGGCGACAGCTACGAGTTCTGGGACCTGTTCGAGGCGGATTTCCATCTCGTCTGTCCCGCCGAGGGCGGCACGTTCTTCCTGTTCGGCACCGACCGGCTCGGCCGCGACGTGCTGTCGCGCATCATCCACGGCACGCGCATCTCGCTCACCGTGGGGCTGCTCGGCATCGCCGTCAGTTTCATCATCGGCATCACCCTGGGCGGCATATCCGGCTACTACGGCGGCTGGATAGATACCGTGATCCAGCGCTTCATCGAGATGGTGCGCTCGTTCCCCGAGCTGCCGCTGTGGATGGCGCTGTCGGCCGCGCTGCCGGTGAACTGGAGCCCGGTACTGATCTACTTCGGCATCACCATTATTCTCGGAATGCTCGACTGGCCGGGCCTGGCGCGCGCGGTGCGCTCGAAACTGCTTGCGTTGCGAGAGGAGGAGTTCGCCACCGCCGCGGTGCTGATGGGCGCGACGCCCGGGCGAGTGATCGGGCGGCACCTGCTGCCGAGCTTCGCCAGCCACCTGATCGCCTCGCTTACGCTTTCGGTGCCCAGCATGATCCTGGGCGAAACGGCGCTGTCTTTTCTCGGCCTGGGCCTGCGGCCGCCGGTGACGAGCTGGGGCGTGCTGCTCAACGAGGCGCAGAACATCAACGTGGTCGCGCTCTACCCCTGGCTGATGCTGCCGGTGGTGCCGGTGTTCATCGTGGTGCTGGCCTTCAACTTCTTCGGGGATGGATTGCGCGACGCCGCCGACCCGTACAAGTAATCTCAATCCTGACGACGACGTCGCCGGAATAGCTCGGCGCGATCGATAATCGCGACCTTCATGTCACTGGCCCCCGGAAGAACGGGAATTAGCCGCAATTCGAAGCCTTGGCCGGAGTCCTGGCATCGGCCGGTTTTTGCGCTATGGTGGACGTAGGAGCGGCGCGAACGTACTCAACGCCTTTTTTCAGTGTTGCTTCATTCTCCCGGATCGCTGCCGCCGAGATCCGGACGTCCATCTCCCTTTCTGCCGCCTTTTTATTCAATTCGTAGCGCGACGCAGCATCCACTTTCGGGTCATTTTCAAGGCGCAATTTGATGCCGCCCAACGCCTGCTGCGCGGTTTTCAGGTCGCGGTGCGCTCGCTCAAGCCGTTGCTGGTACATCGCTCGTCGCTCGGGCGTGATGGCAACTTCCACGACGGTGACGCAGGCAAGCGCCGGGCTCTGCAGGACCACAGCCAGCATGAGTACGCCGAACCCGATTCCTGGGAGAGGCCGGGCACCGGTCGCTTTTCGCTGCCGGAGAGCTTGAAGCGCGGAACTGTGGGGCATATTCCTTCCTTCCTTCCTTCGATTCGCTGCGCCGATATTAATTCCGCGCCGGAACAGCAGGGCACGCGTCATGGGTCAGGGCGTAAGGACCATGCCTTCTCGTGCCATGACCGCGCCCGGCATCGCCGCCTCGACCTCGCGGCCGATCGCATCCAGCCGGTCGTCGTCATGGTCGGGGTCGTGGTGGAACACCACCAGCTTCTTCACGCCGGCGGACTTGCACAGGCGCACGGCTTCCTGCCAGGTCGAGTGTCCCCAGCCGACGTAGGATTTCGCATATTCCTCGTCGGTGTACATGCAGTCGTAGATCGCGATGTCGGCGCCGGCAATCAGCGCGAGCACGTTGCGGTCGGGTATCCCCGGCACATGTTCGGTGTCGGTGACGTAGCAGACCGATTTTCCGCCGTACTCGATGCGATAGCCGGTCGCGCCGTCCGGGTGGTTCAGCACCGCGGTGCGCACGACGATTCCCGGCGCGGGCGTCAGCGTCGCGCCGCCCTTGAAGTCGCGGTATTCCATCTTCGCCTTGAAAACCTCCGGCGGCACCGGGAACAGCGGCGCCGCCATGAAGTCGCGCAGCACGCGGTGCAGGGTCATGCCGGCGCTCAGGTGCCCGGCCCAGAGCCGGAAGCCGTTCTGCGGCTGGAAGAACGGTTTGAAGAAGGGCAGCCCGCAGATATGGTCGAAATGCGCGTGGGTGAAGAAGATGTCCGCATCCAGCGGTGCCTCGGCGACCAGCCGGTTGCCGAGGTAGCGCATGCCGGTGCCGGCGTCGAGCAGGATCAGGCGTGTGCCGCAGCGCACCTCGATGGAGGACGTATTGCCGCCGTAGCGGGCGGTCGCGGGCCCCGGGGCGGCAACGCTGCCGCGCACGCCCCAGAACCGAACCAGGAAGTCAGCCCCCGTCGTCACGGCCGTTACTGTGGCACGAACCCGCGCGGCTTGCACTATGATCTTTCCCATGGAACGGTCCTTGTTCAGCTTCATCTTCCGCTACAGCAAGCGGGAACAGCTGCTGATCGTGCCGCTGGTCGTTGCCTCGATGCTGATCTACTTCTCGATGCTCGACCTGCCCAAGGCGATCATCAACGAGGCGATCCAGGGCAAGCGCTTCCCGGTGCCCGAGGCCACCGTGGCGTTTCTGAAAGTGCATTTCACGCTGCCGCATTTCCTCGGCGGCGCCACGCTGCAGTTGTTCGACGGTTTTGCGCTGCACCAACTGCCGTACCTGTTCGCGCTGACCTTCGCGTTCCTCGCGCTGATCGTGGTCAACGGCACCCTCAAGTTCCAGATCAACACCATGAAAGGCTGGCTGGGCGAGCGCATGCTGAGGCGCCTGCGCTACGCGCTGTTCGACCGCATCCTGCGCTTCCCGCTGGCGCGCTTCCGGCGCGTCAAGTCGGCGGAACTCTCCACCATGATCAAGGACGAGGTCGAACCGCTGGGCGGCTTCGTCGGCGAGTCGATGATCACGCCGCTGTTCCTGGCCGGCGAGGCGCTGACGGCGCTGTTTTTCATCATGTTCCAGCACGTGTACCTCGGCATGATCGCGCTTGGCGTGGTGGCCGCCCAGGCGGTCATCATCCCGAAGCTGCGGCGCCGCCTGCTCACGCTCGCGAAAGAGCGCCAGTTGAGCGCCCGCCAGCTGGCCGGCCGCATCGCCGAGGTTGCCGACGGCGTGATCGAGGTGCACGCGCACGACACCTCGAACTACGAACGCGCCGAAATCTCGTCGCGCCTGGGCAAGATCTTCCGCATCCGCTTCGAGTTCTACCAGCGCAAGTTCCAGATCAAGTTCCTCAACAACTTCCTGTCCCAGGTGGGGCCGTTCCTGTTCTACCTGGTCGGCGGCGCCCTGGTGATCAAGGGAAGCCTGGACATCGGCACGCTGGTGGCGGTGATCGCCGCCTACAAGGACCTGCCCAGCCCGATCAAGGAGCTGATCGACTGGGACCAGCAGCGCCTGGACGTGCAGATCAAGTACACCCAGGTGGTGGAGCAGTTCACGGTGGAGGACATGGCGCCGGCAGAGATGCAGGCGCCGATGGGGTCGCCGACGCTGCCGCAGTTATTGCCACAGGCGGGCGGTGTGCGCGCGACCAACCTCACGCTCGCCGGGGACGCCGGAACCAAGCTCATCGACGGCGTCTCGTTCGAGGTCGGCCTCGACCAGCATGTGGCGATCCTCGGTTCCCATGCGGCGGGTGTCGCCGAGTTGACCCAGATGCTTGCGCGCCTGGTGGTGCCAAGCAGCGGCCGGCTCGAAGTCGGCGGCATCGACATGACCAAGGCGCCGGAGGCGGTGACCGGCCGCGCCATCGCCTACGTCGGCCCGACGGCCTACCTCTTTCCGACCAGCGTGCGCGACAACCTGCTCTACGGGCTCAAGCACTATCCGTTGCGCGAGCGGGTATACGAGGGCAAGGAGCTCGAGGAGTACGAATTTCAGATGAGCGAGGCAAAGCGCACCGACAGCACCCTGCTCGATTACAACGCCGACTGGACCGACTATCAAGCCGCGGGCGCATCCAGCCCCGAGGAGATGGACGCGCGCATCGTCGAGGTCCTGAAGACGGTCGAGCTGGAGGAAACCATTTTTGAGCTCGGCCTGAGAAGCGCGGTGGACGCCGCGAACCATCCTGTCCTGGCGGAAAACGTGCTGCGCGCCCGCGAGGCCATGCGCTCGCGGCTCGCCGCGCCCGGCATGCAGGGCCTGGTCGAGCAGTTCGACGCCGAGCGCTACAACCGCAACGCGACGCTCGCGGAGAACCTGCTGTTCGGCACGCCCATCGGCAAAAAGACGTTCGACATCGAGAACCTGGCGGGCAACGAATATGTGCGCCGCGTGTTGCGCGAAACGGGGCTCGCCGACGACCTGCTCAAGACCGGGCACAAGCTGGCCGAGACCATGGTCGAGCTGTTCAGCGGCCTGCCGCCGGGGCACGAATTCTTCGAGCGCTTCAGTTTCATCAAGCAGGACGATCTGCCGGAGGTAAAGGCGGTGCTGGCCCGGGTGGCCGACGCCGGACTGGAAAAGATCGAGGCAGCCGACCGCGACCTGCTGATGGCGCTGCCGTTCAAAATGATTTCCGCCCGCCACCGGCTCGGCCTCATAGACGAGGCCTTCGAGGCGCGCATCCTGCAGGCGCGCGGTTATTTCGCCGCGCACCTACCCGCCGGGATGCGCCACGGCATCGAGTTCTTCGATGCGGCGCGCTACAACGGGGCGGCGACGCTGCAGGACAACATCCTGTTCGGCAAAGTCGCGACCGGACAGGCACAGGCCGGCAGCCGCATTGCCGCGATGCTGCACGAGGTCCTCGAGGAACTGAAGCTGCGGCCGCAGGTGGCGTCGATCGGTCTGGGCTATCAGGTCGGGGTTGGCGGCGCGCGACTCTCCTCGGCCGACCGGCAGAAGGTCGCGATCGCGCGCGCGCTGCTCAGGCGCCCGGCGGTGCTGATTCTCGATCAGGCCGCGGCGGTCCTGGATGGCGGTTCGCAGAACCGGATCGTGACCAGCGTTCTGGATTGCCGTAAGGGAAGCTGCGTATTCTGGGCATTGCAGCGCAATGACCTGGCCGAGCGCTTCGGCCATACCCTGGTGATGGAGCGCGGCCGGCTCGCTGAGCAGGGCCGTTTCGCCGACCTGAAAAGCAGCGGCGGCGCGCTGCAGAAGCTACTGAGCGCCGGTTAGCAGGATCACGCCTACGTTGAGCAAGATCACGCCTGCGTTGAGCAGGATCACGCCTGCGTGATGAGCGCCGGCAAAGGACGGGAATCATGAGCCTGGAACAGGAATTCGAGTTGATCCGCCGGGTGCCGATCTTCAGCACCACCGACCCCGCGATGCAGAAGCTGCTTGCCTTCAGCAGCGACCGCCTCACCTACGAGGAAGGGCAGATCATGTTCAGCGCGGGCGACCCGCCCGACAGCGCCTACATCGTGATGGAAGGCGAAGTGGACATTACCGTGCCGACGCCCAGGGGGCCGCTGCTCGTGAACACGCTGAGGCGCAACGACGTGATCGGCGAAATCGGCATCTTCGGCGACGTTCCGCGCACCGCGACCGCCGTCGCGCGCACGCGCGTCGAAGCGCTGCGCATTTCCCGCGACGTGTTCGTCAACGTGATCCGCAGCAATCCCGACGCCGCCATCGCGCTGGTGAAGATCCTCGCGGATCGGCTGGCCAAGACCACTTCGCAGTTGCGCCGCATGGCGGCGGAGACCAGCAAGTAAGGAAAACGGGATCGGCGCCCGTTCCTCAGGGCAGCGCGAACACCTCCACCGGTTGCGCGACGCCGCGCAGCGCGAATTTTCCCAGGCTGGGGCAGGGCGCGCCCAATTGGGCCGCCACGGTTTGCGAGAGCACGACGTCCTGGCCGGTTTCCTTGCACAGTCCCTCGATGCGCGCGGCTTCGTTCGCCGCGGCGCCGATCACCGAGAACTCCAGCCGCTCCGGGGTCCCGATATTGCCGTACAGGACGCGCCCGAGATGCAACCCTACGCCGCTGGCGAAGACTGGCAGGCCCGCCGCATGTCGTTTGGCGTTCGCGGCGCCGGCGCGGAGGCGCGCTGCGCGTGCCGCGCGCACGGCGCGCTCGCAAGCGTCGCGCACGCTGCCAGCCGCGGTCGGAAACACCGCGAGCGAGGCATCGCCGATGAAACGCAGCACTTCGCCGCCGTGCTCCAGCACCGCACCCGCGGTCGCCTCGAAATAGTCGTTGAGCAGATCGAGGAAGCGCCGTTCGCCGAGTGTGCGCGACAGCGGCGTCGAATCGCGCAGGTCGGAGAACCAGATCACCGCTTCGATTTCCTCGCCGTCGCCGCGCTTGATCTGGCCCTCGAGCACCCGGCTGCCCGAGATCCGGCCGAGATAGGTCTCGAGCAGCGTTTTCGAGAGGGCGCGGCCGACGTGGATCTCCATCGCCATGCCGAACGGGTGCAGCAAGCGTTGCACTTCGAAGATGTCGTGGTCGGTGAAGCCTCCCGGGCGGCGCGTCGCGAGGCTGACCGAATTGCGGCTGCCGTTGCCGAACACCACCTCCGCGATCACGTAGTCGGTCATGCCGGCCGCGCGCAGCTCCTGCAGCACGGGAAAGTCCGCAGGGCAATCCGCTCTTTCGAGGCGGCGCCGGATGACCCTTTCGCCCTCCGTGATCCGCCGGGCGGGACTGTTGCGGACCTCATCGGTTTCGGCCATCTGGAACGAAGCCTCGAGCACGCGCACGCCCGCGCCGTCCCAGTACATTGCGATGCCGAAATACTGCGGGTGGAGCGTGCCGAAGAAGAAGGCGACGCGGTCGATGGGCATGCCGGCGGCGCGCACCCTGGCGCACAGATCCCCGACCAGTGCGTCCGGCGCGGCAAGGTGCCGCCCTTCGTGCAGCAGCCAGTCGATTACCGGCGTTATCGACCACTGAGCCATTGCCAGCCCGTTAGTGAAGTACCCGCGGCACCGAGAGGGTGAACTCGGGGATGGCCGCTTCGAAGCGGGTGC
>JBBPIU010000034.1:24216-27555 GCA_038040245.1 Pseudomonadota bacterium | reverse complement strand
CCAGAGCGGCGTGTCTTTGGCGGTCAGGTACGCAAGCATCTGGACCAGGACGACGTGCTTGAGCACGTCGGCATGGTTGCCGGCATGAAAGCCGTGGCGGTAGCTGAACAGCCCTTACTCCCACTCGATGGTGGCGGGCGGCTTGGAGGAGATGTCGTAGGTCACGCGATTGATGCCGCGCACCTCGTTGATGATGCGGCTCGACACTTTGGCGAGTAATTCGTGGGGCAACGGCGCCCAGCCGGCGGTCATGAAGTCCGAGGTCTCGACCGCGCGCAGCGCCACGACGTACTCGTAGGTGCGTCCATCGCCCATCACGCCCACCGACTTCACCGGCAGGAACACGGCGAACGCCTGGGCGGTTTTGTCGTACCAACCCGAATTTCTGAGTTCTTCAACAAAAATCGCGTCGGCCCGTTGGAGCAACTGGACATAGTCTTTCCTGATCTCGCCAAGGATCCGAACCCCAAGCCCCGGGCCGGGGAACGGATGGCGGAACACCATCTCGCGCGGCAGGCCCAGCGCGAGGCCGAGTTCGCGCACTTCGTCCTTGAACAGTTCGCGCAAGGGTTCCAGCAGCTTGAGGTGCAGGGTGTCGGGCAGCCCGCCGACGTTGTGGTGCGATTTGATGGTCACGGCCTTCTTGGTCTTGGCGCCCGCGGACTCGATCACGTCGGGGTAGATGGTGCCTTGGGCGAGCCAGCGCGCTCCTTTTATTTTTTTGGATTCCTTTTGGAATACATCTACAAACAGTTTGCCGATGATCTTGCGCTTGCGCTCCGGATCGGCCACGCCCTTGAGCGCCGCGAACATCTCGGCGCCCGCATCGATGTGGATGACCTTGACCTGCATGTGCTTCGAGAACGTCGCCATCACCTGCGCGGCTTCGTTCAGCCGCAACAGGCCGTGATCCACGAACACGCAGGTCAGCTGCCTGCCGATCGCCTTGTGAATCAGCGCCGCCGCGACCGAGGAATCCACGCCGCCCGACAGGCCGAGGATGACTTCTTCATCGCCTACCTGTTTTTGAATTTTTTGAATTACTTCAGAGACATAATCTGGCATCTTCCAATCGCCGCGGCAGCCGCAGATCCCGTGCACGAAGCGGTGCAGCAGCTTGGTGCCCTGCGTGGTGTGCGTGACTTCCGGATGGAACTGCACTGCGTAGTAGCGGCGCGCCTCGTCCGCCATGCCGGCGATCGGGCAGGCATCGGTCGAGGCCATGAGCTTGAACCCGGGCGGCATCTCGACCACCTTGTCGCCATGGCTCATCCAGACCTTCAGCATGCCTGCGCCGTCCGCGCCGCGCCAATCCTCGATGCCCTCGAGCAGCTTGGTGTGGCCGCGCGCCCGGACTTCGGCGTAGCCGAATTCGCGCAGCTTGCCGGCCTCTACCTTGCCGCCGAGTTGCTGTGCCATGGTCTGCATGCCATAGCAGATGCCGAGCACGGGAACGCCGAGCTCGAAAACGGCTTTGGGTGCTTGCAGCGTGGACTCTTCGTAGGCCGACAGGTGGCTGCCCGAGAGGATGATCCCCTTGGGGGCAAAGTCCCGGACGAAGGCGTCGCTCACGTCGCAGGGATGGATCTCGCAGTAAACCTTGGCTTCGCGCAACCGGCGCGCGATCAACTGCGTGTACTGCGCGCCGAAATCGAAAATGAGGATCTTGTCGTGCAATGCGCTACTCGACCCGGTAGTTCGGGGCCTCCTTGACGATCTGAACGTCGTGCACGTGCGACTCGCGCATCCCGGCCGAGGTGATCTCGACGAACCGCGACCGGGTGCGCAACTCTTCGATGGTGCGGCAGCCCGTATAACCCATGCTCGCACGCACGCCACCCAGCAACTGCTCGATCATCGACAGCGCACTGCCCTTGAACGGTACCCGGCCCTCGACGCCTTCAGGGACAAGCTTGTCCACGTTCATGTCGGAGTCCTGGAAATAGCGGTCGGCGGATCCCTTCTGCATCGCACCGAGCGAGCCCATGCCGCGATACGACTTGTAGGAGCGCCCCTGGTAAAGCTCGATCTCGCCGGGCGCCTCCTCGGTTCCGGCAAAAAGCGAGCCGAGCATGACCAGGTGCGCGCCCGCGCCGAGCGCCTTGGCGATGTCGCCCGAGTACCGGATGCCTCCATCGGCAATCAGCGGGACGCCTGATTTCGCCAGCGCCTCCGCCACATTCATGATCGCCGAGATCTGCGGCACACCGACCCCGGCCACCACGCGCGTGGTACAGATCGAACCCGGGCCAATGCCTACCTTCACGCCATCAGCGCCGTGATCGACCAGTGCGCGGGCGCCATCGCCCGTGCCGACATTGCCGCCGATGACTTGCATGTTCGGGTACTTTTTCTTGATCCATTTGACGCGGTCGAGAACGCCTTGGGCGTGCCCGTGCGCAGTGTCCACCACCAGCACGTCCACGCCGGCATCGACCAGCCTTTCGACCCGCTCATCGGTGCCCACGCCAACGCCGACCGCCGCACCGGCGCGCAGCTTGCCCTGTGCATCCTTGCATGCGTTGGGATGTTCGGTTTCCTTGATGATGTCCTTGACGGTAACGAGTCCCTTCAGGCGCCACTGCTTGTCCACCACCAGCACGCGCTCGAGCCGGTGCTTGTGCAGCAGCGCCAAGGCGTCCGCCCGGCTCGCGCCCTCGCTCACGGTCACCAGCCTCTTCTGCGGCGTCATGATGTTGCGCACCGGCTGATCGAGTTTCTTCTCGAAGCGCAGGTCCCGGTTGGTGACAATCCCGACGACCTTGCCCGCCACAACCACCGGAAAGCCCGAGATCCGGTGCTGCTTTTGCAGCGCGATGACCTGCCGCACCCGCATGTCGGGCGTGATGGTCATGGGATCGCGCAGCACGCCGGACTCGAAGCGCTTGACCTTGGCGACTTCGGCAGCGTGCTCTTTGGGCGAAAAATTCTTGTGGATGATGCCGATCCCGCCTTCCTGGGCGATGGCGATCGCGAGACGCGCCTCGGTGACGGTGTCCATCGCCGCGGACAGCAGCGGGATGTTCAGTTCGAGCTTGCGAGTGAGGCGGGTTTTCAGGGAAACATGGCGCGGCAGGACGCGCGAGTGGGCGGGAAGGAGGAGGACATCGTCGAAGGTCAGCGCCTTCTGGATCACCCGCATGGCTATCCCTGCTTTCAAAAACGCATTATACGCGAGCCGCGAAGCCGGATTGACGCAGCGGGGGAAACTGGCTACCGTCGGCGTGTCCTCCGGGCGCGAACTGGTGCGTTATATGCCTTGGGATCACTTTTCTGGAGCAGGCGATGACCAAAACCCTGGTTCTGCTGATTGGGCTCGCCCTCACCGGCGTTGCGCAG
>JBBPIU010000034.1:0-24116 GCA_038040245.1 Pseudomonadota bacterium | reverse complement strand
CGGAGCAAAAGGACAAAGAGGCGAAACGGGAAAACTGCGAAGGGGCGCGCGAGAATCTGCGCGCGCTGGAGAGCGGACAGCGCATCCAGCGTACCGATGCCAAAGGCGAGCGCTCCTTTCTGGACGACGCGCAGCGCGAACAGGAAGCCGGCAAGGCGCGCACGCTGGTGCAGCAGAACTGCGGCTAGCGCCGGCGGTTGCGGCGTGCGCGCCCGCGCCGCGCCTCGTTCGGGTCCGCCGCCAGCGTCCGGAGAATCTCCACCCTGTCGCCCTCGCGTAGCCGTTGTTGGGGCGCGACCCGTTTGCCGGCTATCCCCAGCTGCAGGTTCGCCGCGGCCAGTCCGTGCCGGGCGAGCATGCCGCTCGCGGCGACCGCCTGGCGGACGACGACACCCTCGGCCAACTCGAGGACCACGATGTCCTGGGTATGCGCCAGAGCGTAAACCACTTCAACGCGCAAGCTGGCCATCCCGGCGCGAGATGCGCTTCATGGGAAAATCAGGGTCAGAGCCCGATTGTTGCCATGTCGATCACCGAAAACCGCAAAGCGTTCCACGACTACTTTGTAGAGGATCGCTACGAGGCCGGCCTGGTGCTTGAGGGCTGGGAGGTCAAGGCGATCCGTGCCGGCCGTGCGCAAATCAGCGATGCCTACGTGATCGTCGACGAAGGCGCGCTCTGGCTGCTGGGGGCGCATATCAGCCCGCTGGGCAGCGCCTCGACCCACATTACCCCCGACCCGACGCGCACACGCAAGCTGCTCATGACTGCCGAGGAAATCCGGCGCCTGGTGGGCAAGGTCGAGCAGCGCGGCTACACCCTGATTCCGCTCGATCTGCATTTCGCCAAGGGGCGCATCAAGATTCAGATCGCGCTTGCCAAAGGCAAGCTCAAGCACGATAAGCGGGCGTCGGAGCGCGAGAAGGAATGGCAGCGGGAGAAGTCCCGCCTTTTGCGTCACCGCTAAGCGCGGGCGCGTCACCACCAAGCGCGAGCGCGTCACCGCCAATCGCGGGCGCCTCGCCACTCAAGGCCAGCCAGGTGGATACCACGCTGTCCGGATTCAGCGACAGGCTCTCGATCCCCTGCTCCATCAGCCAGCGCGCGAAGTCGGGGTGGTCGGACGGCCCCTGGCCGCAGATGCCGACGTACTTGCCCTGCTTGCGGCAGGCGCGGATCGCCATTTCGAGCATCGCTTTGACTGCGCCGTCCCGCTCGTCGAAGGAACCGGCAACCAGCCCCGAGTCGCGGTCCAGGCCGAGCGTGAGCTGCGTCAGGTCGTTGGTTCCGATCGAGAAGCCGTCGAAGTACTGCAGGAATTCCTCGGCGAGGATGGCGTTGGAGGGCAGTTCGCACATCATCACCAGCCGCAAGCCGTCCTGGCCGCGCTTGAGGCCGTTTTCCGCCAGCAGTTTCACCACACTGCGCGCTTCGTCGAGGGTCCGCACAAAGGGCACCATCAGTTCGACGTTGGTGAGCCCGAGCTCATTGCGCACCTTGCGCAGCGCGGCGCATTCGAGCTCGAAGCAGCCGCGAAAATCCGCCGCCAGGTAGCGCGCCGCGCCGCGCAAGCCGAGCATCGGATTTTCCTCTTGCGGCTCGTAGCGCTCGCCGCCGATCAGCTTGCGGTATTCGTTCGACTTGAAATCCGACAGGCGGACGATCACCGGCTTGGGCCAGAACGCGGCCGCGATCGTGGCGACGCCCTCGACCATCTTCTCGCGGAAAAACGCCCGCGGCTCCGCGTAGCCGCGCGCGGCGCGCTCCACGCTGGCTTTCAGGTCTTGCGGCAGCTCGGGCCAGTCGATGCAGGCCCTGGGATGGACGCCGATTTCGTTGTTGATGATGAATTCGAGCCGCGCCAGGCCGACGCCCGCATTCGGCAACTGCGCGAAGCCGAACGCCAGCTGCGGATTGCCGATGTTGATCGCGATCTTGACCGGGATCTGCGGCAGGTCCCGGCGCTCGCTGGTGGTGACCTCGAAGGGCACGGCGCCCGCGTAGACGTTGCCCGTGTCTCCCTCGGCGCAGGAGACCGTGACCGAGCCGGCGTCCGCCAGCCGGGACGTGGCATCGCCGCACCCGACCACGGCCGGGATACCCAGCTCGCGGGCGATGATCGCCGCATGGCAGGTCCGGCCGCCGCGGTTGGTGACGATGGCTGAGGCAAGCTTCATCACCGGTTCCCAGTTGGGATCGGTCATGTCGGTGACCAGCACATCCCCCTTCTTCACGCTCGACATCTTCGAGGCATCTTTCACGATGCGTACCGGGCCGGCGCCGATCTTCTGACCGATCGCCCTTCCGCTGGTGAGTAGCTGGCCTGTCCCCTTGAGCCGGTAGCGTTCATCAGTGCCGGCGCCGCTTTTCGTCCCTTCCCGGGAACGCACGGTCTCGGGCCGGGCCTGGAGCACATGGATGCTGCCATCCGCGCCGTCCTTGCCCCACTCTATGTCCATCGGACAGCCGTAGTGCTTCTCGATCATGCAGGCAGTGCGGGCGAGTTCGAGAACGTCGCTGTCCGACAGCGAGAAGCGGTCGCGCTCCGCGGCAGGCACGTCTTCGGTGCGCACCGATCGTCCTGCCGAGGCCTGGTCGGAAAAAATCATCTTCTGCAATTTCGAACCGAGTCGCCGGCGCAGGATGGCAGGCTTGCCGGCCTCCAGCATCGGCTTGTGGACATAGAACTCGTCCGGGTTCACCGCGCCCTGCACCACCATCTCGCCCAGGCCCCACGAGGAGGTGATGAACACCACGTCGCGAAAACCCGACTCGGTGTCGAGCGTGAACATGACTCCGCTCGCCCCGAGGTCGCTGCGCACCATCCGCTGCACCGCTGCCGATATCGCTACGGCACCGTGCGCGAAGCCCTGGTGGGCCCGGTAGGAGATGGCGCGGTCGTTGTAGAGGGATGCGAAAACACGACGGATTGCAGTTAGAACATGCTCCGCACCCCGGATATTCAGGAAGGTTTCCTGCTGGCCGGCAAAGGAGGCATCCGGGAGGTCTTCGGCGGTGGCCGAGGAGCGGATCGCGAATGATGTTTCGCTTGAAGTATCTTCTACAAGTTTTTGATAATAAGTACGTATTTCATTTTCTACATCTGCCGGAAAAGGCGCCTGCTCGATCCAGCCCCGGATTTCGGCGCCGCACTTCGCGAGGGCATCGAGGTCCTGTGGATCGAGCGTCTTGATGCGCTCCGCGATGCGCCGGTCCAGGCCATCAGCGGATAGGAACGTCTGGAAGGCCTGCGCGGTGGTGGCGTAGCCCCCGGGCACCCGGACGCCCGCCCGGGAAAGCTCGCCAATCATTTCGCCCAGCGATGCATTCTTGCCGCCCACCCTGGGCAGATCGGCCATGCGGAGATCTTTAAGCCACGCGAGGTACATTTCCTTGGTATTTTATCCGCCATGCCGCAGCGCCGCACCGTGTTCTTCGTCTCCGATGGCACCGGCATCACGGCGCAGATGCTGGGACACAGCCTGCTCACCCAGTTCGAAGGCGTGGAGTTCAACCAGGTCACCCTGCCGTTCGTCGACAGCGTGGACAAGGCGCAGGAGTGCCTCGAGCGCATCGAGCGGGAAGCGCTGCGCGGCAACGGCCAGCCGATTGTGTTCTCCACTTTGGTGAATAGCGACGTGCGCGAGGTGGTGCGCCGCGCCAATGCGCTGTTCGTGGATTTCTTCGAGACCTTCATCGGCCCGCTCGAGAGCGGGCTGGGTGTCAAATCGAGCCATACCATCGGCCGCTCGCACAGCTCGATGGACAAGCAGGAATACAAGCAGCGCATCGAGGCGATCAATTTCTCGATGGCGCACGACGACGGCGCTTCCCACCTCGAGCTCGGCGAGGCCGACGTCATCCTGGTGGGCGTATCGCGCAGCGGCAAGACGCCGACCAGCCTCTACCTGGCGCTGCAGTTCGGCGTCAAAGCGGCCAACTATCCGCTGATCCCGGAGGATTTCGAACGCAACCGGCTGCCCGAAGCGCTCCACGCCTGCAAGACGAAGCTCTACGGCCTGACCATCGCGCCCGAGCGGTTGCACGAAATCCGGCGCGAGCGCCGGCCGGGCAGCCAGTACGCGGACCCCGCCAACTGTCGGTTCGAAGTCGAGCAGGCGGAAATACTGATGCAGCGCGAGGGCATCCGCTGGATCAACTCCACCGCGAAATCAATCGAGGAAATCGCCACCACGATCCTGCGCGAGCTCAGGCTCGAGCGCCACGTTTACTGAATGCGCGCACCCCAAACGCCCGGAGGACAGCCCATGACAAGCCAGATCGCTCGACAACCGGCCCGGCGCAAACGCAATTTGCGCGGCACCGGGGTGGTGGGCGCGAGCGGGTGGTATGAGGTTTCCTATGTCTCGGAAAAAGAAAGGGATTTAAATTAGATGGCAAAATGTATTTTTTCAATCGATGTCGAAGACTGGTTTCACTTTCTTAACCTTCCGGCCACTCCCAAAATTTCTGAGTGGGACCGGCTTCCCTCTTCTGTGGAAAAGAATTTTCTGCAAACTTTAGAGCTTTTTACTGTGTCAGAAATCAAAGTCACCTGTTTTTTTCTAGGTTGGATTGCACGAAAGTATCCCCATTTAGTTCAAGAGGCTGATCGTATGGGCCATGAAATTGCATCTCATGGAATGGTCCACCGTCTTGTTTATGATATGAGTGCGGCAGAGTTTTCGACCGACGCGAAAGAATCGAAAGACATTCTCGAGAACATCGCGGGCCACAAAATTCTAGGATACCGTGCCGCGGGTTTTTCTGTGACAGACAAAACTCCTTGGGTTTTTGAAAAACTCCTCGAAGCTGGCTATGCCTACGATTCCTCAATTTTTCCAACCAAATGGACAAAAAAAGTAACTCATGGCGGAGGAATGCTCACTAACCACTACGGTCCGCATATGATTTCCATCGCAAAACAGGAGATTGCCGAATTTCCTGTTTCGGTCAAAAACGTTTTCAGACAACCTTTGTGTTTTTTCGGTGGCGCTTATTTAAGATTTTTTCCTTATTTCATGATCAAACGAGCAGCCCTAGATGTGCTTAAAGAAGGACGGCCCATTTGTTTTTATGTGCATCCGCGTGAGATAGATCCTTCACATCCCAGACTTACAATGAATCCGATTTTGCGACTGCCGGCTTATATGAACTTGAAAACGACCGAGAAAAAGATCCGAGAGATTATTCGGGATTTTCAATTTGAAACTTTTCAAGCGTATCTCGAAAGAAAAGCTCCACAAATGCAGCGCGTTTACTTATAAATCATCAGCGAGTAAGGCATTGGAATCCAGAGTTGCAGAGTTTTTCGACCGCTACGCCGCCGATTTCGACTCCATATACGGGAGCGCCGGCGGATTGGTGAACGGGCTTGCCAACCGGCTATTTCGCCGGAGCATGAAGATCCGGTTCTTCAAGTCCCTGGAAGGGTGTCAGCCGGTCGCGAACAAGGACGTCCTCGATGTCGGATGCGGTCCCGGCCATTATTCGGTGGCGCTGGCGCAGATGGGCGCGAGATCGGTGTTGGGGGTCGACTTCGCCAAGGGCATGCTCGATATTGCCCGAGAGCGCGCACGAAGCGCGGGAGTGGCGCAGACCTGCCGCTTCGAGAAGGCGGATTTCTTCGCCCACCCCTTCGCCTTGCCATTCGATTACGTGATCGTGATGGGATTCATGGATTACGTCGAGGATGCCGAGGCGGCCATCAGGCGAGCCCTTGATCTTACGCGGGGCAAGGCCTTTTTCAGTTTCCCGGTCGCGGGCGGATTGCTTGGGTGGCAGCGCAAGCTGCTTTACCGCGACCGCTGTGATCTGTATCTCTACAGCCGCGATCAGATCGAGCGGCTGTTTTCGAAATTCGGTGGGGTGAACACCGTCATCGAGCAGATAGACCGGGATTTCTTCGTTACGGCCACCAAAGCTTGACGCCGCGCCTGCGTTTCAGGAACGCCTAACCGTGATATGGATTTAATTGTCTGGTCCGTGACAAACCTGATCGGCAGCCTGATTCTGCCGCCGGGTGTTTTCCTGCTGCTGATCGCCATCGGCCTTTGGCATGGGCGTAAGCGATGGGGCCGGTGGCTGGCGGGTGCCTCGCTGGTCCTGTTTGCTACCATGTCCCTCACCGCCGTCGGCTATCTGCTCGCCAAGCCGTTCGAACACAACTGGCCGCCGATAAATCTCGCATCCGCGAAACAACTGCCCAAAGACCAAACCATCATCGTTGTCCTCGGAGGTGGACGGGTGCCCGGCGCCCTGGAACATCCCGACCACGAAACCCTTGCGGGCGCATCGCTCAGACGCTCCGTGTATGCCGGCCAGCTTGCGCAACAGACTGGCCTGACCCTCGGCGTGACCGGCGGCAAGCCGCCAAGGGGAACTCACGGCGAAGCCGTCCTGATGAAGAACTTCATCGAGAAAAGCCTCAAGCTTCCCGTGGCGGTGGTCGAGGACCAGAGCTTCGACACGAGGCAGAACGCCAACTACATGGCCAAGGCGCTGGGCCCGAAGGTGCGGACCGTCGTCCTCGTGACCGACGTCCTCCACATGCCGAGGGCGGTGCGAGCATTCGAGGCGGCGGGGTTCACGGTCGTGCCGGCGCCGATGCATTTCCAGGCAAGCTCGCCGCTCAACCTCACGGACGTCCTTCCCTCGGTGCACGGACTGGAGATCTCGACGTACGCCATCCGGGAGATCGGCGGCGGAGTGTGGTATCGGCTGAGGCGCATGATTCCGGTGTGAGCCGCGGCACGCGGAAAGACTCGACGCGACCCGCCCCTCGAGTCAGACGTCGATGCTAAGAATCTTTTTCTGCGCGGGTTCAGGCTCGAGCGCCAGGTCTACTGAACTCGTAGAAGCAGATCGCGGCGGCAGCCGCGACGTTCAGCGATTCGGCGCTGCCCGGCATCGGGATCGTTACCTTGAGCGCCGCGCGCGCGGCCAATGCGCCGCTCACGCCCTGCCCTTCGGCCCCGAACAGCCAGCCGATACGTCCGGACAGCTCGGCATCCGCGATCGGCACACCGCCGCGCGGCACGGTGCAGACGATATTGCCGCCGAATTCGCCGATCGAGGCCGTGAGGTCGGCGCCCTCGGCAAACAGCATCGCGAAATGCGCGCCCGCTGCCGCGCGCAGCACCTTGGGCGACCAGGCGTCCGCGCAGCCCTGGCCGAGCACCGCATCCCTGATGCCAAACGCCGCCGCGCTCCTGAGGATCGCGCCGACGTTGCCGGCATCCTGAATTCCTTCGAGCAGAACGCAAGCTGTTGAGGTCTTTAAATCGGGCGTAGAACCGGGCAATGCGATTTCGGCGGCAATGCCGGCCGGCGTTTCCACATCGACGATCGAGCGGAAGACCGCATCGGAAAGTACCGTTGGAGATTTTCCGGTTTGTCTGGCCAGCGCGATGAACTCGGCTTGGCTCGAACCGGTCTTGCTGAGAATCAGGCTTTCGACGGCTTTCCCGGATTGGAGAAAAGCCGATATCAGATTTTCACCCTCAATCATCGCCCGCTGCTGCTTGCGCCGCTCGCGCGCATCACGCGTCAGCGCCCGCCAGCGGCGCACGCGCGGATTGTCGCGGGAGGCGATGAAGCTCATCCGCGCTGGAGGATACGCCGTACCGGCACGAAGCTGCGCCGGTGGATCTCGCTCGGCCCGTAGCGCTCGAGGAGCGCAAGGTGTTCGGGGGTCGGATAGCCTTTGTGCCGGTCGAAACAGTATTGCGGAAAGCGATCGTGCATGCGGCGCATCTCCGCGTCGCGCGCGGTCTTGGCGAGGATGGAAGCCGCCGAGATCACTGCATGCAACCGGTCCCCGCGCACGATGGCGCGCGCCGGACAGGCAAGGCTGGGACAGCGGTTGCCGTCGATCCAGGCCTCGTCCGGCAGCATGCCGAGCCCTTGCACCGCCCGCCGCATCGCGAGCAGCGTTGCCTGCAGGATATTCAGCTGGTCTATCTCTTCGACGGTCGCATGCGCAATGGCGAACGCTCTTGAATTGCATCGAATCAGCTCTGCGTATTTCTCCCGCTGCGAAGCCGTGAGAAGTTTCGAATCCCTGAGACCCTCGATCGGCTTTGCCGGATCGAGAATGACCGCGGCGGCAAAAACCGGACCGGCCAGCGGACCTCGTCCGGCTTCGTCCACGCCGCAGATGCGAGGAGGGGGTAACGGGGGAACCTGGGTTCCCCTGTTCCTTGTTTGGGGTAACGGGGGAACCATGGTTCCCCTGTTCCTAGCTGCGGCCTGCATCCAGCACCGCCAGCACCGCATCCGCGGCCTTCTGCGCGGTGTTCTGCTGCAAGGTGACGTGGATCTCGCGGAATTTTTCGAGCTGCCTGCGCTGCGCGCCTGCATCGTGCAACAGGTCGAGCAGCGCGTTGGCCAGATTCCCCGGGGTGGCTTTGTCCTGCACGAACTCGGGCACCAGGTTCTCTCCCGCAAGTATGTTCGGCAAGCCGATGTAAGGCAGATAGAGCATCCTGCGCATCAGCGCCCAGGTGAACGGCGACTGCTTGTACGCGATCACCATGGGCGTCTTGAACAGCGCGCTCTCCAGCGTCGCAGTGCCGCTCGCCACCAGGGCGATGTCGGCGGCAGCCAGAGCTTCGTGAGAATGCCCGAACAGCAGCGTCAGTGGAAGGTTTCTCGCCTCGTGGCGGCGCAATGCCGCTTCGAACATCTCGCGCGTCGCGCGCGAGGCGGTGGGACAGACAAAATGCGCACCGGGCAGGTCCTGCAGCAGGCGGCGCGCGGTAAGCACGAACAGGTCCGCCATATAGTGCAGCTCCGAGCGCCGGCTGCCCGGCAGCAGCGCCACCACGCGGCTGCCGGCCGGGACGCGCAGCTCGGTCCGCGCCTTGGCTTTGTCCGGATCCATCGGGATCACGTCGGCGAGCGGATGGCCGACATAGGTCACGGCAAGCCCCGCTTTCTCGTACAGCGCCGGCTCGAACGGAAACATGGCCAGCAGGTGCGTCACCGAGCGCACGATCCTGCGCGTCCGCCAGCCGCGCCACGCCCAGATGGAGGGGCTGACATACTGGATCGCAGGAATTCCGGCATCCTTGAGCGTGCGTTCCAGATCGAGATTGAAGTCGGAGGAATCGACACCGATGAACACTGCCGGACGCTCGCGCAGCATGCGCTCGGCAATCTGCCGCCGGATTCCCATGATCTCCCGGTAGTGCCGCAGCACTTCCGCGTAGCCGCGCACCCCGAGCTTGTCCATGGCGACATGCGACTCGAAGCCCTGCGCAATCATCTTTGGTCCTCCGATGCCGGAAAAACGCAATTGCGGGCGGCGCGCCTTGAGCGCGGCGATCAGGTGGGCGGCCAGCAGGTCGCCCGAGGCCTCCGTGGCCACCATGCCGACGTGGACGCTTGGTTCCCCGTGCACCAGCTCCGTGTGCACGAGCTCCGCGTGCCCTAGCGTATCAAGCCGCGCTTCGAAGTGTCGAGGAAATCGACAATCACACGCACTTCGGCGCAGGCGGCGGCCTGCGCCTCGAGCTCACGCCTCACATCCTCGAGGCCGAGTCCGCTGCGGTAGATCGTCCGGTAGGCCCGCTTGAGCGCATCGATGGTCTCGCCTGAACGTCCGCGCCGCCGCAATCCGACGCTGTTGATGCCGTAGGGCTGCGCCATGTTGCCCGCGGCCCTGACATAGGGAGGCAGATCCCGGTCGAGGTAGGTGCCCATGCCGGTGAAGCTGTGCGCGCCGATGTGCACGAACTGATGCACCAGGGTGGTCGCGCCGAGGATCGCCCAGTCGCCGACCTGCACGTGGCCGGCCAGCTCGCAGGCGTTGGCGAAGATGGTGTGGTTGCCGATCTGGCAATCGTGCGCAAAGTGCACGTAGGCCATGATCCAGTTGTCGTTGCCGACGCGGGTCACCCGCGCATCGCCAATCGTGCCGCGGTTGATCGTCACGTACTCGCGGACCGTGTTGCCGTCGCCGATTTCCACCGACGTATCCTCGCCCGCGTACTTCTTGTCCTGCGGCGAGCCGCCGAGCGAAGCAAACGGCGAGATGCGGTTGTTGCGCCCGATCTTGGTCCGTCCCTCGATGACGACATGCGGCCCGATCACGGTGCCCTCGCCCACCTCGACCTGCGCGCCGATCAGCGAGTAGGCGCCGACCGTGACATTCGCCGCCAGCCGGGCGCCGGGCTCGACGATCGCGGTGGGATGGATCATTGCGCTTCGGCGCCGGCCGGGCGGACGGTGCACAGGATGTCGGCCTCGGTAACGAGTACATCGCCGACGCGCGCGGTGCAGCCGAATTTCCAGATGCCGCGCTTCGAGCCGAGGATCGAGACTTCGATCATGAGCTGGTCGCCGGGCTCGACCGGCCGCTTGAAGCGCGCGTTGTCGATGCCAGCGTAGTAGTAAACCGATTTGTCGTCGGGCTTCGTGCCGAGCGTGCGGAACGCCAGAATGCCGGCCGCCTGCGCCATGGCTTCCAGGATCAGCACCCCGGGCATCACCGGCCGGTGCGGAAAGTGCCCCGGGAAATAGGGTTCGTTCGCCGACACGTTTTTCAGCGCCAGAATCCGCTTGCCGGGCTCGCATTCCAGAACCCGGTCGATCATCAGGATCGGAAAACGCTGCGGCAGGTACGCGAGCACCTGATGGATGTCCATGTCAGCCATCACCCTTCTCCTTGTCCTGAATCCGTTTCTCGAGCGCGCGGACGCGGTCCATCAGGTCCGCGAGGTGCCGCACCACCGCGGTATTGCGGGCCCACGATTCGTTGTCGTCGGCGGGGAACATGCCGGTGTAGGTGCCCGGCTTGCGGATCGAGCGTGAAATCACGGTATCGGCCGAAACGTGGGCGTGGTCGCAGATCGAAAGATGCCCGAGGATCACGGCGCCGGCACCGATGGTGCAATGGCTGCCGATGTCGGTGCTGCCGGCCACCCCGGCGCAACCGGCGATGGCGGTATGGGCGCCGACGCGGCAGTTGTGCCCGATCTGGATCTGATTGTCGAGCTTGGCCCCGTCGCCGATCACGGTGTCGTCCATCGCGCCGCGGTCAATGGTGGTGTTGGCACCAATCTCGACGTCGTCGCCAATGACCACGGACCCGATCTGCGGGATTTTCAGCCAGCGGCCGGCCTCGCTGACGATGCCGAAGCCGTCGGCCCCGATCACGACGCCGGAATGGATGATGGCGCGCGCTCCGATGCGGCAGCCTGGGTAGATCACCACGCCGGGATAGAGGCAGCTGTCATCGCCAAGCGTGACGCCATCGCCGACCGTGCAGCTCGGGCCAATCGAAACGCGCGCGCCCAGTCTGGCCGAAGGCGCGACGCTCGCGGACGGATGGACGCCGGCCGGCTGCGTGGTACGTGGATTGAAGAGTTGCGACACCCGGGCGAAGTAGCTGTAAGGATTCTCGCAGACGATGCGCGGAAGCGCGCTCAGCGACTCCGCATCGGCGGCAAGGACCACCGCGGAGGCGCCGCTGCCAGCCAGTCTGGCGCGGTACCTGGGGTTCGAGAGAAAGGCGATCTGGCCGCGGCCCGCCCGCTCCAGCGAGCCGACCTGGTGAATCAGGGTTTCCGCATCGCCGGCGATGCGGCCGCCAAGCTGTGACACGATCTGCGCGAGCGTGAACGGCCCGGGCATGTCATTTTGCGGCGGCGGGCGGCTTGCCTTCGAGCGCCTTGATCACCTTGTCGGTGATATCGATGCGCGGGTTCGCGTAGGCGGCTTCCTGGAAAATGATGTCGTACTTCTCCGATTCGGCGATCTGGCGGATGATGCGGTTCGCCTGTTCGATCACCTGGCCGAGTTCTTCATTGCGGCGCTGGTTCACGTCTTCGCGGTACTCGCGCTGCTTGCGCTGGAACTCGCGGTTCATCTCGTTGAAATCGCGCTCCTTGTTGCGGCGCTGCGTCTCGGGCATGGTCACCGAGTCCTTCTCCATCTCGTCCTGCAGGCGCTTGAGCTGGTCGGCGCCCTTGGCAAGCTCCGCCTCGCGCCTGGCAAACTCGGCTTCGAGTTTTTTCTGCGCGCGCATCGCGGGCTGGGAATCGCGCACGATGCGCTCGATCTGGACGACACCGATCTTGCTTTGCGCGAGGGCGTGGCCGGCCGGCAAGGCAAGGCTTAGCGTGGCAAGACCAAGCGCGACGGCGGAAAACAGGGCTTTAAGGTGCATAAATGCGCGGCAACTTCCTGTTCAGGCTCTAGAAGGCAGTGCCAAAGTTCAATTGTAACCTCTCGACCCGGTCTAAGCCCTTCTTCTCGTTCAAAGGCTGCGCGAGGGAGATTTTCAGCGGGCCGAAGGGGGAATTCCACGCCAGGCCGACGCCGGCCGAATAACGGAATTCCCCGAGGCTCAGCTTCTGGTCCGCGCCATAGACCTGGCCGCCGTCGATGAACGCGGTCAGGCGCAATGACTTGTCCGCCTGCGCGCCCGGCATCGGAAACAGGATCTCGGCGCTGGCGGTGATTTTCCGGGTCCCGCCCAGCGCGTTGGATTCCGCGTCCTGCGGGCCGAGCGAGAAGGCGCGATAACCGCGCACTGAACCGGGACCGCCGGCGTAAAAGTTCTTGAAGAACGGCACCGGCTTGCCGCTGATGCCGTGCACGTAGCCCAGGTCGCCATTCAGCGCCAGCGTCACGGTCCGGCTGAGCGGGTAGTAGAACGACTCGCTGACATTGGCGCGGTAATACTGCAGTTCGCCGCCGGCAACCTCGACCGAGGCGCGCGTCAGTGTTCCGCGCGACGGCATGATCGCGCTGTCGCGTGCCTCCCGGCCCCAGCCGATCGAGCCCGTGCCGTAGCTGTACTTGTTGCCGAACTGGGTCGCAAAATCCCGGTAGCTGATCGGGCTGTTGTCGAAGGTTCCGAGCTTCACGTGCTCGAAAACCAGGCCGAAATTTATGCCATCCGTTTCGCTCAGCGGGTAGCCGAACTTGATGCCGCCGCCCAGCGTATCCGTGGTGTAGGGGCCGACCGAAAGGCTGGATGCGTCCACCCTTCGCTTGTATACGTCGAAGCCCTGGCTCACCCCGTCGACCGTGAAATACGGGTCGAGATAGGACAACGCATAGGTCCTGTTGACCTTGCCGCTGTTCACCTGCACCGAAAGGAATTTGCCGCTGCCGAAGACATTGGCCTGCGACACCGAGCCCGACACCACCAGCTTGTCTACCGAGGAGAAGCCGGCGCCCAGCAGCAGCGCTCCGGTCGGCTTCTCCTCGACCGTGAAATTGACATCCACCTGGTCGGCGCTTTCAGCCACCGGCGCGGTTTCGACGTTCACTTCCTTGAAATACTGGGTGCGGTCGACGCGCGTCTTGGAGAGCTGGATCTTGGATGCGTCGTAATACGCGCCTTCCAGCTGGCGCATCTCGCGCCGGACCACTTCGTCCCGCGTCTTGGTGTTGCCGGCGACGTTGATGCGCCGCACGTATACGCGCCGGCCGGGGTCCACCACGATGGAGAACGCGACGGTGCGCTTGTCCTTGTCGATCCGGGGAACCGCGCTCGCATTGGCAAACGCATAGCCTTCGTTGCCGAGCCGGTCGGTGATCGCCTTGGTGGATTCGGTCACGCGCTGGCGCGAAAACACCTCGCCCGGCTTGACGCGCACCAGCTTCTCCAGTTCCTCGCGCGGCAGCAGCATCTGTCCGTCGAGCTTGACCTCCGTGACCGTGTACTTCTCGCCCTCGACCACGTTGATGGTGATGTAGATGTCATTCTTGTCGGGCGTGATCGAGACCTGCGTCGACTCGATGTTGAAGTCGAGGTAGCCGCGGTTCTGGTAGAACGACCTGAGCGTCTCCAGGTCCGCGCCCAGCCGCTGCTTGGAGTACTGGTCGTGCTTCGTGTACCAGGTCAGCCAACCCGGGGTGCGCAGCACGAGCTGGTCGAGCAGGTCCTTTTCACGGTAGGCCTGGGCGCCCACGATGTTGATGGAGCGGATTTTCGCCACGTCGTTTTCGGCTACTGTGATGCTGATGCCGACCCGATTGCGCTCCAGCGGCGTCACGGTGGTCTGCACTTCCGCCGCATAGCGCCCGCGCGACAGGTATTGGCGCTTCAGTTCCTGTTCGGCGCCGTCGAGCACCGAGCGGTCGAAGGTACGGCCCTCGGTCAGCCCCACGTCGCGCATGATCCGGCGCAGGGTTTCGCTGTCGAACTCCTTCACGCCGACGAAATCGATCTGCGCGATGGCCGGACGCTCCTCGACCAGCACCACCAGCACGTCGTTCTCGACCTCGAGGCGGACGTCGCGGAAAAAGCCGGTGGCGAACAGGGCGCGCAGCGCCTGCTGCGCCTTCTCCTCCGTCATGGTCTCGCCCACCTTCACCGGCAGGTAGCTGAAAACCGTGCCGGGCTCGGTCCTTTGCAGGCCCTCGACCCGGATGTCCTTGACGACGAACGGGCGGAACGCCTGGCCCAAAGCGCCGCTTGCCAGCGTGAGCAATACGCAGGCGGTCACCGCGAGAGATCGAATGCGCATCACTATCCCGAGAACAGGCGGTTCAGGTCGTTGTAGAAAGCGAAAGCCATGACGACGAGGAGAAGCGCCATACCGACGCGCTGTCCGAGTTCCATGGCGCGCTCGGACACGGGGCTCCCCTTGATTATTTCGACCGAATAATACATCAAGTGCCCTCCATCAAGGAGCGGAATCGGCAGCAGATTCAACACCCCGAGGCTGATGCTGATGAGCGCGAGGAAGGTGGCGTAGGCAAGCCATCCCATCTGCGCCGATTGGCCGGCATAATCCGCGATTGTCACCGGGCCGGAGAGGTGTTTCCAGGACACTTCCCCAATCAGCATCTTGCCCAGCATCTTGAGACTGAAGATCGAGATGTCCCAGGTCTTGACGGCGGCCTTGACGAGGCTCTCGAGCGGCCCGTAGCTGACCCGCACCACGATGCGCTCGGATTCGGACGCCGGGATGCTGGGTGCCGCCCCGATGCGTCCGATGCGCACCCGGTTCTCGGTCGCCGCGTCCGGCAGCACGTCGATGCTGAGCCGCGCTTCGCCGCGCTCCACGATCATCCTGAGGACCTCTCCCGGCCGCGCGCGGATCGCCTGCACCAGCTGCTCCCAGGTCGCAATGTCCTTGCCATCCGCCTGCGCCACCCGGTCATCCGGACGCAGCCCGGCGCGCTCCGCCGCGCCGCCCGAAACGACGCGGCCGATCACCGGCGGCAGCGGCGGCCGGTAAAGGCGCAACCCGATCCTCTCGAGCGTGTCGCTTTCCACCTCCTCGGACGGGTATCCCCGCAGGTCAAGCACGTGCATCGCCACGTCGCCGCCGGTTCCGGACACCTCGAAGCGCAGCGCCTCGCGCTGCAGCGCGCCCTGCAGGACGCGCCAGCGCAGGTCCTGCCAGGTGGTGATGGAATCGCCCTCGATCGAGCGCACGGTGTCCCCGGAATTGAATCCCGCGGCGTGCGCCAGGGACCCCGCCACCGGCGCCGCGAGCACCGGCCGCGCTTCGGGAAGGCCGTGCATGTAGAGGCCCGCGTACACCGCGATCGCGAACAGGAAATTGAACACCGGTCCCGCAATCACGATCAGGAAGCGGCGACCGACGCTTTGGCGGTTGAATGCGCGATGCGCTTGCTGCGCGTCTACCGGCGCTTCCCGCTCGTCCAGCATCTTGACGTAGCCGCCGAACGGAATCGCGGCGATGGTCCACTCGGTGGCGTCGCGCCCGCGCCGCCAGGTGGCGAGCGGCCTGCCGAAACCGACCGAGAACCGCAGCACGCGCACGTTGCACAACCGGGCGGCGAGATAGTGGCCGTATTCATGCACCACGATCAGCACGCCCAGCGCAACGATGAACGAGACCACCGTATGCAGGAAGTTCATGCCGCCTTCCCCATCAGCATCGCGACGCAATCCGACGCGGCGCGGCGCGCGCCCCGATCCGCCTCGAGCACGGTTTCGAGAGAATCGGCCTGGGTCGCGGGCGTGCGCTCGAGCGCCTGTTCGATGACCTGCGGAATCGCGGTGTAGCGCAGCTTGCCCTCCAGGAAAGCGGCTACCGCCACTTCATTGGCTGCGTTCAGCACCGCCGGCGCGGTGCCGCCTTCGCGCAGCGCTGCATAGGCGAGTCCGAGGCAGGGGAAGCGTTGCGCGTCGGGGCGCTCGAAGGAAAGCTGGCCGATGGCGGCAAGATCGAGCGGCGTCGCGCCCGATTCGATCCGCTCCGGGAATCCGAGCGCATGCGCGATCGGAACCCGCATGTCGGGATTGGAAAGCTGCGCGATCATCGAGCCGTCCGCGAATTCGACCAGCGAATGGATGATGCTCTGCGAATGGATCAGCACCTCGATGCGCTCCGGCGGAACATCGAACAGCCAGCGCGCCTCGATCACCTCCAGCCCCTTGTTCATCATCGTCGCCGAATCCACCGAGATCTTGCGCCCCATCACCCAGTTGGGATGCGCGCAGGCCTCCTCGGGGGTCACCTGCGACAGACGCTCGATCGGCGCCGACCTGAACGGCCCGCCCGATGCGGTGAGCAGAATGCGGCGCACCGCAGCGGGCGACGCCCTGGCCGCAACCTGCGGCAGGCACTGGAACACCGCGTTGTGCTCGCTGTCGATCGGCAGCAGCGTGGCGCCGTGTTCACGCACCGTACGCATGAAAAACGGCCCGGCCATCACCAGCGCCTCCTTGTTGGCGAGCAGCAGCCGCTTGCCGGCGCGCGCGCCGGCAAGCGTGGGGGCGAGCCCGGCCGCGCCGACAATGGCGGCCATCAGAACGTCACACTCCCGGTCCGCGGCTACCTGCTCGAGCGCCAGAGCGCCGAACAGCAGTTGCGTCCTGCAACCTGCTTCCGCGAAGCGGCGCCGAAGGCCCTGATCCTCGGGCAGTCCGGAGAGCACGGCGTAGCGTGGGGCGTGCCGCAGGCACAGCGCGAGCAAGGCGTCAGCCGCGCGGTGCGCGGTAAGGGCGAATACGCGAAAGCGATCCGGATGGCGCGCGACGACGTCGAGGGTGCTTGCCCCGATCGAGCCGGTCGCGCCGAGCAGTGTCAACCCTTGTGTCATGTCGCGCCAATCGCCTGCATCAGCAGCAGCGCCACCGGGAGTGTCGCAGTGGCGCTGTCGATACGATCCAGCACGCCGCCATGGCCCGGCAGCAGCTTGCCGCTGTCCTTCGCACCCGCCTGCCGCTTGAGGGCCGATTCGAACAGATCACCCACGACGCCAAGAGCGCAAAGCAGCAATGTTCCCGCCAAGAACGGTATCCAGATAACCCCCTGCACGCGGGCTCGCAGATCCGCATCGAAATACGCCCAAATGATAGCGTAGATAACGCAGCTAATCGCTCCGCCAACAACGCCTTCCCAGGTCTTGCCAGGACTGATCGAGGGGGCGAGTTTACGGCGGCCGCAGGCGCGCCCGGCGAGGTAAGCCCCAGTATCCGAAATCCAGATCAGCCCCAGGATCATCAAGAGCTGATCGGGTGGCAGCGCGCTCATTGCAAGTCCGGCGGGCACCAGTGCCGCGACACCCGCCGCCAGCAGCCAGGCGCGAGGCTTCGAGGTCACGCCGGCCGCGAGCCACCACGGCACCGCGACGGCCCAGAACAGTGCCGCCACCCAAAGCACGGCTTCGACCAGGGCGCTGCCCAGGAGCAAGCCGAAAAGGATCAGGCAGGCGGCGGCGTAGGTTACCAGGGTGCGGCCGCGCAGGCCTGCCAGGCGGCCCCATTCGTGCGCGCCGAGCGCGACGAACAAGGCCACCAGCACGGCGAATGCCGCGCGGTCCAGCAACAGCACAGCCGCCAGGAATGCGGCCAGCAATACCGTGGCGGTCAGGGCTCGGGTGAGGAACAAGCGATCAGGCGTCGGTTGCGGCGCGCAAAGGCGCACGCCCGGCGATGCTGCGCTTCGCTTCTTCGAGCTGCTCGCTGGTTCGTCCGAAGCGGCGTTCGCGCGTTCGATACGAAGCGAACGCAGCCTCGAGCGCGGTGGCATCGAAGTCCGGCCACAGCGTGTCGGTGAAGTGCAGCTCCGTATAGGCGAGCTGCCAGAGGAGGAAATTGCTCACGCGCTGCTCGCCGCCGGTGCGGATGAAGAGATCGGGCTCCGGCGCGTAGCTCATCGAAAGGTAGGGGGTCAGATCCGATTCTCGAATTTCGTCCTTCTCTTTGAATGAATTTTCTTTCGAAAACCGACTGAGTGCCTGCAGGATGTCCCAGCGCCCGCCGTAATTCGCGGCGATTGTCAGCGTCAGCCCGCGGTTGGCCGACGTCAGCCGCTCGCCTTCGGCGATCAGCGCCTGGATTTTCGGGTCGAAACGCCTCTGCTCCCCGATGAGTTTGAGGCGGATGCCGTTGCGGTGAAGTTTCTGCACTTCGTTTTCGAGCGCGCCGATGAACAGCTGCATCAGCAGCGCCACTTCATCGGGCGGACGGCGCCAGTTCTCGGAGCTGAAAGCGAACAGCGTGAGGAAGCCGACGCCGCGCTCGGCGCAGGCTTTCACGATCGAACGCACCGCTTCGACGCCGCGCTTGTGGCCTGCGAAACGCGGCAGGTGGCGCTGTTTCGCCCAGCGCCCGTTGCCGTCCATGATGATTGCGACGTGCCTGGGCACATCGCCATGCGGGGGAATTCCGACGGTGGAACTGGCGCGGGCAGCGTGGGGTTTCATACAGCCGCCCTCACACCGCCATCAGTTCGGCTTCCTTCTGCGCGAGGAGCTTGTCGATCTCCGCAATGTGCCGGTCGGTCAGCTTCTGCATGTCCTCCGCGGCACGCCGCTCGTCGTTCTCGGAAATCTCCTTTTCCTTCAACGCTTCCTTCAGTGCGTGAATCGAATCGCGCCGCACGTTGCGCACCGAGACCTTCGCGGTCTCGGCTTCCTTGTGCACGACCTTCGCAAGCTCCTTGCGCCGCTCCTCGGTGAGAGAGGGCATCGGCACCCGGATCATGTCTCCGGCGGCGGCCGGATTGAGTCCGAGGTTGGATTCGCGGATCGCTTTCTCGATCGCCTGCGCGAGCTTCTTCTCGAACGGCGCGACGCCGATGGTGCGGCCGTCGATCAGGCTCACCTTCGCAACCTGGTTGATCGGCGTCTGGGTGCCGTAATAGTCCACGGTCACGTGATCCAGGATGCCGCTGTGCGCGCGGCCGGTGCGCACCTTGGAGAGGTCGGCCTTGAAGGCCTCGACGCTCTTGTGCATTTTCGTTTCGGTATTTTTTTTCAGGTCTGGGATCATGGCTGTCTCCGTCCCCCGGTTACACGTGCACCAGAGTGCCTTCGTCTTCCCCGGCAACCACACGCCCCAGGGCGCCCGCTCTGAAGATGCTGAATACGTTTACCGGCATCCTCTGGTCGCGGCAAAGGGCCAACGCGGTCGCATCCATGACCTTGAGATTGCGCTGGATGGCCTCGTCGAAACTGACACGGCTGTAGCGTTGCGCGGTGGAATCTTTTTTCGGATCACTAGTGTACACGCCGTCCACCTTGGTGGCCTTGAGCACGATCTCCGCGCCCATTTCACTGGCGCGCAAGGCCGCGGCTGTGTCGGTAGTGAAGAAAGGATTGCCGGTGCCGGCGGCGAAAATCACCACCTTGCCTTCCTCCAGGTAGCGAATCGCCTTGCCGCGGATGTAGGGCTCGACCACCTGCTCGATGTTCAGCGCCGACTGCACGCGGCTTGCGACGCCCGCCTGGCGCATCGCATCCTGCAGCGCGAGCGCATTCATGACGGTGGCCAGCATCCCCATGTAGTCCGCCGTCGCGCGGTCCATGCCGGCGGCGCCCGGGGCGACGCCGCGGAAGATGTTGCCGCCGCCGATCACCACTCCGATCTCGACCCCAAGGCGCGCCACCCCGGCAATTTCGGCCACGATCGCCTCGATGGTCGGGCGGCTGATGCCGTAGCTGCCCTCGCCCATCAGCGCCTCGCCCGAGAGCTTGAGAAGAATGCGTTTGTACTTTGGTTTCACGCCGCTTTTTTCTTTTCGATGCCTTCGCTCAAGACCAGAAAGCGGTACCCAAGCACCTTGGTTTTCCTGGCCGCCAGCATTTTCTCGACCGTCTGCTTGTCGTCCTTGATGAACGGTTGGCCGAGCAGCGTGATTTCGCCGAGGAACTTGTTCAGCCCGCCCTCGACCATCTTGGCGACGATCTCGGCCGGCTTGCCCGATTCCCTGGCGCGCGCCGCCAGGATGTCGCGCTCGCGCTGGACGATATCCGCGGGCACCTCGGACTTCGCCAGGTACGCGGGCCGGGAGAACGAAATGTGCATCGCGACGTCCTTGCCGGCATCGTCTGCACCTTGGTACTCGACCAGCACTCCGATGCGACCGCTGTGCACGTACTGCGAAAGCTTCGCCGAGGAATTTGACTGCACGTGCATCTGCGAGAAGCGCCGGATCGAGATGTTCTCGCCGATTTTCTGCACCAGGGTCTGGCGCTGGGTCTCGACGCCCGGATAGGCCACGAGGGCGGCGACGTCGAGCGGCTTCTTGGTCGCCACGAGCTCGGCAAGCGCCTGGGAGAATGCGAGGAAATCCTCGTTCCTGGCAACGAAATCGGTCTCGCAGTTGAGTTCCACCAGCGCGCCGGCCTTCGCGTCCGTCGACAGGTAGGCGCCGATCACGCCCTCGGCAGCGATGCGCGACGCGGCTTTGCCCGCCTTGGCGCCGCTCTTGATGCGCAGCAGCTGCTCGGCCTTCTTCAGGTCGCCACCCGCTTCGGTCAGCGCCTTCTTGCACTCCATCATGCCAAGGCCGGTCAGTTCGCGCAGTTCTTTTACCAGGCCCGCGGTAATCTCAGCCATGCTGTCCACCAATCCTGTGTAGGTTCAGGTCCTGTCTCAGATTTAAAAAAAGGGCCCATCGAGGCCCCTTTCTTGAAAACGGCAGCGCTTGCCGCTCAATTCCCGCCTTCTTCATTCACTTCGACGAACTCGTCGCGCGAGGCGGCGACGACTTCCTCCACCGCCTGCGACCTGCCTTCGAGCACCGCATCGGCCATGCCACGGGCGTAGAGCCGGATCGCCCGGCTCGAATCGTCGTTGCCGGGAATGACGTACGCGATCTTGTCCGGGGAATGGTTGGTATCGATCACCGCAACCACCGGTATGCCCAGCTTGATGGCTTCAGTCACCGCACCCTTGTGGTAGCCGACATCGATGATGAACAGCGCATCGGGCAGGCCGCTGAGGTCCTTGATGCCGCCCAGCGACCGCTGCAGCTTGGCCAGCTCGCGCTGGATGCCCAGGGCTTCCTTCTTGGACAGGCGCTCAAGCGACCCATCCTCCACCATGCCCTCCATCTCCTTCAGCCGCTTGATCGACTGCTTGACCGTCTTGAAGTTGGTCAGCATGCCGCCGAGCCAGCGGTGATCCACGTACGGCATGTTGCAGCGCACCGCCTCCTCGTGCAGGATCTCGCGCGCCTGGCGCTTGGTGCCGACGAAAAGAACGTTGCCCTTGTTCGCCGCCAGCTGGCGCACGAACTTGAGCGCCTCCTGGTAGAGGGCCAGGGTCTTTTCCAGGTTGATGATGTGGATCTTGTTGCGGTGGCCGAAGATGTACGGCGCCATCTTCGGGTTCCAATAGCGGGTTTGATGGCCGAAATGGACCCCCGCCTCCAGCATTTGACGCATTGTTACCGACATAATCACTCCAAAGTTTAGGGTTGATTTCTGCCGCTCCGGCGCACTGCGACCCCCGCATTTCACTTCCGAGGGCACCCTAAGCTGCCAGGCGGGGAATTTGTCCACGGCAAAGGCCGTTGGACAGCCTTAAATTCTAGCATAATCAGCGCTTTTTCCGGGTAGCGGATGTCAATCACACTCAAAACCGAGGCAGAGGTCGGAAAGATGCGCGTCGCGGGCCGGCTCGCCTCGGAGGTGCTCGACTACATTGCGCCGCAGGTGAAGCCCGGGGTCACGACCGGCAAGCTGAACGACCTCTGCCACGCCTACATGGTCGGGGTGCAGGGAACCATTCCAGCCCCCCTGAATTACGCCCCGCCGGGCTACAAACCCTTCCCCAAGTCCATCTGCACCTCGGTGAACCATCAGGTCTGCCACGGCATCCCGGGCGAGCGCGTGCTCAAGCAGGGCGACATCCTCAATATCGACGTCACCGTCATCAAAGACGGCTTCCACGGCGATTCGAGCCGGATGTTCCACGTCGGCGAGCCGGGCATCCAGGCGCGCCGCCTGGTGGACGTGACCTACGAGTGCATGTGGCGCGGGATCGCGCGGGTGCGTGCCGGCGCGCAGCTTGGCGACGTCGGCGCCGCGATCCAGGCGCATGCCGAGCAGCACGGCTATTCCATCGTGCGGGAGTTCTGCGGTCACGGCATCGGACGCAAGTTCCACGAAGAACCCCAGGTGCTCCACTACGGTAAGCCCGGCACCGGCCTGCGGCTCGAGCCCGGCATGATTTTCACCGTCGAGCCGATGATCAATGCGGGCAAGCCCGGCATCCGCGAACTGGCCGACGGTTGGACCATCGTCACCAAGGACCACAGCCTGTCGGCGCAGTGGGAGCACACCGTACTGGTCACCGATGCCGGCTACGAAGTCCTCACGGTTTCGGCGGGCACGCCGCCGCCACAGGGCCTCGGTGCCTGAGGCGGGGATGAGCCGTGAAGGGATGGACCAGGCGGCGCGTGCGCGCGGCACCGCGCCGATCGAAGCGCTGCGCAACTCGCTGCGGCAATCGCGCGAGGCGCTGCGCGATGCTTACCTCAAGGGCAAGACCCCCAATTGGCTGCTGCGGGCGCATGCGCGCCTGATCGACCGGACCCTGCAGGACCTGTGGCGCTCGCACGGACCTTCGAGCGGCATGGCGCTGGTCGCCACCGGCGGCTATGGCCGCGGCGAGCTGTTTCCCAGCTCGGATGTCGACGTGCTGGTACTGCTCGGCGGCGAGCCGGCGGCCGCCGAGCGCGAACGCCTGGAGCAGCTGATCGGCATGTTCTGGGACATCGGCCTGGAGATCGGCCACAGCGTGCGCACGGTCGAAGCCTGCGTCGATTCGGCCCGGGCCGACATCACCATCGAGACCTCCCTGCTGGAGGCGCGCCTGCTCGCGGGCAACGCGGCGCTCTATCGGCGCCTGTCCAGGGCGCTCGAGAAGACCATCGATCCGGCGGCGTTCCTGAAGGCGAAAAAACTCGAGCAGGAACAGCGCCATGCCAAGCACCGCGACACGCCCTTCGCGCTGGAACCCAATCTCAAGGAAGCACCGGGCGGCCTGCGCGACCTGCAGGTGATCCGGTGGATCGCGCGGGCCTGCGGCATCGGCAAGCACTGGCGCGACCTGGCCAGCCGCGGGCTGCTGCAGCATGGCGAAGCGCGGCGCCTGGCGCGCCACGAAACCATGCTCCAGGACCTGCGCATCCGGCTGCACTACCTTGCCGGCCGCCGCGAGGACCGGATCGCCTTCGACTACCAGGACGCGCTGGCGCTCCAGTACGGCTACTCGGCCAAGCCGTCGCGGCGCGCCAGCGAGCAGCTGATGCAGAGCTACTACCGGAACGCCAAGGCGATCACGCAGCTGAACACGATCCTGCTGCAGAACCTGCAGGCACGGTTCGCGCCGGAGCCCGCTGCCGTGCCGCGCATCCTGAACGAACGCTTCCAGGCGCGCGGCACGCTGCTCGAAGCGCGGCGCGAGGACCTGTTCGAGCGCGAACCCAGGGCCATCCTCGAGAGCTTCCTGCTGATGCAGCAGCACAGCGATCTGCGCGGCATGAGCGCGGGCACCTTGCGCGCCCTATGGCGCGCGCGCGGCAGGCTGGATGCGCGGCTGCGCCGCGACCCGCTGGCGCAGCTTGTTTTCGTGCAGATCCTGCAGCAGCCGCGCGGCATCGTGCACGAGTTCCGCCGCATGAACCAGTACGACGTGCTGGGCGGCTACCTGCCCGAGTTCGGGCGCATCGTCGGCCAGATGCAGCACGATCTTTACCACGTCTACACGGTGGACCAGCACATCCTCATGGTGCTGAGGAACGTACGCCGCTTCACGATGCCTGAATTCGCGCACGAATTTCCCCTCTGCAGCCAACTGATGAGCGGCTTCGAGCGCCGCTGGCTGCTGTACGTCGCGGCCCTCTACCACGACATCGCCAAGGGCCGCGGCGGCGACCATT
>JBBPIU010000033.1:14768-27806 GCA_038040245.1 Pseudomonadota bacterium | reverse complement strand
ATGGATCCGATCGTCGCCCGATCGACCTGACCGGATCGCGCGCTCTGAATCTGTGCCAGTCTGTCGCCATGCTCGAATCTCCAGGATAGAGTGCAGAGGGTGGAATTCAAGGCAGGCAACTCATGGCCACTCGGCCACCGCTTTGCGCCAGAGCCACGTGAGCAGTGCCGACACCTGTGCGGTTTGCATGGGCAGAATGTCCGTGAATGGCGCGCTCAGGCGCAAATCGGTTGTAGTGTTGTAAAGCAAACGCCAGTCGAAATCCAAGTTGCCGTTGAAGCGCGGGCCGTCGAATCGCCAAGCCCTGTAATTGGCTGGAGAACCATTGTTGCCGCAGCGGCGCACGAAATAGTCGCCCAGCGTGAGCCCGAGCAATTGCCCGGCCGCGCTGTCCACTGGGAAATGCACGCCCGCCACCGTCCGGTTGATCGCGATGCGAGCTGCCTGGCGCATCAACTGATCGCACCACCTGCGATTCTTGGTCGGCTCCGCCCTCCGCAACAGCCTCCACAGGACGTAGGCAACGATGTGCGCCTCAGTCGCGTGGCCGCTCGGCAACGTCCCGTGCCCCGGCGTAAGAATCATCGGCTGCACCTGCGGCGAGTATTCCAGCGGACGACGGCACGCCAACGCATGCTTGAATCGCATCTCAACGAACATGGCCAGGCGCAGCGCGGCACCGAGCAACTCGATCGTCCAGCGCGTGCGGCTGGGATGGAGATTGGCAACCGATGACCAGAAGGCAAGCGGCGGCGACAACTGCGCCAGGATCTCCGAGGCGCGGTCTTCGCGCAGGTCCGCGTATCCGTTCAGGAATTTGAGCTGCCTCCTGAAGATGGCCCTAGTCGGCCGGATGATGCTCACGATCCTTCGCAATCTTGCGGCGGGCGGGTTCGCGTTGCCCGCAATAGGAGGAACATTAACGTGCCAGAGCGTTATCGACTGTTTCGTGGACCTCCGTGCCCGGGTGTGCGAATCGCGGTATCTCTCGGAATGCCGCGTCAGGTGGAGATGCGAGACGATCTCGAAGTCGAATACCGCCGCGCGAACCCAAGGCTCCCACCTCTCGAGATTCCCGGTCGACTCGATTGCCAAATTGCCAGCCGTGCTGAGCGGTCCGTCCCATGGGCCTACGATGCCGTCGCGATGCTTGATAAGCCCATCTGTGATAAAAGGATTTTCATAGCCGGATGCGCCCGCTGCGCCCGCCGCGCCCGCCGCGCCCGCTGCCCCCGCCGCTCCCGCTGCCCCTGCCGCTCCCGCTGCCCCTGCCGCTCCCGCTGCGCCAGCCATAAGACCCCCTTTGATCGATGAACCGCCGATTAGCCTGTTATTCAGGCACTCCTGCATTGCGCAACGCGCTGGACCAGATCTTTCCGGTCTCGTACGCGCTGCTTGGAGATCGTTCCAGATATTTCGCCACGGTCAGCGTCGGCTCGAGCTTCAGCAGCTCGGCTACCGTCTTACGCGCTTCCTCGGCCTGCCCAAGCTGCCATTGGGAAATTGCCAAAGCGCGATAGGTCGAGGCGTGCGTGCGGTTCGCGCGCAGGGAATGCTGCGCCAGCTTGATCGCGCGCTCGTACTTACCGGCGGAGAGAGCCGCGGTGGCGGCGAGCGAATCGTAAAAATACCTGAGCGGATCGAGCGGCGAGAGTCTGATCGCGCGCTGCGTTTTCTTGACTGCAGGCTTGCCCTCGCCCCTGAACGCATGCAGCGTCCCGAGCAGCAGCCAGCCGAGCGAGTCGTTCGGATTGACGCTTAGCGCGAGTTCGTAACGCTCCTGAGCGACGTCGAGCTGCTTGAGAAGGTTGGTGTGGACGAGGCCGTCAATCACCAGCGCCAGTCCGCAGTAAGGATCGGCGTCCAGGGCACGCTTGGTGCGATCCAGCGCGAGCTGGGTGTCGTTCTTGGGATCGTCGGACCAACCCTGCCAAACGCGCAGGACGTGCCATTTCGCGAGCCAAGCCTGCGGAATCGCCCGCCGTGGCGCCCGGTCGGTCAAGGTCTGGAGCATGTCGCGCGCCTTGTCGAAATCGCGCGCGGACAGCCTGTGCATCAGCGCAATCGCGCCCATCAGCAGCGTGTAGCTTTCCAGCGTCGGCAACGCCTGCGATTGCGCGCGCTGCAGCTCACGCGCCATTACCGCGACACTGACTTCGTCTACGACCCGATCGACCAGCTCGTCCTTTCCGTCCACCAGGCCATTGACCTGGCCCTTGAGTTCCTTCGCCCAGACGACGCGGCCGGACTTTGCCTCGGCCAACTCCGCCGCAAGCGTGAGGAGGTTTCCCGCAACGCGGTACCCCCCTGACAACATGTAGCTGGCATTGAGATGCGCGCTGACGTCGCCGATGGTGGCATCGCGCCCGCGAAACGCGGTGGTGGAGAGCCGCGAGATCACGTTCAGCTCGGTAGTGCGCGACAGCGCCGAGATGATCTCCTCGGCCAGCATTTCGCCCAGGACCTGGTGCCTGGCGTCGCTGCTGCGGGCGGCGAACGGGATAACGGCGATGGTGGGGCGCAGCTCGCTCGTCGACGCTGCGGGCTCGATCACGGGTCGCGGCCCCGGCGGTCCGATTCGGTAGGCGCGCACCGGCTTGCGCACGTGCTTCACGTAGCACTCTCCGAGGTCCTCGATGTCGGCGTCAAGCACGGGAGTGAGCTGATCGCGCACGCCGGCCGACACCACGATCTCGCCCGGCCCGGCGAGCGTTGTCAACCGCGCGGCCAGGTTGACGCCGCGTCCATACACATCGTGCTCGTCGGCAATCAGCTCGCTCACTTGCGCGCCGATGCGCAGGAGAATCTGCCGCTCCGGCGGGACGCCGATGTTCACCCCGTTGCACGCGTGCTGGATGGCGAAGGCGGCGTTCACCGCCGGCTGCACGCGGGGAAAGTCGAGCAGCATGCCGTCACCGAGGCTCTTGACCAAGCGGCCGCTGTGGGCCGGCAGCACTTTCTTTTCGACATGCTCCACGAGGTTGCGCCATCGCATTATGGCGTCCTCCTCGTTTTCTTCGATCAGCCGGACGGACTCCACCACGTCGACAACCAGCACCGTACGGACAACCCGTTCGGCGTGGCTAGAACCCCGAAGTTCTTCGGAGACCATGGTGGTCGGCAATATTTCCCTGAACGATTATTCTGGAGTAAATCCTCGACTTTTAGTAGGGTTTTTGGCCCTTATCCGAATGTCCGATCGCGCTTCCGAGTACCTCAGCCAAGTGCAGGGTGCTACGCCCCGACAAACCCTCTATCTGCTCCCGGCACGAAAATCCATTCGCAACAATGAAAGTCTCCGGTGTCGTGCCTTTTACTTTCGGCAGCAGCGAGAGATTAGCGATCTGCACTGAGGTTTCGTATGTATCGGGCCGGTACCCGAAGGCGCCGGCCATGCCGCAGCAGCCGGTCTCGGGGGCGGAGGTCTCGATGCCGGCGGCTTGCAGTAGCGCAATGTCGGCGCGGGTGCCGCCGAGGGCTTTCTGGTGGCAGTGGCCATGCAGCAGGGCCTGGCCGCCGATGTTGCGCGGTTTCCAGCCGCGCTTTTCCAGGAGTTCGGCGAGCGAGACGGTCTGCTGGGCGAGCTTCGCGGCGGCGGGATTGTCGGGCAGGAGCTTGACCATCTCGTCCCTGAATACCGAGTGGCAGCCGGGCTCGAGGACGACGATGGGCGTGCCGGATTCGATCTGCGGGCCGAGCGCGGCGACGATTTTCTCCAGCGACGCCTTCGCCTTGTCGAGCATGCCGAAGTCGTAGTAGGGCCGGCCGCAGCACAGTTTCTCGCGCGGCAGGTCGACGCGCGCGCCGGAGGCTTCGAGCACGCGCACCGCGGAGAGCGCGCTTTGCGGCCGGAAGTGGTTGGTGAAGGTGTCCGGGAAGAGGATCACCGGATCGCCGTGCCGCATGCCGCTCGCGCGCGCGGGATCGCGCCGGCCGCGCTGCAGGGCGTCGAACTGCGCGCGAAAACTGCGCGCCGCGAACCGGGGCAGGGAGCGTTGCGGCGCTATCCCGGCAAGTTTTTTGGAAAATTTCGAGAACAGGGGCAAACCGGTCAGGGCATTGACGAGGCGCGGCGCCTTGGCCGCCAGCGGCGCCCACTCGCCGATGCGGCCCATCGAATGCGCCTGCATCGGCCGGGAGTGCCGCTCGTAGTAGTGCGACAGGAACTCGGCCTTGTAGCTCGCCATGTCGGTATGCGTCGGGCAGTCGCTGCGGCAACCCTTGCAGGCGAGGCACATTTCGAGCGCCTCTTTCACCTCTTCGCTCTGCCAGCCGTCGGTGATTACGTCGCCGCGCAGCATCTCGCCCAGCAATCTCGCGCGTCCGCGCGTGGAAAAGCGTTCTTCCTTGGTGGCGCGGTAGCTCGGGCACATGGTGCCGCCCTCGGCCGAGCGGCACTTGCCCATGCCGATGCAGCGCTCGGCGGCGCGCGTGAAGCCGTCGCCCTCGTTGCTCAGGAAGGTCATGCGCGTGGCAAGCGTCACCGGCTTGTAGTCCGGCCCATTGCGCAGGTTCTCATCCACGCGGTAGACCTCGCCCAGTGCGTCCACCAGCTTTCCCGGATTCATGCGCCCCTGCGGATCCCAGATGCGCTTGAACTCGCGGAACGCCACCATCAGCTCCGGGCCATACATGATAGGCAGGAACTCGGCGCGCCCCTGGCCGTCGCCGTGCTCGCCCGAGAGCGAGCCGCCGTAGGCGACCACCAGCTCGGCGGCCTCGCGCAGGAAGCCGCGCCAGTGCGCCAGACCCTTGGCGGTGCGCAGCTCGAAGTTGATGCGCGCGTGGATGCAGCCGTCGCCGAAATGCCCGAAGAGCGAGGTGCGGTAGCCGTAGCGGTCCACCAACTGCTGGAATTCGCGCAGGTAGTCGCCGAGGCGCAGCGGATCCACCGCCGCGTCCTCCCAGCCGACCACCGGATCGGGCCCGTCTGTGGTTTTGAGCTTGAGCGAGGTGGCCGAGGCGCCGGTTTCGCGGATCGCCCAGATACGATTCATGAGGGCGCGATCCGTGATCAGTACGCTTTTGAATTTACTTTCAAGTTCTTTAGCGGAATCAACAGCAACATCCAAAGAATCTGCTCCGAACTCCACCATCAGCCAGGCGTTGCCCGCGGGCAGCAACGCGATGTCCTCGAGCTTCAGGCCACGCTCGCGCAGGCCGCCGATGATGCCGGTGTCGAGGCCTTCGCAGGCGATCGGCCCCGCGGCGAGCACCTGCGGCACCGCGTCGCCCGCGAGGGTGATGTCCTCGAAGCCGATCACCAGCAGCACGCGCTCGCGCGGGCTGCGCACCAGGCGGGTCAGCGCCTGCAGCGTGAGCGCGCAGGTGCCCTCCGAGCCCACCAGCGCGCGCGCCACGTTGAAGCCGTTCTCCGGCAGCAGCTGGTCGAGGTTGTAGCCCGAGACGCGGCGCCTGATTTTCGGGAAGCGGCCGCGGATCAGGTCGGCGTAGCGGTCGCGCAGCGAGCGCAGCTTTTCGTAGATTTCGCCCTGCCGACCGCCGCGCCGGATGATCGCGTCCAGCTCGGCTTCGGAGGTCGGCCCGCACCAGAAGCGCGCGCCGTCGTAGGTGAGCACCTCCAGCGCCTCGATGTTCTCGACCGTCTTGCCGGCCATCAACGAGTGCGCGCCGCAGGAGTTGTTGCCGATCATGCCGCCCAGGGTGCAGCGCGAATGCGTCGCCGGGTCCGGGCCGAAGGTGAGGCCGTAGCGCTCGGCCGAGACGCGCAGCGCATCGCATACGACGCCGGGCTCGACGCGCGCGGTGCGCGAAGCGGCATCCAGCTCCAGCACCTGGTCGAGGTACTTGGAAGAGTCGATCACTACCGCGACGTTTACCGTCTGACCGCAGAGCGAGGTGCCGCCGCCGCGCGCGAGGATGGGCGCGCCGTGCTCGCGGCAGGCGGCGACCGCGGCGACGATGTCCTCGGCCGAGCGCGGCAGCACCACGCCGATAGGCACCTGGCGGTAGTTGGAGGCATCCGACGCATACGCGGCGCGCGCGCCGTTGTCGAAGCGCACCTCGCCCTTCAGCGCACTGCGGAGCGCCGCTTCAAGACCCTCGTGGTTCACGTGGCGAGTGTAGCCGGATCGACCGACTCGAGGAGCGGCGGCAGCGGGCAATCCAGCACCGCGCCGACCAGGCGCATCAATTCGGCTTCCATCACGCGGATCGCGCCGTCGGCGCTCACCGCGGCGAACAGACCCTTGATCAGGATTGCCTTGTGCATCGGCGCGAGGCTCTTGAGCATCTCGAGCGCCTCGGCGGCCGTTTCCAGCGTCAGGGCGGAAACGGCGGGCGATTCGGGCAGGCCCATCTCCTTCGCCCCCGCGCGCATCGCCCCGGCGAGCGCCTCGCCGCGCTTGCCGGTGGCGTCCTGGCGCGTGCCGGCGTGCGCCACCAGCGAAAGCAGGATCCCGGCCGCGTCCTTCAACTCGCCGAGCTTCCTGCTGCCCGCCGCGCCGGGCTTGCCCCGGGGCGCGAGCTGGCTGCGCACCAGCGTGAGGACCACGAATTCGTGCAGCGACACGCGACGGTCCGCCTGGATCACCGCCTCCAGCGCCGCGATCAACTCCTCCTTCGCCTGCTGCGGCGCCGCCTTGATCGCCGGCAGCGCGAGGTCGATCACCGCCAGGTGGAAGGCCGCACCAAGACGACGACAAAGCGGGGCGATTGCGCGCGCCTGTTCCGCCAGCGCGCCCAGGCCTGCGGCGTTCAGGGCTGCGATCTGATCCTGCATCACGTCGTCCTTGGGCGCGAACAGCAGCGCCACCATCGCCGCGCGCGCGCCGTCCGGATCGTGCAGCTTCTCGCGCAACCCGGCAGGCAGCGCCTGCAGGAGCCGCGCCGCATAGTCCACTTTCGCGCCGTCCATCGAGCCGACCAGCTGCGCGCTCTCGCCCGCGGAACGGCCCCATTGCGTGCCCAGGTCCGCGCCGCGCCGGCCGGCGAAGCCCATGCTGGCGGCGGCTCCGAGAATGGCGGCGGCGGCGGTTTTTCGCTTTTGCCCGTCCTCTTCTTCTTTTCCCGAAGCACGGCTCCTGCGATAACTCGCGCGGTCGAATCTCGTATGAGCGCGCGCAATGCGCTCTTCCAGCGCCGGGTGGGTGTCGAACAGGTTCGCGAAATTCATCTCGATCCCCTGACCGAAGAACATGTGCGACATGTCCTCGGCATGGCGGTTGGCGATCAGCGCGCCGGCCGGGGAAAGGCCGATCTGGTCCAGCGCCCCGGCGATGCCGTCCGGATTGCGCGTGAACTGCACACTGGAGGCATCCGCCAGGAATTCGCGCTGGCGCGACACCGCCGCCTTGATGAGGCGCGCGAAGAACAGACCGATGTAGCCGATCAGCAGCAGCGCCAGGCCGCCGAGGAAGATCGGCGCCGCGCCCTTGCTGTCGCTGCCGCCGCGCTGGCTGCGCATCAGGAATTCGCCGATCGAGCCGATGAACACGATGCCCGCCAGCACGCCGATGATGCGGATGTTGAGGCGCATGTCGCCGTTCAGAATGTGGCTGAACTCGTGCGCGATCACGCCCTGGAGCTCGTCGCGGTTCAGGGTCTCCAGCGTGCCGCGCGTCACCGCCACGACCGAGTCCGAGACCTCATACCCGGCGGCGAAGGCGTTGATGCCCTGCTCGCCGTCCATCACGTAGACCGCCGGCACACGCACGCCGGAAGCAATCGACATCTCCTCGACGACGTTCACCAGCCGCCGCTCGAGCGGATCCCTGGTGTCGGAGGGCACGCGGCGCGCGCCCGCCATCTGCGCCACCGCCTTGCCGCCGCTGCCCAGCTGCACGATGTTCCAGCCGCTCACCGCGAAGATCAGCAGCGCGGTGCCGAGCGCGCCCCACACATACAACGAAGACGGAACGATCCTCAACCGGGTTATCCAGGAAAGGTCTTTTCCTGCATGCCCCGATTCAAAATTCCATGCATAAAGACCGGCAACAACAAGGTCCACGGCGATGATGACGCCCACCACCGCGAGGAGGTACAGCACCACCAGCAACCGCGTGTTGCGCCGCGCGAGGTGCTGGTTTTCGAAAAACGAAGCCAATTACGTCAGGGTTCCCTACTTGAAAGAAACTTTCGGCGCCTTGCGCTCTTCGGCCGACTCGGTCGCTTCGAGCAGGGTCGCGGCGGTGAAACCGAAGATTCCCGCGAATATCGTGTCGGGGAAGGATTCGCGCTTGGTGTTGTATTCCATCACCGTGTCGTTGTACGCCTGGCGCGCGAAGGCGATCTTGTTCTCGGTGCTGGTCAGCTCTTCCTGCACCTGGAGGATGTTCTGGTTCGCCTTCAGGTCCGGATAGGCCTCGAATACCGCCATCAGCCGGCCGAGCGCGCCGCCCAGCACCCCTTCGGCCTGCGCCAGGCCCTGCATCGCCGCCGCATCGCCGGGCGCCGCGGCCGCCTTCTGCGCCGCGCCCATCGCCGCGCCGCGCGCCGCGATCACTTTTTCCAGCGTCTCGCGCTCGTGCGTGAGGTAGCCCTTGGCGGCCTCGACCAGGTTGGGGATCAGGTCGTAGCGGCGCTTCAACTGCACGTCGATCTGCGCGTAGGAATTCTTGAAGCGGTTGCGCAGCGTCACCAGGCCGTTGTAGATGACGATGGCCCAGAACACGATGGCCACGATCACCGCAAGTGCTATCCAGACACCCATGATTCCCCCTCAAGATATGATGATGCCTCGGCTACTATAACGCATGCATGAAGGACAACCCGGGACCACTCCATGAACCGTAAGAGACGCGCCTTCCTCGGCGCCGCAGGCGTCCTGCTCCTGGCAGGCATGAGCCCCGCGTCGGGCCAGGACAACGGCCGCCGCATGAAAATAGGCGTCATCGGATCGGGCCGGGTCGGCGGCACGATCGGCGGGCTCTGGGTCAAGGCCGGCTACGAGGTCATGTTCTCGGCGCGCGAAATCGGCGAGGTCACGGAGCTGGTCGCGAGCCTCGGTCCCAGGGCGCGCGCGGGAACGCCCCGCGAGGCGGCTGCATTTGGCGAGGTCGTGCTGATCTCGGTCCCTTACTCGGCGCTGCCGCAAATCGGCCGCGATTACGCCGCCGAGCTCAAGGGCAAGGCGGTGCTCGATACCTGCAACCCGATCCAGGCCCGCGACGGCGACATGGCCGTGGAGGCCCGGGCGAAGGGCACGGGCGTCGCCTCGGTCGAGTTGCTGCCCGGCGTGCGCCTCGTGCGGGCCTTCAACTGCGTCGGCTACAACTCGATGCGCAGCGAGGCGCATCGCGCAGGCGACCGTCTGGCGATCCCGCTCGCAGCCGATGACCAAGCCGCGCTGAAGGTCGCGATACGCCTGGTCCAGGATGCGGGCTTCGAACCGGTGGTCGTTGGGCCGCTCGCGCGCGCGAAGGAGTTCGATGTCGGCACGCCGGTGTTCGGCAAGGCGCTCACGGCGCGCGAGTTACGCCGGGTGCTTGGAATCGGTTCCTGAATCGACCACTGAGCCCTCGGCGCGCCGCTCCTGCGCGCGCCCGAGCGCCAGGGCCAGCACCAACCACGCAGCTGCGAGCGGAACCGCGATGAGCGAGATTGCGCGCAATTCCATCCCCAGAGAGCGCAGCGCCGCAAACAGCCAGCCGCCCGCGGCGTCCGCGCCGCGAAACACCACGATGTCAATCACGTTCTTCGCCTTGTACTTCTCCTCGCGCGCGAGCACCGTGAACAGCACCTCGCGCGCAGGATTCGAGATCGCAAAATTGGCGGTGCGCTGCAGCGCCTGGAATCCGATCACCACGGCCAGCATCGGGGCAGCGGCGAGCGCGGCGAACCCGGTCGCAAAGACGAAGGGCAGGACCGCGAGCGCCGCGCCGATACCGAAGCGCTCGATCAGCTTCCCGGTCGCGAGAAACTGGACGCCGACCGTCAGCAGGCCGACGGCGAGGTCGATGCTGGCGAACATGCGGGTGCGGACCGCCGGATCGTCGGACGCCGCGGCGACGATATTCGCCTGCTGGAAGTAGAGGAAAGTCCCGGCGACAGAAAGCAGCATCACCCAGAGCGCGATTCCGGCGAGGTACGGCGAGCGCAGCATCATCACGATGCCGTCGAACCATCCGCCGCCGATTGCTTCTGGTTCGGTTTTTCGGGAAAATTGCTTTTCTATATCAGGCGACGCTGATTCCAGCCGCCGCACGCACAGGACCGCAATTTCGAGAAACAGCGCCGCCACAAGGAGCAGATTGGCCGGGCCGAGCGGCACCGCCAGCCACACGGTCAGCGCCGGGCCGGCGAGCGCTCCCGCGCTGCCGCCCGCGGCGATGAATGCGAACAGGCGCTTGCCCTGCGCGGAGCTGAACAGGTCCGCCATGAACGACCAGAACACCGAGACGGCGAATAGATTGAAGACGCTGATCCAGACGAAAAACACCCGCGAGACGTAAAGCCGTTCGACGTCGAACGTCAGCAGCAGCCAGAAGACGGCAATGTTGGCGGCGAAGAAATGGTAGACCACCGGAATCAGGCGCCGGCGCGGCAGCCGCGCCACCAGCGCGCCGTAGAGCGGCACCGCCGCGAGCATGGTGAGGAAAGTCGCGGTAAACAGCCACTGCAGGTTGCGCACGCCGCCCGCGACCCCCATCTCGTCGCGCAGCGGCCGCAGCACGTAGTAGCCCGCGAGCAGGCAGAAGAAATAGGCGAACGACCACCCAAGCGCCTTTCCCTCGCCGGGACGTACCGAGCCGACCCGCAGTTGCATCGTGTTTTCGTTCCTCCGTGCCCGACTCTACTCAGGCGCAGATGCATGGCCGTGCATGATAGACTGCATCGGACCCGCGGGGCTTTTGGCTTTTGTCTCCGCGTGGACGAACACGGGACAGACCACATGGCCGCGAATCCGGAGATCATTGAGTCGCCGCTGACGCGCGAGGGGCTCGCAACGCGATACCGCGCGCTCTGCGAAGATCCGTGCCTCGCGAATGTTCCGGGCAAAATCGAGCTCGACCTCTGGGGGCGGATCCTGATGAGCCCGGAGAGCAACTATCACGGAGTATTGCAGGGTCGTCTCGTCAGAAGGTTGGCCCCGCTCGGCGGCGAGGCACTGGTCGAAGCGTCGGTCGTCACGTCCATAGGGGTGCTGGTTGCGGACGTCGCGTGGGCAAGCGCGGAATTCATGCGCGCGCACGGCTCCGAAACGCCGTTTAACCGCGCCCCGGAGCTATGCATCGAGGTCGCCTCGCCCTCCAACTCTATCAAGGAACTGCGCGAGAAAGTGCAAGCCTACCTTGCCGCCGGCGCGGTGGAGGTGTGGATCGTCTACCCCCAATCGAAGCGCTTTGAATTTTCGGGCGGCAGCGGCGCCCTGCAGCGCTCGAGTTTCGCCGTCGACCTCTCGGCCCTGTTCGACTGAGGCCGTCCTGGCAGTGACCGGAAATCCGCGGACGCGCAAACGGGCCGCGTCGCTTGGGTTGGCATCCTGGCGACTGCGCGTGCGCCGACGGCCGAAGAATGGGCGCGATCGCCGTTCCGCCTCAAGTTGAGCGAGCTGGGCTGGGTCGAAGGCCGCAATCTGAAGATCGAGCGTCGCAACGCCGCGTCTGCATCAGAACTTCCCCAGGCCGCGCGCGCGCTCGGCGTCACGGTTCCACAGAGCGTGCTGTTGCGCGCGGACAAAGTGATCCAGTAACGTCGCTAAAATGCGGTATGGATGAAACGCGGCGCGAATTGTTGCGCCTGCTTGGCGGATGCGGAGCGGTATTCGCTCTAGGATCCGTGTCCGGTCAGACCCCGAGAATCATGACTCGCAAGATTCCCTCTACCGGCGAAGGCATTCCCGCCGTCGGCCTCGGCACCTGGCAGGTGTTCGATGCGGGCAACGACGCGGCGGCACGGGCGCCGCTGCGCGAAGTGCTGGTGGCGTTCGCCAGGGCCGGCGGCAAGCTGATCGATTCTTCGCCCATGTACGGCAGCTCCGAGTCGGTGGCAGGCGACCTCGTCGCCGAGCTGGGCCTGCGCGAGCAGCTGTTCATCGCCACCAAGGTGTGGACTCGCGGGCGCGAGGACGGCATCAAGCAGATGGAGACCTCGTTCAGGCGCCTGAAGGTGAAGCAGATGGATTTGATGCAGATTCACAATCTGCTGGATGTCGGGGTTCACACAAGTACGCTTTTGGACTGGAAAGCGAAAGGCAGGGTCCGTTACGTCGGCATCACCCACTACACCTCGTCAGCCTATGCCGAGGTCGAGAAGACGCTTAAGGCCGGGCCTTACGACTTCCTGCAGATCAACTATTCGCTTGCCGAGCGGGAGTCCGAGCGGCGTCTCCTGCCGCTGGCGCAGGAGAGGAAAGTGGCCGTGATCGCCAACCGGCCGTTTGCCGAAGGCGCGATGTTCCGCCGCGTGCGCGGCAAGCCGCTGCCGCCGTGGGCGGCGGAGATCGGCGTCGCGAGCTGGGCGCAGTACTTCCTGAAATGGATCGTCGGCCACCCGGCCATCACCTGCGCGATCCCCGGCACCGGCAAGCCCGAGCACGTCGCCGACAACGTGACGGCCGGCTTCGGCGCGCTGCCCGACGAAGCGACGCGCAAACGCATGGCGGCATATTACGACGCGCTATGAGACGGTTCGCCTTTTTTCTTTTGTTTTTTTCGACCTCTGTTTTTTCACGGCAAAACTACAGGAAAGCGAATCCGTGAGCAGCGCGAACTTCTACGCGGGGCTGCCGGTCCTCACCGGATTCAGCGCCATCACGCGTCCCGAGAATTTCGCGCCGCTGCCGCCGGACTGGCACGTCGCCACCTGCGACGTGCGCAACTCCACGCTCGCGGTGCAGGCGGGCAACTACAAGCACGTCAACACCGTCGGCGCTTCCGCCGTCACCGCGATGCTCAACGCCGCGGCCGAGCTCGAGATCCCGTTCATCTTCGAGGGCGACGGCAGCGCGTTCTGCGTGCCGCCGCAACTGCTGGACGACGCCAAGGCGGCGCTGCTCAAGACGCAGGAGATGGCGCTTAAATCCTTCGGCCTGGAGCTGCGCGTCGCCACGCTGCCGGTGTCGCTGATCCGCGAGGC
>JBBPIU010000033.1:0-14668 GCA_038040245.1 Pseudomonadota bacterium | reverse complement strand
GCGGGCGGCGAAGCTGCTCTAGGGTAAGCTGGCGCCATGAGGCTCCTGGGGATTTTTCTTGCGGCGATGCTTGCTTTTCCCGTCGGGGCGCAGACCTATCCCACCCGCGCCGTCAAGCTGGTAGTCGGCTTCACGCCCGGCGGCGGCGTGGACATCAATGCGCGGCTGTTGGCGCCCAAGCTCGCGGAGTACCTCGGCCAGCAGTTCGTGGTCGAGAATCGGCCCGGCGCCGGCACCAACATCGCCAACGAACTGGTGGCGAAAGCGCCGCCGGATGGCTACACGCTGCTGGTGACGACGGCCGCGCTGGCGATCAACATGTCGCTGTATTCCAAACTGCCGTTCGACGCGGTGCGCGATTTCGCGCCGGTATCGGTGTTCTCCGAGAGCCCGAACGTGCTGGTGGTGAATGCGAAGCTGCCGGTCACCAGCGTGAAGGACCTGATCGAGCTGGCGCGCAAGTCGCCCGGCAAGCTGAACTGCTCTTCCGCCGGCGTCGGCACCACCCAGCACCTCGCCGCGGAACTGCTCAAGCTGCGCACCAAGACTTTCATCGTGCACATTCCGTACAAAGGAACGGCGCCCTCGCTCACCGGGCTGATCGGCGGCGAGGTGGATCTTTCCTTCGCCAACATTCCCTCGATCCAGGCGCACGTGAAATCCGGCCGCCTGCGCGCGCTCGCCACTGCCGCGGCCAGGCGCGACCCGCAGTTGCCGGAGGTGCCGACGATGAAGGAAGCGGGCGTCGACGGCATCGAGGTGGTGGTCTGGTACGGGGTGCTTGCCCCCGCGGGGACGCCGAAGGAGATCGTGCAGACGCTGTCCAGCGCAGTCGTGCGGGCGACACGCGACGCGGACACGCGCAAGCGTCTGCTCGAGCAGGGCGCCGAGCCGGTCGGCAACACGCCCGAGGAGTTCAGCAAGCTGCTGCGCGATGAAGTCGCGCGCTGGGCCGAAGTGGTGAAGGTTTCAGGCGCGCGGGCCGACTAGAGGAGGGATTCATGAGATTTGTTCTGCCATTCCTGTTGATTCTTGCGTTCCCCCTGCACGCTCTGGCGCAGGAGTTCCCCTCCAAACCGCTCCTCATCGTGGTGCCCTGGCCGCCGGGCGGCAACGTGGACATCACCGCGCGCACCGTGCAGGCGGCGCTCGGCGACGCGCTCGGCCAGCAGGTGATCGTCGAGAATCGACCCGGCGCGGGCGGCACCGTCGGCTCGGCGCAGGTCGCAAAAGCGTCGCCGGACGGCTACACCCTGCTGCTGGGTTCCAGCGGCACCATCACCAATGCGCCGGCGGTGTACAAGAACATCTCCTACGACCCGGTCAAGGACCTCATCGCAATCGGCGCGATCCAGTCCACGCCGTTGGTGCTCACCGCGGCGCCAAAGACGCCGGTGCAAAGCTATGTCGAATTTCTTTCCTATGTAAAGACCAAAGGCACGCCCGTGAGCGTCGCCACGGCCGGCAACGGCTCGTCCAACCACCTGGCGCTGGAACTGCTGATGCGCCAGGCCAATCTCCAGCTGCTGCACGTGCCCTACAAGGGCAGCGGCCCGGCGATCACCGATCTGCTCGGCAGTCAGGTGGACACGATGATCGATCAGTTGAGCGCCTCGATCGGCCACATTCGCGAAGGACGCATGAAGGCGCTGGCGGTGACCTCGAGAACGCGCTCGCCGCAATTGCCGAACGTGCCCACCCTGGCCGAACTGGGAGTGACGAGCTTCGAGGTCGGCACCTTCACCGGCATTTTCGGGCCGGCGGGCATGCCGGCGCCGGTGGTCGACAGGCTGCACGCGGCGCTGAAGAAAGCGCTTTCGCTCGAGTCCGTGCGCGAGCGCTTCCGCTCGATGGGCGTGGAGGTGATGGACCTGAGCCAGCCTGAGTTCGCCGCCTACGTGAAGACCGACTTCGAGAAATGGCGGCAGATCGCGCGGGAGCGCAACATCGTCGTGGAATGAACCTCCTTGCGCCGGATCCGCGCCTGCGAAAACCCAAGCGCAGCCTGCCGCGCGGCACGGTCGACTGCCACGCGCACATCTTCGACCGCTTCGAGCGCTATCCGCTCGCGCCGGGGCGCAAGTACTCGCCGCCGCTGTGCAGCCGCGAAGCCTGGATGGCACTGCACGCGGTGCTGGGCGTCGAGCGTGGCGTGCAGGTGCATGGAAGTCCTTACGGCTTCGACAACTCGATTACCGAAGATTTCCTGAAGGAATATCCGGGCCGATTTGTGGCAGTTGCCGCAATCCCTCCCGATGTAAAAGATTCGGAATTGAAAAAACTTGATGCGGCCGGCTTTCGCGCCGCGCGCCTGATGGACCAGTTCGCCACGGGCGCAACGACGAAAGACCTGGAAGCCATCGCCGCGCGCATCGCGCCCTACGGCTGGCACATCGAGATCAACATCGCAAGATCCGCGGACTGGGTAGATCTCGAAGCGCGCCTGAAGCGCTGCCCGGTGCCGATGGTGTTCGACCACCTCGGCCGCGTGCGCGGCGGCGAGGGGATCGATGCGCCCGGCTTCGCGGTGATCCGCCGGATGCTCTCGAGGCGCGACGATTGCTGGACCAAGATCTCGAGCTGGTACCGTCTCTCCGACGCCGGGCCGCCGCACTACGAGGACATGAAGCCGCTCGCCCAGGCGCTGCTGCGTGAGCGCCCCGACCGCTGCGTCTGGGGCAGCAACTGGCCGCATCCCGGATTGACGCAAACCATGCCGAACGACATCGACCTGGTGGACCAGCTGGAGAGCTGGCTGCCCGACGATAGCGTGCGCGAACCGCTGTTCGCCTCGAACGCGGCGGAGCTCTACCGCCTTCCGTCTATCGAATATCGCGACTGAAATCAATAATATACATATTTAGATTGACTTATTTGTGTATTTTTAGCAAAATATGCTATCTAAATACACAAGGCATCACTTTCAGACATGCTCGTCGAATTCAGTGCGACCAATTTCCGCTCCATTAGCGAAGTCCAGAAGCTCACGCTCGTCGCGGGTCCGGGAAAGGAGCATCTCGGGCAGAACACCTTCGATCCGGGCCTGGCCGGATTTCCGAGGCTACTTCGGTCCGCCGTCATCTACGGAGCGAACGCAGCCGGGAAGACCAATCTGCTTCGCGCCTTGCAATTCATGCAGCAGCTTGTCGTTACTTCTGCGACCTTCCAGGAGGCGACGCGGGTCGCGCACAGCCCCTTCAGACTGAGCAGGAAGACGACGGCATCGCCAAGCGAGTTCGAGGTCGCTTTCGTCGACGAAGGTGTGCGCTACGAGTACGGTTTTTCGGTCGATACGAATCGGGTTCACAAAGAGTGGCTGATCGCCTATCCGCGTGGCCGGCCGCAGAACTGGTTCGAGCGGACCTTCGATGCGAAAAAGAATACCTATGAGTGGCAATTCAGCGCAAAGCTGAAGGGCTCCCCGCGGGTCTGGCGCGACGCCACCCGCGCCAATGCGCTTTTCCTGGCAACCGCCACGCAGCTCAACAGCGAGCAGTTGCGTGCGGTTTTTCAATGGTTTCAGAAGAAACTCGTCGTCATTATTGCGACAGGCGCATCGCAACTCAACGTGGGATTGACGTTTCAACTCCTTGAGCAACCCGACGGAAAACAAAAACTTCTCAAATTCGTCAAAGCAGCCGACCTCGGCATCGATGATCTGTCGCTGCAGCGCGTACCGCTTGCGCCCATGGCAGCGATCGACGGAAACGTAGTGCGTGAGCCGCAGCCGGGAGGCCAGATTCCGTCGGTAATGCGAGTGACTTCCTATCACAAGGCATCCGACAGTGAGCAACGCGTAGCGATGGACCTGGGCGACGAATCGTCCGGCACGCAGGCCCTGTTCCATTCCGCGGGGGCATGGCTCAACGTACTGAGAAACGGCGAAGTAATTCTCTACGACGAACTGGATACCAGCCTGCATCCGCTGATGACGCGGTTCCTGATCGGACTTTTCCACGATAAGTCTACGAACCCGAAAAACGCACAGTTGGTCTTCACGACGCACGACACGTCGCTGCTCGATAGCGAGATCTTCCGTCGGGACCAGGTCTGGTTCATCGAAAAGGACAAGAAGGGCGCATCCCGCCTCTATCCGTTATCCGACTTCAGCCCCCGCAAGGACGAAAAGCTGGAGCGAGGTTACCTGCGAGGCCGCTACGGCGCGCTACCCTTCATCGGTGAACTTAAACTCTGATGGCGAGGCACGGACTGCGGTCGGCCAGGTCCTTTCGGAGACCGGCGCCGACCAGGGCACAGTACGGCGTTGCGTTGATCGTGTGCGAAGGCGAAAAGACCGAGCCCGAATACCTGAGAGCGCTACGAAAAGCTTTTGATCTCAACCCCGCCAACGTCAAGATCGTCGCCGCGAATGGAAACGATCCGGTGAGCATTGTGCAGGAAGCCATCGAGACGTACGACAGCAACCCCGGCGAATTCGACCGGGTGTTCTGCGTTTTCGACAGGGACGGCCATGCGCACTACCAGCAGGCGCTCGATCTGGTCGCGAACTCGCCGCTCGGGAGAAACGGGGTCGTTACGGCAATCACGTCGGTACCCTGCTTCGAAATCTGGATCCTGCTTCACTATGCGTACAGCAGCGCTCCGGTAGCCGCATCGGGCGCACGGTCAGCCTGCGAAAACGTAGTGGCCGCGATCCGCCGTCATCTGCCGGAATATGAAAAAGCATTTGGCGATTTATTCGAGAAGCTTGCCCCAATGTTGGACACTGCGATAACGCATGCAGACCGGTTGGCAATGCACAATCGCGACACTGGGTCTGACAATCCGGCCACCAAGGTCCATGATCTCGTGAAATACCTCCGATCGCTTAAAAGGGATTAGGGAGAACGCTGATGCGCTGGGTCGCACCATCCGAAAAAGACACCGCCAACGAAACGCTTGAAAAACGCCTGTGGGCCGCCGCGGACCAGTTCCGCGCCAACTCCGGCCTCAAGGCGGGCGAATACTCGGGGCCGGTTCTCGGCCTTATCTTCCTGCGCTTCGCCGAGGCGCGCTTCGCGCAGCGCCGCGCGCAACTGGAGAAGGCGGGCACCTCGGCGCGCCGTGGCACCTCGCGCATCGACGACCCCAAGGCCTACCAGGCCGAAGGCGTCCTCTTCCTGACGCCGAACTCCCGCTTCGACTACCTGCTGCAGCGGCCCGAAGGCAGCAACGTTGGCAAAGCCGTCAACGAGGCGATGGCCGACATCGAGAAGCACAACCCGCAGCTCGCGGGCGTGCTGCCGCGCAACTACCAGATCTTCAACGGCACCCTGCTCAAGGAACTGCTGAAGAAAGTCTCCGAGATCCCCGTCACCCTCGACTACGACGCCTTCGGGCGCATCTACGAATACTTCCTCGGCCAGTTCGCCCGCACCGAGGGGCAGAAGGGCGGCGAGTTCTACACCCCGGCGCCCATCGTGCGCCTCATGGTCGAGATCCTCGAACCCTTCCACGGCCGCATCCTCGACCCGGCCTGCGGCTCAGGCGGTATGTTCGTCCAGTCCGCGCGCTTCGTCGCCGAGCACAAGAAAAACCCCTCGTCCGAGCTCTCCATCTTCGGCGTCGAAAAGACCGACGAAACCGGGCGCCTGTGCCGCATGAACCTTGCCGTACACGGGCTGGAGGGCGACATCCGCCATGGCGGCGAGGTCAACAGCTACTACGACGACCCGCACAAGGCGGTGGGCGCCTTCGACTTCGCGCTCGCCAATCCGCCGTTCAACGTCAACGCCGTGGACAAGGACCGCCTCAAGGACGCCGTCGGCCCGGGCCGCCGCTTCCCCTTCGGCCTGCCGCGCACCGACAACGCCAACTACCTCTGGATCCAGCTCTTCTATTCCTCGCTCAACGACAAAGGCCGCGCCGCCTTCGTCATGGCCAACTCCGCCAGCGACGCCCGCTCATCCGAAATGGACCTGCGCAAGCAGCTCATCCAAGCCCGCGCAGTGGACGTCATGGTCGCCGTCGGCCCGAACTTGTTTTACACCGTAACGCATTCGTGCACGCTTTGGTTTCTCGATCGTGGCAAGAAGAAAACGTTGCGCGCAGACCAGGTGCTCTTCGTTGACGCTCGGCACATTTACCGCCAGATCGACCGCGCTCACCGCGACTGGACCGAAGCGCAAATCGGCTTTCTCTCCAGCCTCGTCCGCCTCTACCGCGGCGAGCAATCTGAATTGACGCTCGGGGGTGATGAGGCCAATGCAAGGCTGGTAGAAGTCTTCGGCAAAGAGCCAAAATACGCCGACGTACCTGGACTCTGCAAAGCTGCGACGCTGAAGGAGATGGAAGCGCGAGGTTGGTCGCTAAGTCCGGGCCGCTACGTTGGTGTTGCGCCCGGCGAGGAGGTCAGCGACGAAGATTTCAAGGGGAAGCTAGAAGGACTAAGCGAGGAACTTGAATCTCTAAATGCCCAAGCGCGAGAGCTTGAGGCAACTATAGGTCGGAATGTCGTCGAGTTGCTGGAGGCGTGAGGAATGGCGATTGTTTTTGAAGATATTCCGATCGGGCAACTCTGCACAAAGGTGACGACTGGCTCGACTCCATTGCGCAGTCGGCAGGACTACTATGAAGCTGGGACATTTGATTGGTACAAAACTGGTGAATTGAAAGATTGGTACCTTGAAGCAGCGGAAGAGCGCATCACTGAAAAGGCCTTCGATGAAACGTCCGTAAAGCTCTTTCCGGCTGAGACTGTCTTAATGGCGATGTACGGCGACGGGAAAACCATCACAAGCCTGGGCATGCTGCGATCCCCAGCGGCCACGAATCAGGCGTGTTCGGCAATGATTGTTGACGAAAGAAAGTGTAGTGCTCGCTATTTCTTCTACGCACTCAAAGCGCGCCGCCATGTCTTGCTAAAGATGGCATATGGAGGTGCACAGAGGAACTTGACGGGAAAGTTGATCCGTGAATTTCCTCTGCCAGTGCCGTCGTTGCCCAACCAGCAGAGAATTGCTGGAATTCTTTCTGCTTACGACGAGCTGATCGAAAACAATAAGCGACGAATCCGGGTTCTGGAGGAGATAGCACGTACACTTTACCGTGAGTGGTTCATTAATTCGCGAGATCAATCGACGGCAAAGTACACATTCGGTGATCTTTGCGAGCTTATGAAGGAACCGTTCAATGAACTCGTACACGCAGATCGTCGTTTGCTTGATCTTTCTCGTATTCCTCAGCGGTTTATTGCACCCCTTGAAACCGCTGACCCCGGCGAGTTGAAGACTTCGCGCATCGTATTCGAGCCGGGTGACACCCTATTCGGTGCAATTCGTTGTTACCTACACAAAGTAGTAACAGCACCATTTCCTGGTGTCACAAATACGTCGGTGTTCGTACTCCGTCCGAAGAAGTGGATTTTTAGATCACTTACCGCAATTGTTGCGAGTGAGCTTGAAACAATCCGTTGGGCAGAGACACATAGTTCCGGAATGAAAATGCCAGTACTTAGCTGGTCAGTCTTCCGGACCATGCCTATCCCGCTGTCCAGCGAGGCGTCCGCTCAGAGATACGAAAGCATTGTTGGAGCGATGCTTGAAACTATTGGAGTTCTAGCTCGTGCAATACAGAGTCTCCGCCAGACCCGAGATTTGCTGCTGCCGCGATTGCTGGCTGAGGCGCCCATCCCGGAAGACGAGACATGAAAGTGTCCTATCGATTGGCGACAATGTTGATGTCTCTCGCGATCATCATCGTCATAGGTCGATGGGCAACTGGAGCTTTTTCTTTTGCAACAGCGCAGTTTTGGTTTATCTCAGGCGCCCTGCTATTGATTCTGCTTTCCTTGGTCGATCAGCCTCATTTTTCAAAAGACGCCAATGTATTCGTCAACGGAGCGGCAGCCTTAGTGTCATTGTTTTCTGTGCCAGACCCTCAGCGGTCAGGTCTGTGGTCGATATTTGCCGGGTGGGCGATATACCTGATCGTATGCAGTTGGATTTTGATGGCGATTCGATCGCGAGCTCTGTTTCTTGAAACGAAGACAATTCAGTTCTTCTCACGCGTCAATCGCGCGATAGGCAGACCGGAATCAATTTTTTCTGCATTCTTCCTATGGGGCATCTTCTTGCAGTTTTCGTACCCCAAAGACGGAATCGCAATCAACACGCTTCTGCTTTTCTGGGCAGTCTTCATGATTCTCAACGTGCCTAGCATTGCCCAGGCAGTTTCATCGGCTTTTGAAGAGACGACGGACACGGAAGGCTCTGCGGGTGTAGTTGTGTCGATAAGAAGCCCGCGGATTGCAGAGTTGCGATTGAGTGCAGATCTGCCCGAGGATATTGTCGGAAAAAAAGTTTCCCTTCGAATCGGCGGGGAAACGTTGGTTGCCGAAGGAGTGTTGTTTGAAGATAAAGTTGTTAAAGGTTTACGTCAGGGACACGCCGCACTCACCTCATTTCAGCCTGCTTGGAGCGAGGTCAGCTCAGGCGCCCGAATTGAAATCGCGCTAAACAATGCTCCAGTCGGTGGGTCAAAGCCGATCGGAGTCGTGGCAGCGGGATCATCAATCGGAAAATTGTTTTTTGAGGTGGATCCCAGAACTGCGCTTCACGCTGGTGAAGTCGTGAAGGTAAAGGCGAGCAGTTCGATCATCTACTATCAGATAGTTTCTGCGTCAATAAATGAATCGACATTGCCTGAGGGAAATGCCTCACAGATGGTGCGTGTTACGGCTGGTCAGCTGGGTCTGTGGGATAGCGGACAAGCGACGTTCGCGCCGTTTGATTGGGTAGCGTCCGCAGGTGAAGTCGTCGTTGTCAGTCGCGGCGAGGAAGCTGACGCTGTGGCGCCAGCAGGACGTTGCGTAGTTGGCTTGGTTCCTAATTCACAGTTTCCAGTCCACGTTCATGTCTCCGACACGATCACCCACAATTCAGCACTAATTGGTGTCACCGGGAGCGGGAAATCCTATTTGGCTTTTCATCTAATCGAGGCATACATAGATGCCGGAGTAAAGGTACTCATTCTCGATCTGACGCGTCAGCACTGGCAATACTTGCAGCACCGGAATCCAACGGCATTGACCGGGCCGGATGGAATTGCTGCCTGGCTCGCGAGCGATTCAAGATTGGCAATTCATCAATTTGCCAATGCGCAAGCCGGATTTCCTGCGGCTACGGCCAATTTTTGCCAGGCATGCCTAGATTGGTTGCAGGCAGGCATTCAACTTCAGGCAGGCGTAGATGTGCCAGCACGACTTTGCATAGTGTTGGAAGAAGCTCATTCATTAATTCCGGAATGGAACCAAGTCGCGCAGCAGTCCGACGTACAGCAGGTAAACCGCGCGGCGAGAATAATTCTTCAGGGACGGAAGTTTGGTCTGGGCACAATGATTATTACGCAGCGAACTGCGAATGTGACCAAGACCATCCTGAATCAGTGCAACACGGTATTTGCTCTCCGGTCCTTTGACCAGACAGGGCTTGACTTCCTGCGTAACTATATGGGTGAAGAGTATGCCCAAGCAATTTCAACGTTGCCTGACAGGACTGCGATCCTGGTAGGTAAGGCATCTTCATCTGCGCGACCGATCATTTTGAAAGTTTCCGATTTTGGTGACCGCTGGAACGCAAACCAAGCGCCCGCAGAAGTGCCAGTTGCGTGACAGCCCACTCGTACACGGAGGATCAACTTGTCGAGCAGCCCGCTATTGCTCTTTTCGCGGAGCTTGGCTGGCAAACGGTGTCGACTATGGAAGAGATTTTCGGCGCCACCGGCACGCTCGGACGCGAGACATCGGGAGAGGTAGTGCTTGTGCCCCGGTTGCGGGCATTTCTGGAGAGGTTGAATCCGCATTTGCCGGCCGAGGCTATCGTGAGCGCGGTGGATGAGCTAACGCGCGACCGGTCGGCGATGAGCCTGGCGGGCGCGAACCGGGAGATCGCCGGCCTATTTAAGGACGGCGTGAAGGTGGCGGTGCCGGATCGGGAGCGGGGTGGGCTGAGGGACGAGCGGGTGCGGGTGGTGGATTGGGAGAATCCCGCCGCGAACGATTTCCTGCTGGTGTCGCAGATGACGGTCACGGGGCAGCTCTATACGTGCAGGCCGGATCTGATCGGGTTCGTGAATGGGCTGCCGTGGGTGGTGATCGAGTTGAAGAAGCCCGGGGTGGCGGCGCGGCAGGCGTTCGATGAGAACCTGACGAGCTACAAGCATCCGCAGAACGGCATTCCGCAGCTCTTCTGGTACAGCGCGTTCCTCATCGCCTCGAACGGCACGGAGAGCCGGGTCGGGACGATCACGGCGGACTGGGAGCGGTTCTTCGAGTGGAAGCGGATCGAGCGCGAGGACGAGCCGCGCCGGGTGTCGCTGGAGGTGATGCTGCGCGGCACCTGCGCGCCCGCGCGGCTGCTCGACATCGCGGAGAACTTCACGCTCTTTTCCGAGCACAAGAGCGGCCTGGTGAAGGCGATGCCGCAGAACCACCAGTATCTCGGGGTCAACAACGCCATCGCCGCGACGCTGGAGGCGCGCAAGGCGGGCCACGGGCGCGGCGGGGTGTTCTGGCAGACGCAGGGCAGCGGCAAGAGCTTCTCGATGGTGTTCTTCGCGCAGAAGATCCTGCGCAAGGTGCCGGGCAACTGGACCTTCGTCGTAGTGACCGACCGCGTCGAACTCGACGAACAGATCGCCAAGACCTTCAAGGCCTGCGGCGCGGTGAGCGAGGCGGAGGGCGACGCCTGCCACGCGCAGAGCGGCGCGGAGCTGCGCAGGCTGCTGGCCGAGAACCACCGCTACGTGTTCACGCTGATTCACAAGTTCCAGACGCCCGAGGTGTTGTGCGACCGGCCGGACGTGATCGTGCTCACCGACGAGGCGCACCGCAGCCAGTACGACACGCTGGCGATGAACATGCGGGCGGCGCTGCCGAAGGCGCTGTTCCTCGCCTTCACCGGCACGCCGCTGATCGCGGGCGAAGAAAGGACGAAAGACGTTTTTGGCGATTACGTCTCGATCTACGACTTCCAGCAATCGATCGAGGACGGCGCCACGGTGCCGCTCTACTACGAGAACCGCACGCCCGAGCTGCAGCTCGTCAACCCGGATCTGAACGACGAGATCTACGAACTGATCGAGAGCGCGACGCTCGACCCCGAGCAGGAGGCGCGGCTGGAGAGGGAGCTGTCGCGTCAGTACCACCTCATAACGCGCGACGATCGGCTGGACACTGTGGCAAAGGACATCGTGCGGCATTTCACCGGCCGGGGCTTCCAGGGCAAGGCGATGGTGGTGTCCATCGACAAGGCCACGGCCCTTCGCATGTACGACAAGGTGAAGAAGTATTGGCCGAAGATGGACTCGACCGACATGGCGGTGGTGGTGTCGCCCGGTCAGAACGAGATCGAGCAGATGAGGACGCTCGGCCTCGACATCGTGCCGCACCGCAAGCGGATGAATGAGCAGGAACTGGACGAGAAATTTAAGGACCCGGACGACCCGCTTCGCTTGGTGTTCCTCTGCGCCATGTGGCTCACCGGATTCGACGCGCCGAGCTGTTCGACGGTGTACCTCGACAAGCCGATGCGCAACCACACGCTGATGCAGACCATCGCGCGCGCGAACCGCGTGTATCCGGGAAAGCACAGCGGCGCCATCGTGGACTACGCCAACGTGTTCGGCTCGCTGGAGCGGGCACTCGCTATTTACGCTCAGGGTCGCGGCGGCAACCTGCCGGTTAGGGACAAGAAGGCGCTGGTTGACGAATTACGGAAGGCGGTCGCGGACGCGACGGCGTTCTGCAAGGCACGCGGGGTAGATCTCACAAAGATCGAGGGCACATCGGCCGAGAAGTTCGAGCGCGCGCAGGCGGTGGAGGATGGGGCTAACCGGCTGCTCGCGCCGGAGACGGTGAAGCGCGACTTCATGGCGCGGGCGCGGCTGGTGGATGCGCTCTACGGAGCGGTGAAGCCGGACCCGGTGGCGGTCGAGTTTGCGACGCGCTGCGGCTCGATCCGCGCGCTCGCCGACTACATCCGCAACCGCACCGACCCGCCCGATATCTCGCACGTCATGCAGGGAATCCAGGAGCTGCTCGACCGCTCGATCGGCGCCGAGCCGTTCAAGATCAAGGACCAAGAGAAAGCACCCGGCACCCAGGGCATCGACCTCTCGAAGATCGACTTCGAGAAGCTGGCGAAGCGCTTCGAGAAGAAAAAACCGACCAGCAGCGACCTGGAGCGCCTCAAGGCGGCGGTGAAGGCGCAGCTAGAGCGCATGGTGCGCCTGAACCGTACGCGAGCCGATTATCTCGCCAAGTTCGAGGCGCTGATCGAGGCCTACAACAGCGGCAGCCGCAATATCGAGGAAATCTTCAAGGACCTTCTAGCCCTCGCTAGCGTGCTTACGGAAGAGCAGGAACGCCACGTGCGCGAGCACCTACGCGAGGAAGAACTGACCATCTTCGATATTCTGACGCGCCCCGGGCCGAAGCTTTCAACGGAGGAGCGGGAGGAAGTCAAGAAGGTCGCACGCCAATTGCTCGAACGACTGAACGCGCTGCTGGTTCTCGGATGGCGCCAGAAGATTCAGTCGCGCGCGAGGGTGCGCATCGCGATCGAGGACACGCTCGACGAAGGGTTGCCGCGCGCATACACGAAGGAGCTATTCGCGAAGAAATCCGACGTTTTGTTCGAGCACGTCTACGAGGCGTACGTCGGCGAGGGCAAAAGCGTATTCAATCAGGCGGCGTGACCGGCAATTGACGCCGGCCCGCCGCACTGAACCGCAACCAGCCGGAACCGGCTACTTAGGCTGCGCCACCGTCCGCAGGTAGGGCTTCAGCGTCTTGAAGCCCTGCGGATATTTCTTCTTCGCTTCTTCGTCCGACACCGAGGTCGGGATGATGACGTCCTGGCCCGGCTGCCAGTTCACCGGCGTCGCCACCGCGTGCTTGGCATTCAGCTGCAGCGAATCGAGCAGGCGCAGCACCTCGTCGAAATTGCGTCCCGCGCTCATCGGGTAGATCAGCATCGCCTTTATTTTTTTGTCGGGGCCGATGATGAATACGGACCTCACCGTGGCATTGTCCGCCGCGGTGCGCTTGCCGCCGCTGGCGTTCGGATGAATCATGTCGTAGAGCTTCGCCACCACCAGGTTGTCGTCGCCGATCATCGGGAAATTGACCGCGTGGCCCTGGGTTTCCTTGATGTCGCCGACCCACTTCTGGTGGTCGCTGACCGGGTCGATGGACAGGCCGATGACCTTGGTGTTGCGCTTGTCGAACTCGGGCTTGAGGCCCGCCATGTAACCGAGCTCGGTGGTGCAAACGGGCGTGAAATCCTTCGGGTGCGAGAACAGGATCGCCCACTTGTCGCCGATCCATTCGTGCAACCTGATTTTGCCTTCGGTCGTTTCGGCCGTGAAATCCGGCGCTTCGTCGCCAATGCGGACAGGCATGTTCGTTCTCCTTGAGGAAAAACTATTTTACCTACGGACGCTGCGAAAAACTGCGCTCGAAGATGCCCTCCGCGATGCGGTTTTTCAGGATCTCGATGGAGCCGCCGGCGATCATCCAGCCGCGGCAGCGGGCGAGGCAGTACTCCACCAGGGACTCCTTGCTGTAGCCCATGCCGCCCATCACCTGCAGCGCCTCGTTCGCCACCTCGAAGCCGGCCTGATTGCAGAAGGCCTTGGCGATCGCGGTTTCGGCGGCGGACGGAAAACCGGTATCGGCGTTGGCCGCGGCGCGATAAAGCAGCAGCTGGCCGGCGTCGAGCTTCATTTTCATCTCGGCGAACTTCCATTGCAGGCCCTGGAACTCGCACAGCAGGCGCCCGAACTGCCTGCGCTGCAGCGCCCATTCGCGCGCCCGCTCGTAGGCATAACGCCCCAGCGCGAGCGAGCGCGAGGTATTGCCGATGCGCTCGACGTTGAAGCCGGCGATCTGCTTCTTGAAGCCGCCCTCCTTGAGCAGCACCATTTCCGGCGGCACGTAGACGTCTTCCAGGTAGATCTGGGCCCACTCCTCGCCGGACATGAACGCCGAGGGGCTGCCGAGTCGTACTCCGGGGGAATTCTTTTGTATGAGAACGGAACCAATCCCCCCAACACCGGGACCGTAACGCACGTACGCGAGAATCACGTCCGCATAGGCAGAATGCGTGGTGAAGATCTTGGTGCCGTTGACGCGGTAGCCCTCACCGTCGGGGGTCGCGCTGGTTTTCAGTTCGGTCGCGGCCGAACCGGCGTCTGGCTCGGTCATGCCGACCGAGATCACGCTTTCACCTTTTAAAAGTTTCTTTAAAAAAAGATTCTTTTGATAGGAAGAACCATACTCTGCAAGAACACGGATCGGGCCGAAGTTGCCCGCCTGCACCACGTCGGCGCTGCGCGGGCAGGCCGCGGCCACCTCCTCGATCGCGATCACCGCGTCGATCAGCTTGCCACCCTGGCCGCCGTCGGTGGCGGGAATGGTGATGCCGAGCAGGCCCTGGGCCGCCATCAGCTTCGCCACATCCCAGGGATAGGCGGTGGCGTGCGCCCGGTCGCGCGCGCCGGGCGCGAGATGCTTCTGCGCGAAGCGCCGCACGGATTCGCGGAACTGCGATTGTTCCCCGCTGAGGTTGAAATCCACGCGCTCAGCCGCCCTTCTTCCTGCCCGCGCCCTTGCCCGCGCCCTTGCCCGCGCCTTTGCCCGCGCCTTTGCCCGCGGCGGCCGGCGGCG
>JBBPIU010000032.1:26582-27879 GCA_038040245.1 Pseudomonadota bacterium | reverse complement strand
CGATGCTGCACACGCTGCACGCCAAGGAAAACGGCTGCAAGGTGATCGTCGCCGATCCACGCTACACGCGCACCGCGGCCAAGGCCGACATCTACGTGCGCTTCCGCTCCGGTACCGACGTGCCGCTCCTGTTCGGCATCCTGCATCACGTCTTCAAAAACGGCTGGGAGGACAAGCAGTACATCCATGACCGCGTCTACGGCATGGAGGAGGTAAAGAAAGAAGTCATGGCCAAGTGGACGCCGGACAAGGTGACCGAGGCCACCGGCTGCAGCGAGGCCGAGATTTTCAACATCGCCAAGACGCTGGCCGAGAACCGGCCGGGATTCATCATCTGGGCGATGGGCCAGACGCAGCACACCAACGCCAACGCCGTCGTGCGCGCGTCGAACATCCTGATGCTCGCGCTGGGCAACGTCGGGCGCTCGGGCGGCGGCTGCAACATCTACCGCGGCCACGACAACGTGCAGGGGGCGACCGACATCGGCCCCAATCCCGACACGCTGCCGGGCTACTACCCGGTCGCGGTGCCGGGCTCGTGGGCGCACTGGTCGCGGGTCTGGAACGTGGATCCGAAGTGGATCGCGGAGCGCTACGCGCCCGGCATGCAGGCAAAGCCCGGCATGACCGTGTCGCGCTGGATCGACGGCGTGATGGAGAAGAACGAGGCGATCGACCAGGGGCCGAACCTGCGCGCGATCTTCTTCTGGGGCCACGCGCCAAACAGCCAGTCGCGCGGCCTCGAGATGGTGGAGGCGATGAAGAAGCTCGACCTGATGGTGGTGCTGGATCCCTATCCGTCGGCGAGCGCGGCGATGTTCGCGATGGTGCGCAAGGACGGCGCCTATCTGCTGCCGGTGGCCACGCAGCTGGAGACCGAAGGCTCGGCGACCTGCTCCAACCGCTCGCTGCAGTGGCGGGAAAAGGTGATCGACCCGCTGTTCGAGTCGCGTACCGACCACATGATCATGTACCAGCTGGCGCAGAAGCTCGGCTTCGCCGACCAGTTGGTCGGCAAGAAGGACGGCAAGCAGAACATCCGCCTGGTGAAGGGCAAAGGCGGCGAGGAGCCCTCGATGGAGGACACGCTGCGCGAAATCAATCGTGGCGCGTGGACCATCGGCTACACCGGCCAGTCGCCCGAGCGCATCCAGGCGCACATGCGCAACATGCACCTGTTCGACGTCAAGACGTTGAAGGCGAAGGGCGGCAAGGACGCGAAGACCGGCTACGACCTGACCGGCGACTACTACGGTTTGCCGTGGCCCTGCTACGGCAACGCGTCGATCAAGCACCC
>JBBPIU010000032.1:5551-26572 GCA_038040245.1 Pseudomonadota bacterium | reverse complement strand
GGACGGCGGCGGTAATTTCCGCGCGCTGTTCGGCGTGGAGAAGGACGGCGTCAACCTGCTCGCTGAGGACGGCTCGCACCCGAAAGGCGCCGAGATCACAACCGGCCATCCGCAGTTCGACCATGTGCTGCTGAAGAAGCTCGGCTGGTGGGACGACCTGACGGAGGAAGAGAAGAAGGAAGCCGAGGGCAAGACCTGGGCCAACGACCTCTCCGGCGGCATCCAGCGGGTCGCGCTCAAGCACGGCTGCCACCCGTTCGGCAACGCCAAGGCGCGCGCCATTGTCTGGAATTTCCCCGATGGCATTCCGCAGCACCGCGAGCCGCTCTACAGCCCGCGGCCGGACATGGTCGAGAAGTACCCGACGCATGACGACGTGAAGTCGATGTGGCGCCTGCCGACGCTGTTCAAGTCGGTGCAGCAGAAGGCGGTCAAGGAGGAGATGCACAAGAAATTCCCCCTGATCCTGACCAGCGGCCGGCTGGTGGAGTACGAGGGCGGCGGCGAGGAGACGCGCTCCAACCCGTGGCTGGCCGAGCTGCAGCAGGACAACTTCGTCGAGATCAACCCCAAGACCGCCGCCGACCGCAGCATTCGCAACGGCGAGTATGTGTGGGTGAGCTCGCCAAACGGCGCCAAGCTCAAGGTCAAGGCGCAGGTCACCGAGCGGGTTGGCCCGGACACGGTGTTCATCCCGTTCCACTTCTCGGGCTGGTGGCAGGGGCAGGACATGCTGCCGTACTACCCGGAGGGCGCCGCGCCGATCGTGCGCGGCGAGGCGGTGAACACGGCGACCACCTACGGTTACGACCGGGTCACCATGATGCAGGAAACCAAGACCACGCTTTGCCAAGTGGCGAAGTTCCAGGCTTAAGGAGAGACAGCCATGGCCAGAATGAAATTCCTGTGCGATGCGGAGCGCTGCATCGAGTGCAACGGCTGCGTCACCGCCTGCAAGAACGAGAACGAAGTGCCTTGGGGCGTCAACCGCCGCCGGGTCGTCACCATCAATGACGGCGTGATCGGCGCGGAGAAATCGATTTCGGTTGCCTGCATGCACTGCTCGGACGCGCCCTGCATGGCGGTGTGCCCGGTGGACTGCTTCTACAAGACCGCCGACGGCGTGGTGCTGCACGACAAGGACCTGTGCATTGGTTGCGGCTACTGCTTCTACGCCTGCCCGTTCGGCGCGCCGCAGTTCCCGCAGGCGGGCGCCTTCGGCCTGCGCGGCAAGATGGACAAGTGCACCTTCTGCGCCGGCGGCCCGGAGGAAGACCGGTCCGAGGCGGAATTCAAGAAGTACGGCCGCAACCGCCTGGCGGAAGGCAAGCTGCCGGCCTGCGCGGAGATGTGCTCCACCAAGGCGCTGCTCGGCGGCGACGGCGACGTGATTTCCGACATCTACCGCGAGCGCGTGGCGCGCCGCGGCAACAAGGGCGCAGAGGCCTGGGGCTGGGGCAGCGCCTATGGCCAGCCGCCGAAGGGCGCGGTGCCGGCGGCTCCCGCCGGAGGCAAGTCGTGATGCGGCGCCTGGTGCTGGCGGCCGCCGTGCTGTCTTTCGCCGGTTGCATGGAAGTCGAGCAGGCGAGCTCGCCGGAGAGACAGGCCGGCCAGACGGTGAGGCGGGACACGGCGGCCTGGATCAACGAGCCGCTCGCCAACGGCCCGAAGTGGAACAAGGGCGACCGCACGAGTTGGGAAGAGCAGATCAGGAAGCGCCAGCTTGCCCAGCACGAGGACCGGCGGATCTACCAATAGGCCCGCCCCGGGCACCGTAAGGAGTAGACCATGCAGGAGGAATTTATGCACATGCTCTCCCGCGTGACGGGCTGCCTGGTTCTGGCGCTGGCAGTCGCCATGCCGGCCGCGGCTCAGCAACCGGCGCCCGCCTCGCCGCAGGTTCCCACTGCGCAGCAGGCGCCTGCAGTCGACCCGATCAAGGATCAGCAGCAGCGCACAATAAACCAGCCAGGCAACAACGCGCCGGTGTGGCGCGACGTGCGCTCGGGCGCGCCGAACTACACCAGCACGCAAGGCCGCGAAGCCGGCGTGCTGATCCAGCCGCAGGCGCGTTTTCCCGGCCAAGAGGGCATGACCACCGCGGGCGAGGCGTGGCGCAAGTTCCGCAATGGCCCGATCACGTTCTACGGCGGCTGGCTGGTTATTCTGGTGTGCGCGGTCATCGCCGCGATTTATTTCGCCATGGGCCCGATCAAGCTGCACGACAAGCCGACCGGCCGAACGATCGAGCGCTTTTCGCTCGCCGATCGTTGGGCGCACTGGGTGATGGGGATCAGCTTCGTGGTGCTGGGCATCACGGGGCTCATCATTCTGTTCGGCAAGCACGTACTGCTGCCGGTCATCGGCTACACGCTGTTCGCGTGGCTGACCTCTCTTTCCAAGAACCTGCACAACTTTGTCGCGCCGCTGTTCATGGTCAGCCTGCTGGTGTTCATCGTCATCTATATCAAGGACAACCTGCCGGAGAAGGGCGATCTGAACTGGCTCGTCAATGGCTGGAAAATGTTCAAGGGCGAGCACCTGCCGTCCGGCCGCTTCAATGCGGGCGAGAAAGCCTGGTTCTGGGGTGGTGTCGTGGCGCTGAGTCTGATCGTCTGCGCTTCGGGCCTGGTGCTGCTGTTCCCGAATTTCGAGCAGTTGCGTGCCACCATGCAGCAGGCGAGCGTGGTCCATGGAATTGCCTCTGTCCTCGTGATCGGGGCAGGCATCGGCCATATCTACATGGGTACGGTCGGGGTGGAAGGCGCCTACCGCAACATGCGCGACGGCGTCACCGACGAGACCTGGGCCAAGGAACACCACCAGTACTGGTACGAGGACGTCAAGTCCGGCAAGGCGGCCGCGAAATCCGGCACCGCACCGCAGACACAGCATTGAGGAGGAGTGAGGAGACCATGAAAAAGCTCGCGATTGCCGTCACGCTCGCCGCAGGTCTGGGTATCGGTTCGCTTGCCGCCGTGCAGGCCAGGCTGCCGCCGGCACCGCCCAAGAGCGATGCCGAGAAGGCCGCCGAGGCGGAAAAAGCTGCCGCCGCGAAGGCAAAAGAGACCGAGTTGAACGACAAGGCCATGGACAAGGCGGTCGCCAACTACAAGAAGAACAAGGGCATCGTCGATCCGAAGGTCTCCGCGGCCACCACCTCAGGCAAGAAGTAAAAGAGAGTTCCAATGCGCACAAAGTTGCTTGCGGTTTCAATGCTGGCGCTTGCGGCAGGATGCCAGTCGGTTCCGTCGGATGCGCCGAGGGCGAGCGCTAGTCTCGTGCCGACCCAGGGCAGCACGGTGCGCGGTACGGCGAGCTTCGTGCAGGTCGGTGGCAAGGTCCGGGTAACGGCGAATATCAGCGGGCTGAGGCCGAACGGCGAGTTCGGCTTTCACATCCACGAAGCCGGCGATTGCAGCTCGGGCGACGGCATGAGCGCCAAGGGCCACTTCAATCCGCTCGCTAAGCCCCATGGCCATCAATCGACGATGGAACGCCACGCCGGCGACTTGCCCAACCTGCAATCGAACGCCAGCGGGAATGCCAGCATGACAGCCGACCTGGACGTGATTACGGTCACCTCCGGAACCACGAGCATCGTCGGCAGGGGGCTGATCGTGCACGTGCAGCCGGACGACTACAAGTCCCAGCCGGTCGGCAACGCGGGGGCGCGCAGCGCCTGCGCGGTGATTCAGCGCAGCTAGCTTTTCTCTTCAGGCGGTTTGATGTTGCGAAAGGCCGCCAGCAACAGCAGGTCGTAGAAGATTTTCAAGCCACCGCATAGCAGCAGCGGCCAGACATGATAGCCGGCAGCGAACAGCGCACCGGCGAGCGCGGGGCTCGCCGCCGAAGCGAGGCTGCGCGGAACGGCGGTGACGCTCGCGGCCGCCGGCCGCTCGGCCTCGGTGACCACGGCCATCACGTATGAGGACCGGGTCGGCACGTCCATCTGCGACAGTGCGGCGCGCACCAGCAGCAGGCCCAGTGCCCATTCGAGCGAAGGCGCGAAGGCGGCGGCAATCAGGCAGAGGCTGGACGGGATGTGCGTGAACACCATGGTGTTCACCAGCCCGATGCGCGATCCGATCCAGGCGGCAACCGGGAAGGAGAACGCCGACAGGGTGCCGGTCCAGAAGAAGAACACGCTTGCCGCGGTCAGCGACAGGTCGAAGCGCTCGAACAGCCAGAGCGCGAGCATTGACTGGACGACAAAACCACCCGCGAAGGCGTCGATGCTGAACAGGGCGGCAAGTTTGTAAACGATGCGGCGGGACGGCCCGAGCGCGGGGGGCGGTTGCGAATTCGACCGCGCCATGCGGGGCGTGGCGGGGATCCTGCGGTATACGAGACCGCCGAGCACGCCGAGGGCGGCGTAGGCGAGGAACATGATCTTGATGGCCGCAAGCATTCCGATGCCAAGTGGCGCGAGCCACTCTGGCGTGCCTGCGAGCAGCGAACCGAAGGCGCCGGCGAGCGCGCCGATCAGGCTGTAGCGCGCGAAAGCCCGGGTTCTCTCCACCGGCGCAACCGCGCCGGACAATACCGTGTGCTCGAGCGGCACGAAGATGCTGGTGCTGCCGCCGGAAGGGTTGATCGTGCCGGCAAAGGCGACGAACAGCAGGATCGCGTAGTCGCTCGCCGCCGCGTAGGCGAGTCCCGTGGCGGCCATGAGCGCGGACGCCGCGAGCAGCAGAACGCGTTGGCCGCGGCCCCCGCCGAGAAGCCCGATGGCGAGGGTGAGCATCGCCGAACCCAGCAGCGCCAGCGTGGCAACCACGCCGACCTGGAAGGCCGAGAGCCCGAGGGCGGTGAGATAGACCGGGAGAAGTATCGCGACGAAACCGTCGCCGAAGTCGCGGATCGCCCTGGCGAGGTAAACGTTCCCGGCAGCGCTAGACACCTTCAACCAGGATCACTTTCGCGTTCGCGGCCTTGAGCCGCAGCGCCAGCGCGGGTGCATATTCGGGCGAGTGGTACCACTTGCGCGCCTGTTCCATCGTAGGGAACTCCAGCACGACGAAGCGCGCTGGCGCCCAGCCGCCTTCCTTCGACTCGACCTTGCCGCCGCGCACCGCGAAGCGGCCGCCGTATTTCTCTACCGTGGCCGGGACCAGCTTCCTGTATTCGTCGTAGAGCCCGGGGTCGGTCACGTTCACTTCGGCAATCACGTAGGCGGCCATCGGCATTCTCTCCGGTAGAGGGTTCAGCGCAGCAGCGTAACGGCGAGCCCGGCGAGCGCGCAAGCGCCGATCACCGGAATCACTCCGGCCTTGAACCCGAACAGCGCGACCAGGGCTGCCAGTCCGATCCCGGCCGATGGCCAGTCGAATGGGCCGCCCATTCCTTGCGGCCAAAGCACGTTATAGGCGAAGAACACCGCCAGGTTCAGGATCACGCCCACGACCGCCGCCGTGATCCCGGTGAGCGGCGCGCTGAAGCGGATGTTGCCGTGGGTGGTCTCGATGAAAGGCGCGCCCATGAAGATGAAGATGAACGAGGGCAGGAAGGTGAAGAAGGTCGCCACCACCGCGCCCGCGGCGCCGGCCCAGAACAGCGCGTCGCCGCCAAAGAGTTCTTTTGTCCAGGCGCCGACGAAGCCGACGAAGGCCACCACCATGATTAGCGGTCCGGGGGTGGTTTCGCCGAGCGCCAGGCCGTCGATCATCTGCGGTCCGGTCAGCCAGCCGTAGTGCTCGACCGCACCCTGGTAGACGTAGGGAAGTACCGCGTAGGCGCCGCCGAACGTCAGCAGTGCGGCTTTGCTGAAGAACCAGCCCATCTGCGTCAGTGTCCCTTCCCAGCCGTATCGCAGCAGGAGCGTGCCCATCGCGATCGCCCACAGCGCGAGTCCCGTCGCTGCGTAGGCCCGCAGTTTCTGCCACGAGAAATGCGCGTGCGCAGGCGTCGGCGTATCGTCGTCGATCAGCGCGGGCCCGTACGTCCCTTGGTTTTTGTGATTTGCATTTTGAGAAGAGAAAATTCCAGGATAAAAGCGACCCCCGAGGTAGCCGAGAATCCCGGCTGCAAGGACGATGGCGGGGAAGGGCGCGCCAAAAGCGAAGATCGCGACGAAAGCCGCTGCGGCGATTCCCCAGAGCGCAGGATGCTTGAGCGCGCGCTGGCCGATGCGCCAGGCGGCCGCGAGCACGATCGCCACCACCGCCGGCTTGATGCCGTAGAAGATGCCCGCCACCAGCGGCACGTTGCCGTATGCCAGGTAGATCCACGACAGGGCGATCAGGATGAACACCGAAGGCAGCACGAACAGTCCTCCGGCGACGATGCCGCCCCAGGTGCGGTGCATCAGCCAGCCGATATAGGTTGCGAGTTGCTGCGCCTCGGGCCCGGGGAGCACCATGCAGTAGTTGAGCGCGTGCAGGAAGCGGTTCTCGGAAATCCAGCGCCGGCGCTCGACCAGCTCCTGGTGCATGATCGCGATCTGTCCGGTCGGCCCACCGAAGCTGATGAAACCCAGCTTCAGCCAGAAGCGGAATGCTTCGGCAAAGCTCACGGCTGGCGGCGCGCCGGAGCCGCTCATGGTTCGTCCGCCTTCGGCTGAAGCGGCCGCTTGGCGACTTTCCAGTCCTCGATCCCGCCCGCCAGATAGCGTGCAGCAATACCGGCGTCGCGCAGGCGCGCGGCAGTCGATTGCCCGACTTCGTGTCCGTAGACGCAATAGACCACGACCTCGGCGCCGGCATACTCGCGCGCCCAATCATCCACGCGCTCGGGATCCCGCCAGACCGCGCCCTCGATCATGTCCGGCGCCGCCTCATAGCCGCCTTTGCGCCGTACGTCGATCCGCTTGATGCTGCCGGAGCGCTGCACCTCGTCGGCATTCGCGGCGAGCGCAGGCGTCGATGCCTCGACGGCCGCCGCATAGCGCAGAGACACGCCGTCCCAGTTGACGTTTTCCATGAATGCCGCGACGTAGGCCTTGGCATTGGCGCCGAAATCCATGTGGTAGGCGTGTTCGTACATGTCGAGCGCCAGAAGCGGTGTCGCGCCGGCCAGCAGGTGCGTGTGATCGGCGGCCCAGTGGTTGAGCAGGCGGTTTTCGCGTGCAGACCAGGAGAAAAGAGCCCAGCCCGAGCCCCCGCCCATGGCCGTCGCGAGCGCCATGAATTCGGCGCGCCATCGTTCGATGGTGCCAAAATCGCGATTCATGCCTACGGTGAAACCGGCCGGCTTGCCGGATGCTTTCACCACGCCGTCGCCGCCGAGGCTTGCGAAGTACAGTTCATGCAGACCCATGGAGTTGGCCGCGACCAGTTCCTCGCGTTTCAGGCCGTTGATGACGAAGCCCGGTGCCGCCGTCCAGTCGAGCGCGGCGAGTTGCGCGCGGATCGCGTGCAGCCTTTTGACTGCCCCCGCGTAGTTGTTCTGGTGGTGCGACTGCAGGAGACGCTCCGAGAGGCCACGCAGCCGCGCCGGATCGAAAGGCAGGGGAAGGATCGCCAGTTTCATTTGTAGGCCTCCGGGTTCCAGGTGTGCACATCGGCCTTGCCTTTCTTGCACCACGCGTACAGGGCGTCGTATATGGTCATGCCTCGCTCCAGCATTTCATGATCATTTTTGTAATTAAGAGATAACCCAAGGGAGATGGCCGCGAGTCCCGCAGCCTGCGGCGCTAGGTCGAGCCGGTTGGTGTCGGCGCCGCGCACGATCAGCGCGAGCTCGTCCAGCGCGGGGTCTTTCAGCCGGTAGCAGGTGAGGAAGGCGTCGAAGCTGCACAGCTCGCCTTGGTGCGTGAACTCGACGTCGGGGATGTCGTAAGGCACGGCCTCGCGCTCGCTTGCCACCCGCTTCACCTCGGATGTCGGCACATACAGGAACTCGGCGTCCGGATCGATAAACCGCGTCACCAGCCACGGGCAGGCGATGCGGTCGATCTTGGGCCGCTCGCGCGTCACCCAGCGGGAACTCGCGCCTTTTGGTTTGCCGAACAGCTCTCCGCCGGACGCGCGCCAGGCCTCGATGCCGCCTTCCAGGTACCTCGCGCCCAGCGCCTTGGCCGCGCCTTGGCTCACTGCGTGGCCGTGGACGCAGTAAACGACTACGTCGGCCTCGCTAGGGAGGCTTTTGCTCCACTCGGCGACACGCAGCGGATCGCGCCGCAGCGCACCGCGAATAAGGTCCGCCGCTTCCTGAAAGGGTTCGTTCTTGCGCACGTCGATGACGAGCGGCGGCCGGCCGGATGCAAGAGACTGACGAAGGGAAGCGGCTGAGATTGCAGGTGCGTCCATGGCTCTCTCCTTAAGAGTCCTGCAGAGCTTGGACGCACCGGCGTCTTGTGGAAACGGGGAGCCTGCGATCCCCGAGGCGCGAAGGATGCACGCAAGACCGCGCGGCTGTCAAGCACCGCGCAAGCGCGGTCAACCCCTCCGCTTTCGCTTCAGGTCGATCTCCGGGCCTATATATGTAAGCTCATGCCTGTTTATCGGTCTGCTAGTGCTCGAATACAGTCATATTGAACGAACTAATATGCAAAATAAAACATAACTATGTCGACGCTCGGCGAAGCGGTTCGCGGCGCCATCGGGCTAATGGCTGCGGGCGACCCCATGCTCGGCGGCATCGTGGCGCTCAGCCTGGCGGTGAGCCTCTCGGCGGTGCTGCTGGCGGCGCTGCTCGGGCTTCCGCTCGGCGCGGCGATCGCGGTCGGGCGCTTCCCGGGACGGCGCGCGCTGATCGTGCTGCTGAACGCGCTGATGGGGTTGCCGCCGGTCGTGGTGGGCCTGCTGGTTTACCTGCTGCTGTCGCGCGCGGGACCGCTGGGCGAAATGGGATTGCTGTTCACGCCTCCGGCGATGGTGATCGCGCAGACCATCCTGGTGCTGCCGATCATCGCCGCACTCTGCCGCCAGTCGGTGGAAGATGCCTGGGTCGAATACGAGGAGCAGCTGCGTTCGCTGGGGGCGGACGGCCTGCGCGCGGCGCTGACCTTGGTCTGGGACATCCGGTTTTCGCTGGTGACCGCAGTGCTGGCGGGGCTGGGGCGGGCGCTCGCCGAGGTCGGCGCGGTGATCATCGTCGGCGGCAACATCGACGGCGTCACCCGCGTGATGACCACCACCATCGCGCTTGAGACCTCGAAGGGCGACCTGCCGCTCGCCTTGTCGCTGGGCTTCATCCTGATCGCGCTGGTAATCGTGCTGAACGCAGCGGCCCACCTCATCAAGGAAGCCGCCCAGCGGCGCTACGGCTGATGTCCGGCGCGCACAGCATCCTTCCCCTGACGTTGCGCGAAGTGCGGTTCGCGGCGGGCGGGCGCAGCATCATCGACGGCATCTCGGCCGAGATCGCGGCGGGCCCGACCACCATCATCCTGGGCGCCAACGGCGCCGGGAAAAGCGTCCTGATGCGCCTGATGCACGGCCTGCTCAGGCCGACCTCGGGGGAGATCGCATGGCGCGAGCAGGGCGCGGAACGGGTGCGACGCGGGCAGGCGATGGTGTTCCAGCGCCCGGTGATGCTGCGCCGTTCGGCGCTTGCCAACATCCTCTACGCGCTGGAACTCGCGCGCGTCCCGGCCGCCGAGCGCGAGCGGCAGGCGATGGAGGCGCTGCGCGAGGTGGGCCTCGTGGACGTGGCGGATCGGCCTGCTCGCGTGCTCTCGGGCGGCGAGCAGCAGCGCCTCGCGCTGGCGCGCGCCTGGGCGTTGCATCCCGCAGTGCTGTTTCTCGACGAGCCGACCGCGAACCTGGATCCGGGCGCAACGCGCGAGATCGAAAACGTGATCAAGGCTTTCGATGCGTCGGGCACGAAGATCGTCATGTCGACGCACAACCTCGGGCAGGCACGGCGCCTTGGCGACGAGGTGCTGTTCATCCATCAGGGCCGCCTGGTCGAACGCGCTGCGGTGGACACATTTTTCAGGCAACCCGCCTCCGCGGAAGCGGCGGCATTCGTCAAAGGAGAATTGCCGTGGACTTGATGAGATTCTTTTTGGCGCTTTCTTTGTGTTTTTCTTTTTCGATAGAAGCACAACAACGCTTCATTACCGTGGCTTCCACAACGTCGACCGAGCAGTCTGGCTTGTTCAGGCACCTGCTGCCGATTTTCGAGCAGAAAACCGGCATCCAGGTCCGCGTGGTGGCGCTCGGCACGGGGCAGTCGCTCGACATGGGGAAGCGGGGCGATGCCGACGTCGTGTTCGTCCACGCCAAGCCGCTCGAGAAGAAGTTCGTCGCCGAAGGCTACGGCGTGCAGCGCTTCGAGGTCATGTACAACGACTTCGTGCTGGTCGGACCGAAGTCCGACCCGGCAAAGGTCGGCGGCAGCAAGGACATCGTCGCGGCTCTGCAGAAGGTCAAGGCGGCGCAGGCGCCATTTGCTTCGCGAGGGGACAAGAGCGGCACGCATTTCGCGGAACTCGAACTGTGGAAAGCCGCCGCCATCGACATAGCGAAGGACAAAGGGCCTTGGTACCGCGATACCGGCTCCGGCATGGGACCGATGCTGAATACCGCGGCCGGAATGAACGCCTACGCGTTGACCGATCGTGGCACCTGGCTTTCCTTCAAGAACCGCGGCGATCTGGTGATCTCGGTGCAAGGCGACCGGCGCCTGTTCAATCAGTACGGCGTCATTCTGGTGAATCCCGCCAAGCATCCCCACATCAAGAAAGAAATGGGCCAGGCCTTCGTCGATTGGGTGATTTCACCCGACGGCCAGAAAGCGATAGCGGAGTATAAGATCGGCGGCGAACAGCTTTTCTTCCCTAACGCGAAAAGGTGAGATTCGCCAGCCGTGGACCCGTCGCTCATCGTCCTGCTCGCCTCGGGCATGCTGGTGGCCGCGTTTCTCTATGCCTCGGTCGGCCACGGCGGCGCGTCGGCGTATATCGCGGCCATGGCGATCGCGGGCATCGCGCCCGCCGAGATGCGGCCCATTGCGCTGCAGCTCAATGTGCTGGTGTCGGCCATTGCGACGCTCAAGTTCTACCGCGCGGGCCACTTTAGCTGGCCGCTGTTCTGGCCGTTCGCGGTGGCCTCGATTCCGGCCGCGTACCTGGGTGGGGCGATCACCCTGCCGGGCACCGCCTACAAGATCCTCGTCGGGCTGGTGCTGCTATACGCGGGTTGGCAGCTCTGGTGGAGCGCGCGGGCCGGCGAGGAATTGCGGCCGGTGCGGCGGATTCCCATTGCGCTCGCGATGGCCATCGGTGCGGTGCTGGGCGTGCTCTCCGGGCTGACCGGCGTGGGCGGCGGCATCTTCCTCAGCCCGCTGCTGCTGCTGTTCGGTTGGGCGGGGACCAAGCAGACCTCCGCGGTCGCCGCGCCCTTCATCCTCGTCAATTCGCTCGCGGCGCTGGCGGCCGGTTTTGTAAGGAATCCCACCCTCCCGCCCGACTATGCGTGGTGGCTGATGGCGGCGGTGCTTCTGGGAGGCTGGGCGGGCGCGGAGTACGGCAGCCGGCGCTTCGCCAATCCGCTCATCCGGCGAGTCCTGGCGGTGGTTCTCGTAATCGCCGGCGGCAAGATGGTTCTGGTATAGATTGCGCCTTTCTTACAGGACGAACATGAGCAACTATTACGAATCGGAAGACCTCAAGAAATTCGGCGACATCGGCCAGCATGCGAAGGGGCTGGCGGATGCCTTCTTCAAGTATTACGGCGACGTTACCGGCACCGACGGCGCGCTGAGCAAGCGCGAGAAAGCGCTGATCGCGCTGGCCGTGTCGCACGCCCAGCAATGCCCCTATTGCATCGACGCCTACACTACGCAATGTCTCGAGACGGGCGCCAACCCGGAGCAGATGATGGAGGCGGTGCACGTCGCGGCGGTCATGCAGGCCGGGATCACGCTGGTGCACTCGGTGCAGATGCAGAACCACCTGAAGAAATTGGTCCTTTGAGAACTGTCGTCCAGCTGAAGGTCGCGCCGCCGCCGTCGAAGTACGACTTCGAGGGGTTGCTGCGCGCGCGCCGCATCGACCTGCCGCCAATATCCATCGACACGCTGCAGGTCAACATCACCAAGCTGTGCAACCAGGTCTGCCGCCACTGCCATGTGGATGCCTCGCCCGCGCGCCGCGAGATGCTGTCGCCGGATGGCGTGGCCAAATGCCTGGAGGTACTGGAGCGGCATCCGCAGATCACGAAGCTCGACATCACGGGCGGCGCGCCCGAGCTGCATCCCGGTTTCGATGCGTTCGTCGAGCGGGCGGTGGCACTGCGCAAGCACGTCATGGTGCGGCACAACCTGACGGTGCAGCTGGACGGTCATCCGCAGACCGGCGAAAACAAGGAATACCTGCCGCGGTTCTTCGCGAAGAACCGCGTCGAGGTGATCTCCTCGCTGCCCTACTACCAGGAGTACTTCACCGACGCGCAGCGCGGTTCGGGCGTATTCAAGAAGAGCATGGAGGCGATGAAACGCCTGAATACCCTCGGCTATGGCGTCGAGGGTAGCGGCCTCGCGCTGAACCTGGTGTACAACCCGGTGGGTCCCTACCTGCCTGCGGCGCAGGCGGGGCTGGAGGCCGACTACAAGCGGGAGCTGAAGGACAAGTTCGGGCTGGTGTTCAACCGCCTTTACACCATCACCAATATGCCGATCAACCGATTCAAGCTGCACCTGGACAAGTCCGGGCAGTACGAGGCGTACATGGAAAAGCTGCTGGCTGCATTCAATCCGGCGGCGGCCGAGGGCGTGATGTGCCGCAGCCTGATCAGCGTCGGCCACGACGGCAGGGTCTACGACTGCGATTTCAACCAGATGCTGGAAATGGATGCGGTGGACGCGCGCGGCAAGGCGCTCAGCATTTTCAACTTCGATTTCGACCGTGCACTCGGGCGGCGCATCCGCTTCGACGACCATTGCCTGGGCTGCACTGCAGGCGCGGGCAGTTCCTGCGGTGGCGCGACCATCTAACTATGAAGACATTTGGGTTCGCTGGTTGGTCCGGCAGCGGCAAAACGACGCTCATCGAGAAGCTGATTCCGCTGTTCGTGAAGCGCGGCCTGCGCGTTTCGCTGATCAAGCACGCGCACCATAGCTTCGACGTCGACCATCCGGGCAAGGACTCCTACCGCCACCGGCATGCGGGGGCGATGGAGGTGCTGGTCACCTCATCGCGGCGCTGGGTGCTGATGCACGAGCTGCGCGGCGCCCAGGAACCTTCGTTCGAGGAGCAGATCCGGCACTTCTCGCCCTGTGACCTGCTGATTGTCGAGGGTTACAAGTACGCGCCCATCCCCAAGCTCGAGGTATGGCGCGCCGAGACCGGCGAGGCGCTGCTGCACCCGAACGATCCGCACATCGTCGCCGTGGCGAGCGATGCGAAAATCGACGCGAGGCTGCCGCTGCTGGACCTGAACGCGCACGAAACCATTGCCAGCTTCATTCTCGCTCACCTGAAACTCGCATGAACAAGGGACTCCTTTCCGTGGACGAGGCGCTCGAGACCCTGCTCGCCGGCGCCAAGCCCGTAGCCGAGATCGAGCAGGTGCCGACCATGGCGGCGGTGAACCGCGTCCTCGCGCAGGCGCAGACCTCGGCCATGGACGTGCCGCCGATGGACAACAGCGCCATGGACGGCTACGCGCTGCGCCTCGGCGACCTGAAAGGCCCGGACACGAAACTCCGGGTGGCGCAGCGCATTGCCGCGGGCTCGGTCGGCAAGCCGCTGGAACCGGGCACAGCGGCACGGATCTTCACGGGTGCGCCCGTTCCTGCAGGTGCCGATGCCATCGTCATGCAGGAGTTTTGTGTATCGGAAAAAGAAGCAGTAACAATAAAAAAGAACCCCAAGGCCGGCGAGTGGATTCGCCGCACCGGCAGCGACATCCGCAAGGGCGGCGCGGTGCTGGCGGCGGGCAAGCGCCTGTTGCCGCAGGACACCGGGTTGGCAGCCTCGGTCGGCATCAAAACGCTGCCGGTATACCGCAAGGTCCGGCTCGGGCTCTTCTTCACCGGTGATGAACTGGTGATGCCGGGCGACCCGCTGCCGCCCGGGCGGATCTACAACTCCAACCGCTTCACGCTGAACGGCCTGGCGAGCGCCTTCGGCTGCGAAGTGCGCGACTACGGCATCGTGCCCGACAAACTGGAGGCGACGCGCGAAGTATTGCGGCGCGCCGCGGGTGAGAACGACATCATCGTGACCTCCGGCGGGGTGTCGGTGGGCGACGAGGACCACGTCAAGCCGGCAGTGGAGGCCGAGGGGTCGCTGCTGATGTGGAAAATCGCGATGAAACCCGGCAGGCCTTTGGCCTTTGGCAAGGTAAAAGAAGCGGCATTCATCGGACTGCCAGGCAATCCGGTATCCAGCTTCGTCACCTTCCTGATCTTCGTCCGGCCCTTCCTGCTGAAAACGCAAGGAGTGATGAATGTGGCACCGCGTTTTATCGACGTTCGAGCCGATTTCGACTGGCTGCAGCCCGACGCGCGGCGCGAATTCCTGCGCGTAAAATGGAACGCGCAGGGTGGGCTCGATCTCTACCCGACGCAGGACTCGGCGGTGCTGACCTCGACGGCCTGGGCGGACGGATTGGTGGATAACCCGGTGGGGTGCGCGATTCGGAGGGGCGACCGCGTCCGCTTCCTGCCGTACTCGGAGCTATACAGGTGATATTCGCGTGAAAGTGAAGGTTCTCTATTTCGCGAGCGTGCGGGAAAAGCTCGGCAAGGACGCCGAGGACATCGATCTTCCCGCGAACGTGGCCACCATCGCCGACCTGCGTTCCCACCTGCGGTCGCGGGGCGGCGCCTGGGCCGACGCCCTTGCGGACTCGAAGCTGCTGCGCACGGCCGTGAACCAGGACATGGTGCCGCCGGCGGCGGCGATCAAGGCAGGCGATGAGGTCGCGTTTTTCCCTCCGGTGACCGGCGGATGAAGATCTCGGTTCAGACCGAAGATTTCGATGCGGGCCTTGAAATAAGAAACGTTTCAAGGCACAGCAGCATTGGCGCGGTCGCGAGCTTCGTCGGCCTGGTGCGCGAGGTCGCGATGACCCTTGAGCACTATCCGGGCATGACCGAGCGCGCGATCGCGAAGATCGTCGACGACGCGAAATCCCGCTGGCAGGTGATCGACTGCACCGTGATCCACCGCTACGGCGCTCTTTTGCCGAACGACCAGATCGTGCTGGTCGCGGTGGCGGGCGGCCACCGCGGCGACGCCTTCGCCGCGTGCGAATTCATCATGGACTACCTCAAGACCCAGGCGCCGTTCTGGAAGAAGGAACAGACCGCCGAAGGAGCGCGCTGGGTGGAGGCGAAGAGCGCGGACGACACGGCGGCGGAGCGCTGGAAATGATGGCCTCGGGCTTCTTCGCGGTGGCGATCGGCGCGGTATTCGGAGCATGGCTGCGCTGGGGCCTTGCCACGTGGCTCAATCCGGCGAATCCGAATCTTCCCCTTGGCACGCTGACTGCGAACGTCGCCGGCGGTTACCTGGTCGGACTCGGCGTCGCCTTTTTTTCCGCCAATACCGCGCTCGCGCCTGAGTGGCGGCTCGCCTGCATCACGGGCTTTCTCGGTGCGCTGACCACGTTTTCGGCGTTCTCCGCCGAATCGGTCGAACTGCTGATGGTGGGGCGCTACGGCGCGGCGGCGATTCATTCCGGAACGCATCTGTTCGGCTCCATCGTCGCGACGTTTCTTGGAATACTGACCTACCGGGCAATCACCTGAGTTCCGCGCCAGAGGCCAAAGCACCTTCACGCATCCCGCGCAGCATCTGGATGCTCGGCTTCGTGAGCCTGTTCATGGATATTTCCTCGGAGCTGATCCACAGCCTGCTGCCGGTGTTCATGGTCTCCAGCCTTGGCGCAACCGCCCTGGCGGTGGGGATCGTCGAAGGCGTTGCCGAAGCGACCGCCATGATCGTCAAGGTGTTTTCGGGCGCGATCAGCGACTACTTCGGCAAGCGCAAGGCGCTGGCAGTGTTCGGATATGGCTTGGGCGCGCTTGCCAAGCCGCTGTTCGCTCTTGCGTTTTCCGTGAACTGGGTGCTCGCGGCCCGGTTCATGGACCGGATCGGCAAAGGAATTCGCGGCGCGCCTCGCGATGCCCTGGTGGCGGACCTGGCGCCGCCGGAGATCCGGGGCGCCGCCTTCGGCCTGCGCCAGTCGCTGGATACCGTCGGCGCGTTTCTCGGCCCGCTGCTTGCTATCGGCTTGATGCTGCTCTGGGCGGGAGATTTCCGGACCGTGTTCTGGTTCGCGGTGATTCCCGCCGCGATCGCGGTGCTGCTGCTCGTGTTCGGGGTCGAGGAGCCGGGCCCGGGCGCCGCCGGCCGCCCGCGGGCCGCCGCCATCGGCTGGCATTCGGCGCGCGAACTGGAGCGGGCGTTCTGGCTGGTGGTGCTCTTTGGCGCGGTCTTCACGCTCGCGCGCTTCAGCGAGGCGTTTCTCATCCTGCGGGCGCAACAGCAGGGGCTGCCCGACGCGTTCGCGCCGCTGGTGCTCGTGGTCATGAACCTGGTGTATGCCGCGACCGCGTACCCGGTGGGCAATCTCGCCGACCGCATGAGCAACCTCAAGCTGCTCGGCGCTGGGCTCGTGACGCTGATCGCCGCCGACGTCGTCCTCGCGTTGGCGCAGGGCTTGGCAGCGGTCGCCGCCGGCGTCGCGCTCTGGGGACTGCACATGGGCCTGACCCAAGGCGTGCTCGCGACGATGGTGGCCGCCACCGCGCCGGCGCATCTGCGCGGCACGGCCTTCGGCATCTTCAACCTCGCATGCGGCGTGGCGATGCTCATTGCAAGCGTGCTCGCCGGTCTGCTTTGGGACACGGTCGGTTCCGCCGCGACGTTCTACGCCGGCGCGGCGTTTTCTGTCACGGCGCTGATCCTGATGGGGCTGGTCCGGGTGCCCGCGCGATAGCCGATGGCGGCTTGATTTCGGTCAACAAGCCCCCATCTGGCGTCAGGTAAAAGACTTTTGAGATCAGCGCGATGCGATACGACAAATTCACCACCAAGCTGCAGGAGGCCTTTGCCGAGGCCCAGAGCCTCGCGCTCGGCCGCGACCACCAGCAGATCGAGCCCCAGCACCTGCTGCTCGCCCTCCTGAACCAGGAGGACGGCGGTGTTGCTTCACTCGTCGCCAAGGCGGGCGGCAATCCGAATGCGCTCAAGCAGGCCCTGACCCAGGCGATCGGCCGGCTGCCCAAGGTAGAGGGGACGCCGGGCGAAGTGCATGTCTCGCGCGACCTCGGCAACCTGCTCAATGTCGCCGACAAGGACGCGCAGAAGCGCGGCGACCAGTACATCGCCTCCGAGCTGTTCCTGCTCGCCTGCGCCGCCGACAAGGGGGAAATAGGGAAACTTTTGAAGTCTTCCGGACTCACGAAATCACCCCTCGAAAAGGCGGTTGAGCAGGTCCGGGGGGGCGAGAAAATTTCTTCACAAACAGATGAAAGTCAAAGGCAGGCGCTGGCGAAGTACACCCTCGATCTCACCGAGCGCGCCCGGCTGGGCAAGCTCGACCCGGTGATCGGCCGCGACGACGAGATCCGGCGCTGCATCCAGATCCTGCAGCGGCGCACCAAGAACAACCCGGTGCTGATCGGCGAGCCCGGCGTGGGCAAGACCGCGATCGTCGAGGGCCTGGCGCAGCGCATCGTCAATGGCGAAGTTCCCGAGTCCCTCAAGGGCAAGCGCGTCCTGGTGCTCGACATGGCGTCCTTGCTCGCCGGCGCCAAATACCGCGGCGAATTCGAGGAGCGGCTCAAGTCGGTGCTGAAGGAACTGGCGCAGGACGAAGGCAGCACCATCGTCTTCATCGACGAGCTGCACACCATGGTCGGCGCCGGCAAGGCCGAAGGCGCGATCGACGCGGGCAACATGCTCAAGCCCGCGCTCGCGCGCGGCGAACTGCATTGCGTGGGCGCGACCACCCTGGACGAGTACCGCAAGTACGTCGAGAAGGACGCGGCGCTGGAGCGCCGCTTCCAGAAGGTGCTGGTGGGCGAGCCGACGGTGGAGGCGACCATCGCCATCCTGCGCGGCCTGCAGGAGCGCTACGAAGTGCACCACGGCGTCGAGATCACCGACCCGGCGATCGTCGCCGCGGCCGAACTCTCGCAGCGCTACATTACCGACCGTTTCCTGCCCGACAAGGCGATCGACCTGATGGACGAGGCGGCGGCGCGCATCAAGATGGAAATAGACTCCAAGCCCGAGTCGATGGACCGGCTCGAGCGGCGGCTGATCCAGCTGCGCATCGAGCGCGAGGCGGTGCGCAAGGAAAAGGACGAGTCTTCGCGCAAGAGATTCTCATTGATCGAGGACGAAATAGAGAAGCTCGAGAAGGAGTACTCCGATCTCGAGGAGATCTGGAAGGCGGAGAAGGCGCAGGTCGCCGGCAGCCAGCACGTCAAGGAAGAGCTGGAGAAGCTGCGCCTGCAGATGGACGACGCCAGGCGCAAGGGCGACTGGCAGAAAATGTCCGAGATCCAGTACGGAAAAATTCCGGCTCTTGAATCTCAGCTGAAAAATCAGGACAAACCGATTAAAGCGAAACTTGTCCGCACGCAGGTCGGCGCGGAGGAGATCGCCGAGGTGGTGTCGCGTGCGACCGGCATTCCGGTGTCCAAGATGATGCAGGGCGAACGGGAGAAGCTGCTGAAGATGGAAGACCGCCTGCACGAGCGCGTGGTCGGCCAGGACGAGGCCGTGCGGCTGGTGTCGGACGCGATCCGGCGCTCGCGCTCGGGGCTGTCTGATCCGAATCGGCCTTATGGAAGCTTTTTATTTTTAGGACCGACAGGAGTAGGCAAGACCGAGCTCTGCAAAGCGCTCGCTGCGTTCCTGTTCGATTCGGAGGACCACCTGATCCGCATCGACATGTCCGAGTACATGGAAAAGCATTCGGTGTCGCGCCTGATCGGCGCGCCGCCGGGCTATGTCGGCTATGACGAGGGCGGCCAGCTCACCGAGCTGGTGCGCAGGAAACCGTACTCGGTGATCCTGTTCGACGAAATCGAGAAAGCGCACCCGGACGTGTTCAATGCGCTGCTGCAGGTGCTGGACGAAGGCCGCATGACCGACGGCCAGGGCCGCACCGTGGATTTCAAGAACACGGTGATCGTCATGACCTCGAATCTCGGCTCACAGATGATCCAGTCGATGGCGCTCAGCGCATCCGACTACGACTACGGCGCGGTGAAGGTCGCGGTGATGGCCGAGGTGAAGACCCATTTCCGGCCCGAGTTCGTCAACCGCATCGACGAGATGGTGGTGTTCCACAGCCTTGCCGACGACAACATCCGCGCGATCGCCAGGATCCAGCTGAAGTACCTCGCGGCGCGCCTGTCGAAGATGGACTACGGCTTCGATATCACCGACGCCGCGGTCGCGCAGATCGCCAAAGCCGGCTTCGACCCGGTCTACGGCGCGCGGCCGCTCAAGCGCGCGATCCAGTCGCAGATCGAGAACCCGCTGGCGAAGGCAATCCTGGAAGGGCGCTTCGCGCCCAAGGACGCGATCCGGGTGGACTACCGGGGCGGCAGGACGACGTTCGAGAAAGTCCCGGCAAAAGCGGCGGCGTAACCGGAGCAGGGGAACCCCTCGGTTCCCCCGCACCCCCTCCCGTCAAATTGGGCGCGAATTCGCCGGGTCTGCTGGAGCATTTCCTCCCACAGGCCTTCCATGTCCTTGCGGAAGACCACATCCATGTCGGCGCTCAGCACCGACCATATGCCGCGTTCGATCTCGGCCTTCAGTTCGCCCGGCCGCCAGCCGACGTAGCCGACGTAGTAGCGCGCGTCGTTCGGCTTCGACTCGATGACCTGGTCGATGGTATTGATGCGGAACGCCATGTAGAGGTTCTTCATCAGTTGCACCGAACCGGCGCCGGGCGCCGCGTCTGTCTTGACCAGCGCCACCAGGGCGCCGCGCGAAAACGGTCCGCCGTAGTACACCGGATCGATCACCTTTTTCGACGGCTCGTGTTCGGGGAACAGGCTGCTGAGCGGGCGGCGGGTGGGGCGGTTGAGGATCACGCCAACGTGGCCGCCGTTTGGCCCGGGTGCTGCAAGCAGCACAGTCTGGCGGTAATCGAGGTCGCGGAAGGCGGGGTGCGCCACCAGCAGCATTGCCGATTCCTCTTCCTGCGCCAGCGCAGGCGTGGACCAAGGCGCCGCGCAGGCGAGAACGGCGAGGGTAATCAACAGTCGCATGGTGCGGACCATTTCGCGAATATTGTAACGCCTGAATTGTGCGTCCGGGGGCCGCGCCGCGCCGCTCTTTCCACCAGTTCCTCCCACAGCCCTTCGGCGCTTATGCGAAACAGCATCGCCTCGTCCGCCGGCAGCACGTACCAGCCGTCGCGCACGAACTCGCTCTCGAGCTGGCGCGGCGCCCAACCCGCGAATCCGGCGTAAAGCCGGTATTGCGCCCCGGGGGCGGCCAGCAGCAGCTTGATGTTGTCCGGGTGCATCGTCAGGTAGATGTTCTTCAGGACGTGGAACGCCGCCGCAGCGGGCACGGTTTCAGAACGGAACACCGAGACGATCGCCTGGCGCATGATCGGGCCGCCGATGTAGATCGGTTCGCGGTAGTTCTGCGTCGCAAACTCCTGCGAAAGAAATTGCGACAGCTTAAGCTCGCTCGGCCGGTTGATGATCACGCCCACCGTGCTCGCGTCTTCCGTCTGCGTGACGAGCACCACCGTTTTCGCGAAACTCGGATCGACCAGCGTCGGCTTCGCGATCAGGAACAGCCCGTTGGCCGGCAGGCCCTGCTGCGCCGCTGCGCACAGCGGCAAGGCGAGGCAGACCGCCGCGAGCAGGCGATCGAAGAGGTTCATACAACCGTTCCGAAAAGAGTTCCGACGCCGGCAGTCGCCGCCATGGCAAGCGCGCCCCAGAACGTGACGCGCAATGCACCGACGGCCACGCCGGCGCCGCCGGCGCGCGCGGCCAGGGCGCCCAGCAGTGCGAGGAATAGCAGCGACGTTCCGGAGACAACCGGGAACAGGTTCGCCTCCGGCACGATGGCCGTGACCACCAGAGGCAGGGCGGCGCCCACGGCGAAACTGCCGGCCGACGCAAGCGCCGCCTGGA
>JBBPIU010000032.1:0-5451 GCA_038040245.1 Pseudomonadota bacterium | reverse complement strand
GGAGATGCCGAGCTCGTCGCGCGCATGCGCGCCAAGCGCATCGTGCGCCATGAGTTGATCGGCGACCTGCTTTGCAAGCGCGCGGTCAAGGCCGCGGGCGACGTAGATCGCCGCAAGCTCATTGCGCTCGCCGAGGCGATCTGCCTTGATCTCCTTCCGCTCGCGCTCCAGATCCGCGTTTTCGGTGTCCGCCTGCGAATGGACGGACACATACTCGCCCGCGGCCATCGACATGGCTCCCGCCACAAGACCGGCGATGCCGGCGAGCATGATGCTGCTGTGAGTCGCCTGCGCGGCGGCAACACCGAGCACCAGGCTGGCGGTCGAAACGATGCCGTCGTTCGCGCCCAGCACCGCGGCGCGCAGCCAGCCGATGCGTTCAGTGCGGTGTCGCTCCCGGTGGCGCAATGCGCGCACGGATGCCTAGCTGAAAGCCTGGATCCCGGTCATCGCGCGTCCGAGAATGAGGGCGTGGATGTCGTGGGTGCCTTCGTAGGTATTCACCACTTCCAGGTTGACGAGGTGGCGCGCGACGCCGAATTCATCCGAGATGCCGTTGCCGCCCATCATGTCGCGTGCGAGACGGGCGATGTCGAGCGACTTGCCGCAGGAGTTGCGCTTCATGATCGAGGTGATCTCGACCGAGGCGCTGCCTTCGTCCTTCATGCGCCCGAGGCGCAGGCAGCCCTGCAGGCCGAGGGTGATTTCGGTCTGCATGTCGGCGAGCTTTTTCTGGATCAGCTGGTTGGCGGCGAGCGGCCGGCCGAACTGCTTGCGGTCGAGCACGTACTGGCGCGCGCGGTGCCAGCAGTCCTCGGCGGCGCCGAGTGCGCCCCAGGCGATGCCGTAGCGCGCCGAGTCGAGGCAAGTGAAGGGCCCCTTCAGGCCGCGCACGTCAGGGAACGCGTTTTCCTCGGGGCAGAAGACGCCGTCCATCACGATCTCGCCGGTGATGGAGGCGCGCAGGCCTACTTTGCCGTGAATGACTGGTGCGCTCAATCCCTTAAATTGTTTTTCCAACACGAAACCCCGGATAGCGCCCTCGTCATCTTTTGCCCAAACCACGAATACGTCGGCGATCGGAGAATTGGAAATCCACATCTTCGAACCGCTGAGACTGTAGCCGCCTTTGGTTTTCTTGGCGCGCGTCACCATCGAGGCCGGATCGGAGCCGTGGTTGGGCTCGGTGAGGCCGAAGCAGCCGATCCAGTCGCCACTGGCGAGCTTGGGCAGGTATTTCTGCTTCGTCGCGTCGTTACCGAATTCGAAGATCGGCACCATGACGAGCGAGGACTGCACGCTCATCATCGAGCGGTAGCCCGAGTCCACGCGCTCGACCTCGCGCGCGATCAGGCCGTAGCTGACGTAGTTCAGGCCGGGCCCGCCGTATTGCTCGGGGATCGTGGGCCCGAGCAGGCCCAGCGCGCCCATTTCGGCAAAAATCTTCGGATCGGTTTTCTCGTGCCGGAACGCGTCGAGCACGCGCGGCGCCAGCTTGTCCTGGCAGTAGGCGCGGGCGGCGTCGCGCACCATGCGCTCGTCCTCGGTGAGCTGCTGGTCGAGCAGCAGCGGATCTTCCCAGGAGAATTTGGCTTTCAGTTTTTCCCGTTTCATTTCACGCGCTCCAGGATGACCGCAAGGCCCTGCCCGACGCCGATGCACAGCGACACCGCGGCGTACTGGCCGCCCGTTTCCTTCAACTGCCGCGACACGGTCAGCGCGAGGCGCGCGCCCGAGCAGCCGAGCGGATGGCCGATGGCGATGGCGCCGCCGTTCGGATTGACGCGCGGATCCTTGAAGTCCACCTTCATCAGCGCCAGGCAGCCGAGCACCTGGCTGGCGAAGGCCTCGTTGATCTCGATGACGTCCATGTCCTTGAGCGAGAGCTTCGCGCGCTCGAGCGCCTTCGGGATGGCGTAGGCGGGGCCGACGCCCATGATGCGCGGCTCCACCGCGGCGGAGGCGGCCGAGAGGATCTTCGCGATCGGCTTCTTGCCGTTCTTTTCGCCCCATTTCCTGCTTGCAATGATCAAGGCGGCGGCGCCATCATTCACCCCCGAGGCGTTGCCCGCGGTGACCACGCCGCCTTCATACAAAGGCTTGAGCTTCGCCAGCGATTCCATGGTGGAGTCGCGGCGGGGATGCTCGTCCTGCGTGACGACCGTGGGCGGCGCATCCTTCTTCCTGCTCGGCAGGGTCACCGGAAGGATTTCTCCCTTGTAGAAACCCTCGGCTTCCGCCTTCGCGTATTTCTTCTGCGAGCCGAGCGCGAATTCGTCGGCCTGCTCGCGCGAGACGCCGAATTCCTTCGCGACGTTGTCGCCGGTCTCGGGCATCGCCTGGTCGCCGTACATCTTCCGGAAGCGCGGATTGGTAAAGCGGGACCCGATGGTGGTGTCGTACATCTTCACGTCGCGCGAGTAGGGCGATTCCGCCTTCGCCATCACGAATGGCGCCCGCGACATGCTTTCGACGCCGCCGGCGATATAGAGATCGCCTTCGCCCGCGGTAATCGCGCGCGCCGCGTCGGTCACCGCCTGCAGGCCCGAGGCGCACAAGCGGTTGACGGTGACCCCCGGCACGGTGGGCGGCAGTCCCGCCATCAGCGTGGCGAAGCGCGCCACGTTGCGGCAATCCTCGCCGGCCTGCGTGACGCAGCCGAGGATCACGTCGCTGATATCCTCGGGCTTCACGCCGTTGCGCCTGACCACCTCGGCGATCATTTCGCCGGCCAGGTCGTCCGGGCGCAGGCCCGCGAGTTTGCCGGCGTGCCGGCCGATGGGGGAACGCAGTCCGTCGTAGAGGTAGGCATCGAGCATGGGGTTACTCCGGGGTTAACAGCGAAACGCCCAGCTTGGCCCGTCTCTTGAGCCAGGGCGCTGCGGTGAATATCGAGCATGGAGGAGCGATTCTAGAGGATATAATTCCCCGCACCAACGCGAGGAGGAGAACTCGATGAGGAACCCGGCGCTGAGAACGGCGTTTTTCGCCGCCTGCGCGTTTGCTGCTGTTGCCGCGACCACCGCGCCGCTGCTGGCGCTTGCGCAGAGCTTTCCCACCAAACCCATCACGCTGATCTGTCCCTGGCCGCCCGGCGGCTCGACCGACACGCACATGCGCGCATTCGCGCAGATCGCCGCCAGGCATGTCGGCCAGAACATCGTGGTCGAGAACAGGCCCGGCGCGAGCGGCATGCTCGGGCCAGCCAACATGGCGAAGACGGCGCAGCCCGACGGCTACACGCTGGCCCAGCTGCCGGTGAGCGCGTTCCGTGTTCCCCACATCCAGAAGGTGGACTGGGATCCGATCAGGGACTTCACCTACATCATCGGCATTACTGGCTACACCTTCGGCGTGGTGGTGAAGTCCGACTCGCCGATCAAGACCCTCAAGGACCTGGTCGACTACGCCAAGGCCAATCCCGGCAAGTTCTCGTACGGCTCCACCGGCAATGGCACCTCGCCGCACCTGCTGATGGAAGAGCTGGGCATGAAGACCGGCGTGGAATTCCTGCACGTGCCGTTCAAGGGCAACGCCGATTCGACCCAGGCGCTGATGGGCGGCCATGTGATGGCGCAATCGGACGCAACCGGCTGGGGCCGGCACGTGGACGCCGGTGCCTTCCGGCTGTTGGTCACTTTCGGCGAGAAGCGCACCAAGTGGAACGCGCCGACGGCGAAAGAACTGGGTATCGACATCGTCTCCTATTCTCCCTACGGATGGGTCGGGCCCAAGGGCATGGATCCGAAGGTGGTCCGGTTCCTGCACGATGCCTTCAAGAAAACGCTTGATGACCCGGAGCATTTGAAGACGCTGACGCAGTTCGACCAGATCTACTGGTACAAATCGAGCGAGGATTACGCCAAGTGGGCGGCGGATACCCTCAAGGCCGAGCGCGCGACGATAGAGCGAGTAGGATTGCTCCTGAAGTAACCCGACGGAGACGCGCATGAAGTATCGCAAGATTCTTCTCGCATACAACGGCTCGGTGGAGGGCAAGCGGGCCCTGTTCGAGGCCGCCGACCTGGCGGGCTTTCTGAACGCCGAGACGCACCTGCTGGCGGTGGCAAGCATGCCGCCGAGCCTGTTCCTCACCGAGGGCTTCGTGCCCGAAGAACTGCTCGAGGAAGAGAAAAAACGCACCCAGACGGTGCTCGACGAAGGCATCAAGAGCCTGACCGACAAGGGCTTCACGGCCGCGGGCCACCTCGCGGTCGGCGAGCCGGTAGAGGAGATCTGCCGCGCGGCGAAAGAGGTCGGCGCCGACCTGATCGTGGTTGGCCACAACCAGACCACCTCCTGGGCGGCGCGCTGGTGGAAGGGGTCGGTCGGGGCGTCGCTGCTCGATTACTCCCCCTGCAGCATCCTTATTGCCCTTTCCAAGGGGTAATTCACGGAAAAGTGAAAGAGCCTGCGCGAGCGGGCTTTTTTGTTCCTACAATCCGTCTTCCATGACGACCTCTTTTGGCGGATACAAGGGCAGGCTCGAAGACGAGCGCATGCTCAAGGGCCGGGGACGCTACGTCGCCGACTGGAACCTGCCGGGCCAGGCCTGCGGCCACTTCCTGCGGTCCGACCGGCCGCACGCCGAGATCGTGTCCCTCGACACCTCGGCCGCGCTGGCGATGCCTGGGGTGATCGCGGTCCTTACCGGCGCCGACGTGGCCGCCGCGGGCCAGAAACCGATGCCCGCCGCGGCGCCGATGAAAGGGCGCAACGGCGCCGAGCAGCGCGTGACGCCGCGCTTTTCGCTCACGCAGGGAAGGGTGCGCTTCGTGGGCGAGCCGATCGCGCTGGTGGTCGCCGAGACCGCGGCGCAGGCGCAGGACGCGGCCGAGGCGATCGCCGTCGAATACAACGATCTGCCGGCGGTGGTGACGGCGCGGGAAGCATTGGCAAAGGACGCGCCGCAGTTACACGACACGGTCCCGGGCAACCTGGTCCTCGATTACACCGGCGGCGACGAAGCCGCCACCAACGCGGCCTTCGCACGCGCGGCGCGTATCGTGAAGCTTGCCGCCTACCACACGCGCGTCGTCGGCAATCCGATGGAGCCGCGGGCGGCGATGGGCTCCTATGATCCCGCGGCCGACATGTATTACCTGCATGCCACTACGCAGGGCGTCGGGCCGATGCGCGGGCAACTGTCCGCGATACTGGGCGTGCCGCCCGAGAAGGTGCGCGTCGTCGCCGAGGAAGTCGGCGGCGGCTTCGGCGTGCGCTTCAACGCCTATCCCGAATACGGCGCGCTGCTGCTGGCGGCGCAAAAGCTCGGCCGGCCGGTGAAATGGATCGGCACGCGCGCGGAAGTGTTCGTCGCCGACGAGCAGGCGCGCGACATCGTGCACAGCGGCGAACTGGCGATGGACAAGGAGGGCAGGATTCTGGGCATGCGCTTCGAATACCTCGCCAACCTCGGCGCCTACCTCGCGTTCACCGGCTCGTTCGTCA
>JBBPIU010000031.1:0-28755 GCA_038040245.1 Pseudomonadota bacterium | reverse complement strand
GAGGGCGAGCGTTGTACGCTGATCTCGGGCAATGACACCCTATTCCAGATGCTGATGGGGCACGAAGATTTCCCGAACAGGACGCTCACCCTGCGCGGTGGCTGGGCGGCGGCAGGGCCGCAGACCATGCGCAGCATCATCGACGTGCTCGGCATGAAGGCCGTGTGCGCCGCTTACGGCTTGTCGGAAGCCTCGCCCAACGTGGTGATGAGCGACTGGCGCGATCCGGAGGAACTGCGCGTGCAGGGCCTCGCCAAACCGCACGACGGGATTGAATTGAGAATTTCCTCGGAAAAAGAAATTCAAGTGCGCGGATGGAGCATAATGCGCGGTTACTGCAACAACCCCGAAGCAACCGCCAAAGCGTTCACCGAAGACGGCTGGCTGCGCACCGGCGACCTGGGCGAATTGACGGCCGATGGCCGTCTGCGGATGGTGGGCCGGCTCAAGGATGTTTTTCGCGTCGGCGGCGAGAACGTCGCGCCGGCCGAGGTGGAGGAGGTGCTGCTCGCGCACCCCGCGGTCGAGACCGCTCAGGTGGTTGGCGTTCCAGATGCCCGATTGGGCGAGGTCGCCTGCGCGTACGTCACCTTGAAGGCGAATCATTCTGTGTCCGAAAAAGAGTTGATTGCCTGGTCGAAAGAGCGATGTGCCAATTTCCGGGTTCCCCGCTATCTGAAAATCGTCCTCGATTTCGAAACCATCGGCATGACCGCGAGCGGCAAGGTGCAGAAGACCAGGCTGCGCGAGCACGCCCTGAAGGAGTTGGGGCTTTGAGGATCGGCGTATATTGACGCCGGAGGTGCCGCTTGAGACTGAGACTGAGACTGGAAATGAAACGATTTGCCGCCGGGTTCATGATGCTGCTCGCGGGCTGCGCGTCGTTTGACGGCCGCGGGCTGGTCCCGGAGCAATCGACCGCGCAGGACGTGGCAGCGCTGATGGGCACGCCGGCCGACCGGATCACGGTTTCGGGCGGCGATACCATCTGGTACTACCCGCGCGCTCCGATGGGGATGCACACCTTTGCGGTGCGCATGTCGTCCGCCGGCGTGCTGCGCTCGATCGATCAATTGCTCACCGAGCAGAACCTCCGCAACCTCGTTGCGGGGGTCACCACGGGCAGCCAGGTGCGTGAAGTGCTCGGGCCGCCCTGGCGGACGACGCGCACGGACCGGATGCAGCGCGACGTCTGGGAGTACAGCATGTTGAATTCCGCCCAGTGGCCGTTCTACCTGTACGTGCAACTGTCCTACGACGGGATCGTGCGCGAGGTCCTTCTCTTGAAGGACTACAGCAAGGAACCGGGCGGCGACGGCGCCAAACCGTAGGGCGGCGTAGCGCGCCTGGTTAGAATAGGCGCAGGAGGAGTCCAATGAAGCTGCGCACGCTGGTTCTGCTCGCAATCGCCGGTCTCGCCGTTGTGCCGGGCGCCGCTCTCGCGCAGGCAGGCTATCCGTATAAAGTCGTGCGGGTGATCGTGCCGTTCCCGGCGGGCGGCTCGAACGACGTGCTGTGCCGGATCCTTGGCGATAAGCTTTCGGCCAAGTGGGGCCAGCCGGTGGTGGTGGAGAACCGCGCCGGTGCGGGCGGCAATATCGGCGCGGAAGCCGTCTTCAAGGCGGACGCCGACGGCTACACGCTGCTCTGCAGCCCGCCCGGACCGCTGTCGATCAACCACAACCTCTACAAGTCGCTCAGCTACGACCCGACGACGTTCGTGCCGATCACCGTGCTGGCGATCGTGCCGAACGTGGTGACGGCGAGGCTCGACCTGCCGGCCAACTCGATCAAGGAGCTGATCGCGCATGCGAAAGCCAATCCCGGCAAGATCAACTACGCTTCGCAGGGCAACGGCTCGACCTCGCACCTGTCGGGGGCGATGTTGCAGACCATGGCGGGGCTGGAGCTGGTGCACGTCCCCTACAAGGGCGAAGGTCCGGCGCTGGTGGATATCCTCGCCGGCCGGGTCGACATCTTCATCGGCAACCTCGCCGCGGCGCTCAAGTTCCACCAGTCGAACCGCGCCAAGATCCTCGCGGTCGCCAGCACGCGCCGCAGCCCGGTGCTGCCGGACGTGCCGACGGTGACCGAAGCCGGATTGCCGGGCTTTGTCACCAGTGCATGGTTCGGCCTGGTCGCGCCGCCGGGCGCGTCCGCCGCGGTGGTGAGCAAGGTCAACGCCGACGCGGTGGAAGCGCTCAAGCTGCCCGAGGTGCGCGCGCGCTTCCTCGAGCAGGGCGCCGAGCCGGTCGCCAATACGCCGGCAGAGGCGGCGGCCTTCATCAAGGAAGAGATGGCGCGCTGGCAGAAGGTGATCCAGACCGCCAACGTGACGTTAAGTAACTAGCACGCAACTGATCTCATGAACGCCCCCCAATCAAACCGAGCCTGGCCTGAAACACTTACCCGGGTGCCGTATTGGGTTTATCAGGACGCGGAACTCCTTGCCGAAGAGCAGCGGCGCATCTTCGAGGGGCCGGTGTGGAACTTTCTCTGCCTCGAGATGGAAATCCCCAACCGCGGCGACTGGCGCGCCACCCACCTGGGCGCGATGCCGGTGGTGGTCACGCGCGATATCGACGGCGCCATTCGCGCGTTCGAGAACCGCTGCGCGCACCGCGGCGCGCTGATCTGCATCGATGATTCGGGCAACGTGCTGCGTGGCTTTCATTGCGTCTACCACTCCTGGCGCTACGACCTGAAGGGCAACCTGATCGGCATCGCGTTCAAGGACGGGGTCAACGGCAAGGGCGGCATGGACAAGGCGTTCTGCATGGAGGCGCACGGCCCGCGCAAGCTGCGTACCGCCAGCGTCTGCGGCCTGGTGTTCGGCACGCTTTCCCCCGATACGCCGCCGATCGAGGACTACCTCGGTGCGGAAATCCTCGGGCGCATGAAGCGCGTATTGAAAAAACCGGTGCGGATCCTCGGCAAATTCACCCAGGCGCTGCCGAACAACTGGAAGCTCTACATCGAGAACGTCAAGGACACCTACCACGCGAGCCTGCTGCATACCTTCTTCGCCACCTTCCGCATCACGCGCCTGTCGCAAGGCGGCGGCGTGATCGTCACCGGTTCGGGCGCGCACCACGTGAGCGCCACTATCGCACCCAGCGGCGGCCGTCCGCACGGCGATAGCCGTCCAGACGTCGCGTTCTCCAAGGAAGCGGTGCCGACCAACAAGGAGGGCAGCTACCGGCTGGCGGACCCGAGCCTGCTGGAGAGCGTGGACGAGTTCGGCGACCGCATCCAGTTGCAGATCCTGTCCGTGTTCCCCGGCTTCGTGCTGCAGCAGATCCATAACTGCCTCGCCGTGCGCCAGGTGCTGCCCAAGGGCATCGAGGCGACCGATCTCAACTGGACCTATATCGGCTTCGAGGACGACACGCCCGAACTGCGCCGCATGCGCCTGAAGCAGGCGAACCTGGTCGGCCCGGCCGGCTTCGTTTCCATGGAAGACGGCGCGGTGGGCGGCTTCGTGCAGCGCGGCGTGGCCACGGCCCCGAACGAGCAGGCCATCGTGCAGATGGGCGGCGAGCTTGCCGAGTCGCAGGACACGCGCGCGACGGAAGCCTCGGTGCGTGGGTTCTGGAAGGCCTGGCGCGCCTGCATGGGCATTTGAGCTTGGATCGCCTTTCGCGCCTCGCCGCGCTGAACGCCGACTACGCGCGCTGCATCGACGATGACCGGCTGGAGGAATGGCCGGGCTTTTTCCTCGAGCGTTGCCTGTACAAGATCACGACCGCAGACAATGTTGCCAAAGGCTACGAGGCGGGACTGGTGTATGCCGATTCGCGAGCGATGCTCACGGACCGCGTGTCCGCCCTGCGCGAGGCCAATATCTACGAGCGCCAGCGCTACCGCCACATCGTCGGGCTGCCCGTCGTGTGCGAAGGCGCCGCGGTCGAGACGCCGTTCCTGGTGGTGCGCATCATGCGCGACGGAAAAATGGACCTCTTTGCCACCGGGCGTTATTTAGACAGAATTTCTGATCAAAATAACAATCTGAAATTCGCGGAGCGTGTCGTAGTGTGCGACAGCTCGCGCTTCGATACCCTGGTGGCGATTCCGCTCTGATGAGAATTGCTATTGCGATCGGAGATCCAAACGGCATCGGCCCCGAGATTGCCGTCAAGGCGGCGGGGAAGATCGCAAGCAGCGAGATCGAGCCGATTCTCGTCGGTGACGCTTTTGTCCTAAAGCATTACAACTCAAAATCCAAAGAGCATCACGTCCACTCCCTCGCTGCCGAGGCATTCTTTCCGGGCAAGCTCGATCCGCGCGCCGGCGCCGCCACGGTTGCCTACGCGCGCGAGGCGGTGCGGCTGGCGCAGGCGGGTGAGGTGCAGGCGGTCGTCGGCTGCCCGCACTCCGAGACCGCGATCAACCGCGCCGGCATCAAATTCTCGGGCTATCCCGGCCTGATCGCCGAACTGACCGGCACGCCCCAGGACCGCGTGTTCCTGATGCTGGTGGCGGCCGGCCTGCGCATCGCGCACGTCACGCTGCATGAAAGCGTTGCGACGGCGCTCTCGCGCATCAGGACCGATCTCGTGGTCGAGGCCGGCATCGCGGCGGTTCGGGCCACGCAGCGCCTGGGCATCGACAAGCCCAGCCTCGCGGTGTTCGGCATCAACCCGCACGCGGGCGAGGACGGCCTGTTCGGCGACGACGACGAGCGCATCACCAAGCCCGCGGTGGCGGAGTTGAAAAAGCGCGGCATCGACGCGGACGGCCCGGCGGGTGCCGACCTGATCCTTTCACAGCGCAAGCATGACGTGTATCTCGCCATGTTCCACGACCAGGGCCACATCCCGATGAAGTTGCTCAGCCCGCTGCGCTCGAGCGCGCTCACCATCGGCACGCCGGTGCTGTTCTCCAGCGTCGGCCACGGCTGCGCCTACGACATCGCCGGCAAGGGCGTGGCGGATTCCACGTCGGTTGAGGAAACTCTGGAGCTGCTCAGCCATGTCTGACGACACCTTCCGCCTCATTCAGGAGAGCATCCGGCGCTTCGTCGAGAAAGAAGTCGTGCCGAAGGCCCATGCGTGGGAAGAGCAGGGCTTCGTGCCGCGCGAGGTGCTGCGCGAGATGGGCCGGCTCGGCTTCCTCGGGCTGCGCTATCCGGAAGAATTCGGCGGCGGCGGGCTGGATGCGCGCGCCACGGCATTGCTCGCCGAGGAGCTTGGCCGCTCGACCTTCGGCGGCTTCGCCATCACGGTGCTGGTGCATACCGACATGGCCTCGCCGCACCTGGTCAACGCGGGGTCGCCGGAACAGATCAAGCGATACCTCCCGGGCGTGGTCTCGGGCGAGCTGATCACCGCGGTCGGCATCACCGAACCCGACGCCGGTTCGGACGTGAAGGCGATCCGCACCAGCGCGCGGCGCGAGGGCGGCGACTGGGTGCTCAAGGGCAGCAAGATGTTCATCACCAACGGCGCGCTGGCGGACCTGTGCTTCGTCGCGGCCAAGACCGATCCCGCGGCAGGCTCCAAGGGCATCTCGATGTTCATCGTCGAGAAGGGCATGCAGGGCTTCTCTGTAGGGCGCAAGCTCGACAAGATGGGCTGGCGCTGCTCGGACACCGCGGAACTGGTGTTCGACGAGTGCCGCGTGCCGGCGGCAAACCTGTTGGGCGAGGAAGGCAAGGGCTTCTACGCGGTGATGAAGAATTTCCAGAACGAGCGCATCGCCATCGCCGCCATGACGATGGGCGAAGCTGCGCGCGCGATCGAACTCACGCTGGAGTACGTGCGCACGCGCAAGGCGTTCGGCGCGACCCTCTGGGACAAGCAGGTGATCCGGCAACGGCTGTCCATGCTCGCCGCGAAGGTCGAGGCCGGCCGCCAGCTCGTGCTGCACGCCGCCTCGCTCGACGCGCAGGGCCGCGACTGCGTGAAGGAAGTTTCCATGGCCAAGGCCTACTGCGCGGAGCTGCTGAACGACGTCGTCTACGACTGCCTGCAGTTCCACGGCGGCTTCGGCTACATCAAGGAATCCACCATCGAGCGCATGTACCGCGACGCGCGGGTGCAGTCCATCGGCGGCGGTGCGACCGAGGTGATGCTGGAAGAAGTGGCTAAACGCCTTTGAGGAGATCTTGATAGACCTGTAAATCGCCCGGCGAAAAGCAACAGAAGATGATCTCCTGAATGGCCGGGAACTCTTGCAGCGACGAGCGAACCGTGGTGACGGCAACCTTCGCGGCGAGTTCGACAGGGTAGCCGTAAACGCCGGTGCTGATGCCCGGGAATGCGAGCGTGAGAATACCGTTCACCGCCGCGACTTCGATTGAGCGCCGATAGCAGGACGCCAGGAGTGTCGGCTCCCCACTCGTGCCGCCGCGCCAGACCGGGCCAACGGCGTGGATGACGTGCTTGGCGGGCAATCGATAGCCCTTTGTGAGCTTCGCGTCGCCCGCCTTGCAGCCACCCAGAATGCGGCACTCCTGCAGTAGCTCCGGCCCCGCGGCGCGATGAATTGCACCGTCAACGCCGCCACCGCCAAGCAGCGACGAATTTGCGGCATTGACGATGGCGCCAACCGACAGCGTCGTGATGTCGGCTCGAAGTGCGCGGAGTGTGGCAGGCATTACGTGGGCGGCTTAAACCGCGCTACGTGTGTTGCCGCACTGAAAATAGACAGACATCGGCACACTGTATGCGGCGTTCCAAGCGTTTTCCAATGCAGGTCAGCAAGGATCTTTCAAACATGAATAAAGACCAGGTAACGGGCGCCGCAAAATACGTCGCCGGCAAAGTTCAGGAAAAAACGGGCAACCTGATTGGAAGACCAAAGCAAGTAGTCAAAGGGCTGACCAGACAGCTTGCCGGCAAGGCCCAAAAGGGTCGCGGCGACGTCAAGGAAACCATCGAAGATTTCATCAAAGATCATCCTAAATAATCCTGAGGTCAGAAGCCTAGTTTCGCTTGTACGCCGATGACGGCGGTGCGGCCGGGGGCGGGCTCGTAGAAGCGCAGGTTGGCGTCGTTCACCACCACCGAGCCGGCGTAGTGCCGGTTGGTGAGGTTGTCGACGCGAAAGAATTCCGAGAATCGCCACTTGCCGCTCACCTGCGTGAAGCCCGCAGCGAAGTTGATCACGTTGGAGGCGTCGGCCGTTTCGCTGTTGCGGTCGTCCACCCAGACGCGCGCCTTGTGCTGGAACTCGAGCGCGGTGGTGAAGCCGCTGGGCGCGTGCCGCCAGCGCAACTCGGCATAGAGGCTGGAGCGCGGCACGCCCGGCAGGCGGCTGCCGGCGAGGACGGTGACCGGCACCGCGGGCGATCCGGCCACGGAGGCGAAGGTGTCGAGGAATTTCGCTTCCATCCGCGTCCAGGCGAGCAACGCGTCGAAGCCGTATGGCAGGGAGGCGGAGACGCCCAGTTCGATGCCGCTGCGGCGCGTGCGGCCGGCGTTCTTGAAAGTGGAGCGCCCGCCGGCATTGCTCTCGATGGCGATTTCGTCCTGCGTCGCGATGTCGAACAGCGCCACGTTCAGCCGCAGGCGTTCGCCGATGATCGTTTTCACGCCTGCTTCCAGGTGCCGGCTGCGCGAGGCCGCGAGGCCGAAGTTCGGGCCGGCGCCGGTGGTGCGGTAGGCGAGTTCGGCGAAGGTGGGCGTCTCGAAGCCGCGGCCGTAATTCGCATAAAGGCTGGTCGAAGGGGCAAGCCGGTAAAGGATTCCCGCCACCGGAGTGGTGGCGCTGTAGCTCTTCCGGCCGCTGTCGTCGCCGTTGCCGGCGGCGATGAAATGGTCCTCGGTGCGGAAGGCGACGCGGTTGGCGCGCAGGCCGGCGAGCGCGATGCAGCGCTCGGCGAAGCGCCACTCGCCCTGGGCGTAGGCCGCGGTGGCGGTGACGGTGTCGTCCTCGTCGCGCTTGAGGCCGGCGATGCCGCCGTTGTTGTTGATGAAGCCCAGGCGCCGCTCGGCCATGCGCTCCAGCTCGCCGCCGAAGGTGAGGCTGAATGGCCGTCCCAGCAGCGAAGTGTCGCGGGTCAGGCGCAGCGAGCCGCCGCCGTAGTTGCGGTCGAGATCGATGACGCCGCCCGAATGCGTTGCCGCGTTCTGGGTCGCCACCGGGATCGCCAGGTACTGGCGCACGTCGCGGTGGCCGCCGTAGAGGGCGGCGTTCAGCGTCCAGCCGGAGAAGTTGTGCGCGAAGGCCGCGCCGAGCTGCTGCTGGGCTTGGCTCTTGCGCGTGTCGAATGTCAGGGCGTTGGCCGCCACCTGCCGGGGGTCGGCGTTCACCTGCGCCCGCGTGAGGCCGAGCGGATCCTGCGTATCGGGGCTGGCGAAGACGTTTGCGACCACGGTCAGGCTGGACGACGCTCCGAGGGGCAGCGCGAACTTCGCGTTCAGCTGCTCGCGCTCGGCGCTGCTGTGCTGGCGGAAGCCGTCGGTGTGGAAATGCGACGCGCTGATCAGGGCGGCGCCCGCGCCGCGCAGCGCATCGCCCCCGCCGATCGCGGCGCCGAATTTCAGGCCGTAGCGGCTGGTGCCGAAGCTGCCGAGCGAAAAATCGCCGGTGACGCCCGGTTCGCCGCGCTCGGTCAATACGTTGATCACGCCGCCGGAAGAATTGCCGTACATCACCGCGAAGGGCCCGCGCAGCACTTCGATGCGTTCCGCGGAACCGAGGTCGAAGTGCGACACCTGCCCCTGGCCGTCCGGGAAGCTCGCCGGGATGCCATCGGCGATCAGCCGCAGGCCGCGCACGCCGAAGGTCGAGCGGCCGCCGAAGCCGCGCGAGGTGATCTGCAGGTCCTGGGCGTAGTTCTGGCGGTTCTGCACCACGATGCCCGGCACGCGGCCGAGCGATTCCGACAGGTTGATCATCGGCCGTGCAAAGCGGATGTCCTCCGCTTCGACGCGGTCGATGGACGCCGGCACTTCCAGCGAGGGACGCTCGACCCGCGTGCCGGTGACTGTGACGGCATCGGGAGTCTGTGCAATTGAATTTGCACCAATGGAACTTCCCAACAGGAAAATCCAAATTCTCATTTCAATCTCGAAAAGTAATGTGCCAGCGCCTTGAAGTCGGCTTCAGGGATGCCGTACAGCGACGCGGCCATGATGGTGTCGCCGCCGGGGCGGCGGTTCTGGCGGTAGGCGAGCATGACCTCGGCGAGGAACTCCTCGCGCTGACCCGCGAGGCGCGGCATCTGCTCCCGGCCGCGGAAATCCGGCAGATGGCAGCTGCCGCAGCGGTTGTTCGCGGCAAGCTGTTTGCCGCGCTTGAACAGAGCCGGGTCTGTTTTTCCTTGAGGAAATTTTTCCGGAAGTTTGGAAAAATGAAGCGCAAGAGCGACAATCTCTTTGTCAGGCACGCCCTTCAGCAGGCCCTGCATGACCTCGGCGCCGCGGATGCCCTCGCGCGTCATGACGAGGTAATTCTCGAGAAAAATCCGTGGCTGCGCCGCGAGCGACGGGATGCCCGCGAGCGTGGAAATGCCGTCCGCGCCGTGGCAGACGGCGCAGGCTTTCACCCGTTCCTCGACCTGGGCGAAGGCGCCGGAAAGAAAAAGGGCGGTGAGCAACGCGGCCCACCGCCCTGCGAGGAGCTGAACCACTATTTCTGGTACGTGATCCGGTAGATCGCGCCCAGTTGCTCATCCGAAATCAGCAGCGAACCATCCTTCATCTGCGCGATGTACGCCGGCCGGCCCCAGAAGCTGTCGTCCTTCGGGTCCATGAAGCCGGTGGCGAACGGCGTGATCTTGGCGCCCTTGCCGTCCGGACCCGCCTTCACGGTCACCACGTCGTAGCCGAACTTCTTGCTGCGGTTCCAGGAGCCCTTGCGCGCGATGAACGCCACGCCCTGGTACTCCTTCGGGAACATCGTGCCGGTGTAGAAGTGGATCCCCATCACCGCTGCGTGCGGCCCCATGGTGGTCACCGGCAGCGTCACGTCCTTGCAGGCGTCCTTCTTGCCTTTGGCGACGTCCGGGTCGACGATGCCCTTGGCGTGGCAGTACGGGTAGCCGAAGTTCTGACCCGGCTTGGAGAGCCGGTTAAGCTCGTCCTCGGGCCCCTTGTCGCCCATCCAGTCGCGGCCATGGTCGGTGAACCACAGCTCGCCGGTCTTCGGATGCCAGTCAAAGCCTTGCGTGTTGCGCACGCCGGTGGCGATGACTTCCATGCCGGAGCCGTCCATGTTGTAGCGCCGGATCTGCGCGTATTCCTTGCTGGGCGGCTCGCAGATGTTGCACGGCGCGCCGAACGGTACATAGAGCTTCTTGTCGGCGCCGACGCGCACGTACCTCCAGTTGTGGTGCTGCTCGGGCGGCAGGTTGAAGGCCTTGGTCATGTCGACCGGCTCGCCGGCCGCGCCCTTGGCGGCGTTGTCGTAGCGCAGCACCTTGTCGATCGCGAACACGTACAGCGCGCCGTTGGCGTAGACCGAGGTGGGCTGCGTGAGCTTCTCCGCCAGCACCTTGTGCGTGCGCTTGTCGCCCTCGTTGCTGACCTCGTAGATGCGGCCCATGCCGCGCGTGCCGACCCACATCTTCGTCTGGTCTTCGTTCATGGTCATGGCGCGCGCGCCGACCATGCCGGTGGCCCAGATCTCCGCCTTGAAGCCCTTCGGCAGCTTGAGCTTGCTGATCGGAATGTCGGCAGCGGCCGTCTCGGTCATCTTGCCGGCGACCGGCGCGAGCTTGGAATCCGCCAACGCGGGCGGCTTGCCCTGGTGCCAGGCCGGCGGGGGCTTGGGCTTGTCCTGTGCGTAGGCAACCTGAATCGCGAACGCGAGTGTGCTTGCGGCGGCAAGCGTAAATGCACTTTTCTTCATGGCTACTCCTCCTGGTGAGGGGGAGGAAATTACACCCATCGCCGCACTGCCGCAATGGCGATTTTTGCCGCGATGCAGCGAACCAGCTAGGCGATTACCGCGACCACGTCGCCTTCATTGACCATGTCGCCTTCCTTGACCCGCAGCTCGAGCAGCTTTCCGGCCGCGGGCGCGACCACGGGGATCTCCATTTTCATGCACTCCACGATAAGGATCACGTCATCGGCCGCGAGCGACGCGCCCGGCCGTGCCTCGATTTTCCAGACTTTTCCCGCGACTTCGGTGACGATGTGCATGGGCTTGCTCTATTATTGGTTTACACCCTGAGGAGGGAACGATGAAATATCTGCTCGCTACGCTGCTGGCCCTGCCTTGCATCGCGCTGGTGCAATCCTTTCCGGCGCTGGCCCAATCCTACCCCGCCAAGCCGGTGCGCATCATCGTGCCGTTCCCGGCGGGCGGCACCACCGACCTGATCGCGCGCATGGTGCAGGCGAAGTTCCAAGAGCACCTCGGCCAGCAGGTGCTGATCGAGAACCGGGGCGGCGCGGGCGGCTCGATCGGCGCCGCCGAGGCGGCCAAGTCGCCGCCCGACGGCTACACGCTGCTGATGGTGTTCGACACGCACGCCATCAACCACCACCTCTACAAATCGGCGCCCGACCCGTTCAAGATGCTCGAGCACATCAGCCTGATGGTGACTTCGCCGAGCGCGCTCGTGGCGGTGACGAGCTACGCGCCGAACAACCTGTCCGAGATCGTCGCGCACGCGAAGGCCAATCCCGAGAAGGTGACCTACTCCACCCCGGGCTCGGGCAGTTCCAACCATCTCGCCGCGCTGCTGTTCGAACGCTATGCCGGGATCAAGATGACGCAGATCGCCTACAAGGGCGGCGGCCCGATGATCCAGGCGCTGCTCGGCCAGCAGATCAACATCACTTTCCTCTCGGCGCCGCTGATCCTGCCGCACATCAAGTCGGGCAAGGTGAAGGGGATCGCGGTCGGAGGGCGCACGCGCATGGCCCAGCTGCCGGATGTCCCGACGCTCGGCGAGACCTACCCCGGCTTCGAGCAGATCTCCTGGTTCGGCATCCTCGCCCCGGTCGGCCTGCCGCGCGACGTGGTGGCGCGTATCCACCGGGACACCGTGCGCACGCTGCAGTCGCCCGAGGTGAACCAGCGCCTGGTCGAGCAGGGCTTCGAGGTCATGGCGAGCTCGCCCGAGTTCTTCCTGCGCCACGTGCAGAACGAGTCCGATACGCTCGGCAAACTGATCCGGGACAACGGCATTAAGGTGGAGTAGCTGTGTAGTCGCGGCCAAGTCCGCATTAGTTGGCGAACCTGTAGGGCCCGCCCTTTTCCAGCGCCTTCTTGTAGGCGGGTCGCGCGTGGAGGCGCTTCACCCAGGCGTCCAGGTTCGGAAACGCCGCGCGCTTGCCGTATGCCTCCGCGATCTCCCCGATGAAGCTCATCTGGACGTCAGCGCCCGTGAATTCATCGCCGAGCAGGTAAGGCCCGCCCTGAAGCGCGCCATCGAGATAGCCGAGATGGTTGGCGATCTCGCTCTCGATGCGCGGCGTGAGCGGCGCACCAGCCTCTCCGAGCCTTGAGACGTACAGGTTGAGCATCAGCGGCAACATCGCAGAGCCTTCCGCATAGTGCAGCCATTGGACGTAGGCGTCGTACCGGACGCTGTCCGGCGGCGGCTGCAGACGGCCGCCACCATGGCGGCGGATGATGTAATCGATGATCGCGCCCGATTCGTACACCGTCATCGCGCCATCCGTGATTACCGGTGATTTTCCCACTGGATGGATCGCCTTCAGTTCGGGCGGTGCCAGCCGGGTCTTGGGGTCGCGCTGGTAGCGCTTGATCTCGTAGGGCAGCGCCAGCTCCTCCAGCAGCCAGAGAATGCGCTGCGAACGCGAATCGTTCAGGTGGTGGACGACGATCATTGGAACTCCTTCTTTGGTTACTTTCCCCAAAGAATCAAGGCGGTGTGACGCCGGTGAGCTGGAACGAGCTGAAGAATCTCTGCTCGTCCGGCCGGGCCGGCGGCTGCGCCATCGCGGTGAGCTGGTAGAGACGGTTGTCGACCAGCAATAGCCTGATCTGGTAGCGCATGCCGTCTTCCGCCACGATTTCCTGCTCGCGGCCCGGATTCCCATTCAGGATGTACGCCTTTTCCGATGTCAGCGTTCCCTTGGCCTCGGCGATCAGGCCGTCGCGCAGGGCGTCCAGCAGCTTCGCCGGACTCAGCCTGGCGATTCCGGCCCTGGGGTAATCGCTGTACCTGACATCATAAGTCGCGTCCGCGCCGTCTCCCGTGGTGTACCGCGTTGACAGGACGTCGCCGATCTCGGTACGGAATTTGCCGCGCTTGGTAACCGGAGCGCCGGGAAAGGTGACCTTGAATCTTCCCTCGGCGGATTCGAAAATCTGCCACTTGATCGAGTCGCGAGTTTGCGCTTGCAGCGGCCACGCGCAGTGCAGCGCAATAACGCCTAACGCGATCGCGATGGGGAATGCTCTGCGTAGATACTGACTCATTGCCGGGGCTCGAATTCCTTTTCTTGCAATGCCCGCCACATCAGTTTACCCGACGCGGTGCGGGGCAAGGCGTCGCTGAATTCGAGCAGGCGAGGTGCTTTGTAGGCGGCCATCTGCGTTTTTGACCATTCTAGAATTTCAACTGCAGTAGCGGTCATTCCCGGCCTCAATACAACAACAACCTTCACAGTCTCCCCTTTGCGTTCGTCGGGCGAGGCGATGATGCAGCACTCCTTGATGGCGGGGTGGTTGTACATCGCGGCCTCCACCTCGGCGGGCCAGACTTTGAAGCCGGCGGCGTTGATCATGCGCTTTAGGCGGTCGGAGATGTAGAAGTAGCCATCCTCATCGGTGCGGCCGAGGTCGCCGGTGCGGAAGAACTGCTTGCCGTTCACCTCGCACCAGGATTCCTTGTAGGCCTTCTCGTTCTTCCAGTAACCGGTGAGCAGTTGCGGGCCGCGAACGACGATTTCGCCTTGCTCGCCAGGTGCCAAAGGCTTGAACGTCGTCGGATCGACCACTAACGACTCGGTGTCGAAGGCGGGGATGCCGAGGCATTGCTTCTTCGGCTTCTGCGGCGGGTTGATGTGGGTCTGCGAGATAGTCTCGGTCATGCCGTAGCCCTCGATGTAGCGCACGCCGCAGAGATCGAACAGCTTCTGCGCGATCGCTTCGGGCATCGCGGCGCCGCCGCCGAAGATCCATTTGAGCGAGCTGACATCGTGCTCCAGCGCTGTCGGGTGCGACAGCAGGTCCACCACCATCGTTGGCACGTTGTCCCAGTGGCTGCAGCGGTAGCGTTCGACCAGGCGCGCGGCTTCGAGCGGATCCCAGCGCCGCTGGATCACCATGGTGCCGCCGGCGTAGATGGCGGAGAAGAAGCTGTGGATCAGGCCGGTGACGTGGAAAAACGGCGCCGTCGCCAGGGCCACCGTGTTTTCGTCAATGTGCTTCCAGGCAACGGCGCCGGCCACGTTGTGCAGCACGGTGGCGTGCGTGTGCATGCAGCCCTTGGGCTGGCCGGTGCTGCCGGAGGTATACGGCATCATGCACAGGTCGTCGGGTTGTGCATTGCTGGGTTTGGGGTGTTGTCCAGTTGTTTTTGTTTCTCCTGCAATAAAAAGATAGTCAAGAGGCAAGCCCGAAAACCGTGCCGCAATATCTTTCTCGGTGATCGCGACCCTGGCATCGCTGTCCACGATGGTGTGGCGCAGTTCCTCAGTGAGGTTCATCGGGCTTACGGGGACCACCACCGCGTCGGCGCGCAGGATGGCGAAGCAGGCGATGACGAAGTCGTGCCCGTTCTGCATGTCGAGCAGTACCCGGTCGCCGCGCCTTACCCCGCAGACGGTTTGCAGGTAACCGGCGAGGTTCTCGATTTTTTCTTTTAATTCAGAATAACTAAGCGCAAGGCCGTTAAAAATCGCGGCTGGCTTTTGCGGGAATTTCCGTGCAGAAAGCAAGAACATTTCCTGCAGCGTGATGCGCGGCGCGCGCAGGGAGCGCGGCATGTCGGGCGGCCAGTGGCGGAAGTAGCGGGGCTCCATGGGCGCGACGTATAGTAGGCGAAAGGAGTCCCCATGATTGCCGTCATCTTCGAATTCACCCCCGCCCCGGGCCGTTTTCCGGACTACATGGACCTGGTGGGGCAGCTCAAGCCGGAACTGGACAAGGCCGAGGGTTTCATCTCGCTGGAGCGCTTCGAGAGCATCACTACGCCTGGAAAATTCGTGTCGCTGCAGTTCTGGCGCGACGAGGAGAGCGTCGCGAAGTGGCGCAATGTGCACAAACACCGCGAGGCGCAGAAGCAAGGCCGCGGCGGCATCTTCGCTTCCTACCGGCTGCGGATTGCCGGCGTGATCCGCGACTACACCATGGACGCTCGTGCGCAGGCGCCTTCCGACAGCGTCGCCGCGCACGGTTGACCGGTTTGGATCACACGTTCCTCCTCAAGGAAGGCCTCTGGCGCTCGGAGGGCGAGTTCTTCGACGGCGCCGGCACCCTCACCGGCGTGGCGGGCGAGGCGCACATCCGGCACTATCCCGACAAGTGGGTTTACGACGGGGTCTTGAGGACCAAGACTTCTCCGCCCCATGAGTCAAAAAATCTTTATGAAATTCAACCTTTCGTTGCCGGCAACTTCGCCACGGCCTGGACTTCCAAAAGCGTGTCCTTCGGCACACTGCACGGCCGCTTCATCGTAGTCGGCGATGCGATCCTGTCGGCCTACGAATCGGCCACCGGCCGCTACCGCGGCCAGGACACGATCCTCAGGCGCGATGAGCGTCACTACAGCGCCCGCGGCACGCTGCTCGACGGCGGCAAGATCCTCGCGGCCTGGAGCATCGAACTGAGGCTTGTATAGGATGAAAGCGTGACGGAATGAAGGCATGACGGGATGACTGCGTGGTCTCCGTTGCGGCACCGCGCCTACCGCGCGCTGTGGCTGGCGTCCTTCGCCGCGCTCACGGGTTCCTGGATCAGCGACAGCACTGCCGCCTGGCTGATGACTTCGCTTTCCTCGTCGCCGCTGATGGTGGCGCTGGTGTCTAGCGCGATCACGCTGCCGATCCTGCTGATGGCGCTGCCCGCGGGCGCGGTGGCCGACCTGTTCGACCGGCGCATGGTGCTGATGGTGACGCAGGTCTGGGTGACGGTGGTATCGCTCGCGCTGTTCGCGGTCTCGCTCGGCGGCAAATTGACCGCCGAACTGCTGCTCGCGCTCACCTTCGCCCATGGCATTGGCAGTGCGATACGCCTGCCGGTGACCGCGGCCATGACGCCCGGCCTGGTACCGCGCGCGGACCTGCCCGATGCGCTGGCACTGCACGGCGTTTCCTTCAACGGCGCGCGCGTGGTCGGGCCGGTGCTCGCCGGCCTGCTGCTCTCATGGATCGGCGGCCCGTGGGTGTTCCTCGTCTGCGCGCTGATCTCGGTGGCGGTGACCGTGGCGTACGCGCGCGGCGCGACCCAGCAGCGCACGAGTTCGCTGCCGAACGAGCGTTTCGTCGCCGCGATGCGCCTGGGCCTGCAGTTCTCGCGGCAGACGCCGGCCATGGTGGCCGCGCTGGCGCACGTCTGCGGCTACACGTTCTTTGCGGTGGTGATGCAGGCCTTGCTGCCGCTGGTCGCCCGCGACCGGCTCGGCGGCGATGCCGGCACCTACACGCTGCTGCTCTCGGCGATGGGCATCGGCGCGATCGCCGGCGTGCTGGCGCTGCCGGCCCTGAGGCGCCGCCTCAACCGCGACCAGCTGCTCGCCGCCTTCGCGATCACGCAGGCGGTCGGCACCGCCGCGCTGTCGCAGGCGACCAATCCCTGGATCGCGGCGCCTGCGGTATTCGCGGGCGGCCTTGCGTGGACCGCGACCTTCAATGTGCTCAACGTGACCGCGCAAATGGCGCTTCCAGACTGGGTGCGGGCGCGCGGCACCGCGGTGTTCATCGCCGGCGGCATGATCGGCGCCACCGCCGGCGGTTTCGCCTGGGGGCAGATCGCCACCCTGGCCTCGATCGAGCGCGCGATGGAGCTCGCCGCTCTCGCCTCGCTGATCGCCTACGCGCTGCTGCGGCGCCGCTACCGGTTCGGCGGCCTCGCCCAGACCGACCTGACGCCGGTGCAGGTGACGGCGGAATTCGCCGCGGGCGCGACCATCGAGGAGGATCAGGGGCCGGTGATGGTGACCATCGAATACCAGATCGATCCGGCGCGTGCCGAGGAATTCTCCGCGGTGATGGCCGACAGCCGGCGCTGGCGGCTGCGCCACGGCGCGCTGCATTGGGGTCTGTACCGCGACGTCGCGGACCTAGGACGCTACGTCGAGCACTTTCTGGTGGATTCGTGGCTCGACCGCCTGCGCCAGATCGAGCGCCTCACAGCGGAAGACATCGCGCTGCGCGACCGCAAGAACGAATTCCATCTCGGTTCCGAGCCCCCGGAAATGCGGCACCTGCTGATGGAGCCGACCGAGCGCCGTTAGCGGGAACGCACTTGTGCGTTAGTGGAACGCACTCGTGCGTTAGGGCAGCGGCAGCTCGAACCAGAACACCGCGCCCGGCCCGTCGGCGGGCTCGAAGCCGATTTTGCCGTTCATCTGCTCGGCGATCGCCTTGGAGATCGCGAGGCCGAGGCCGGTGCCGCCGCGCTTTTTCCCGTCGGCGGCCTGCGCCTGGGAAAACTGCTGGAACAATTGCGGCTGGAAGTCAGCCGGCACGCCCGGTCCGCGGTCGCGCACGCTGACGCGCGCGCAGCGCTCGCGCCGCTCGACCGCAATCTCCACCGTGTCGCCGCTCGAGGAGTGCTTCAGCGCGTTCGCCACCAGGTTCGTGACCAGCTGCGCAACGCGGTCGGCGTGCGCGGACACGAGGATCGGGACGGGTGCGGTGACACGCAGGGCGACGCCGGCTTCCCGCGCCAGGCTCTCGTTCGCGGCGGTCGCCTCCCGGACCTGTCCGGCCAGGTCCAGGAGCGTGCTTTGCCCGGGCAGCGGCTGTCCGGCGCGCAGCCGCTGGTAATCGAGGATGTCGTTCACCAGCCGCATCAGGCGCCCGCAGCTGGCCCGCGCGGCGTCGATCTGTTGCGAGGCGCCCGCGGACGGAGCGCTCGCGGCGATCTGGTCGAGCGAAGCGCGGATCGAGTCGAGCGGCGTGCGCAGTTCGTGGCTGACGGTGCTGATGAACGTCTCCTTCATTTTCTCCAGGCGCTTGCGCTCGGTGACGTCCTCGATCATCAGGAAGCAGCCCGCATAGTCGCGCCCGTACCCGATGCGCGGCACGACCTGGACCCGCAGCTGGGCCTCGGGCCGGTCCGGGCGCACCATCACGCGCTCGTAGGTCACCGGCTGGCCGGAGCGGATGCGGCTGCGGTGCTCCGCGAACCGCTCGTAGGCGGCCTGGTCGACCGCCTCGGCCAGGGTCTGCCCGATGAGCGTTTCGGCGCTCTTGCCGGAATGCTCCGCGTACCGGCTGTTGCAGTAGCGGATGCGGTCGTTGGCGTCCAGCTCGACGATCATCGCGGGCACGCTGTCGGTAACGAGGCGCAACTGCAGTTCGCGCGCGGCGAGCATTTCCTCGGCTCGTTGCCGCGCGGTGATGTCGGCGTTAGTCCCGGTGAGCCGCAGCGGGCGCCCGGCCGCGTCGCGCTCAGTTACCTTGCCCCGGCTTTGGATCCAGCGGTAGCCGCCGCCCACGGTGCGCACGCGGTGCTCGACGTCGTAGGCGGACGTCCGGCCCCGCGTCACCGCGTCCAGCACCGACAGCACCCGGGCCAAGTCGTCCGGATGCACGAGCGCCGCCAACTCGCGCCGATGGACGGTGATTTCGCGGCGCGGCTCGCCGAGCATCTCCATCCAGGATTCGCTCAGCTTGACGCGGTCGCTGGCGACGTCCCAGACCCAGGCCGCGAGGCCCGAGCCCTCCAGCGCCGCGCGGACCCAGCTATCGTTTTCAGAGCCTTGCGACATCGGGGAGCGCAATCGGATGCGCCGATTCGAACGCGCGCGCGGCGCGCAGCACCAGCGCATCGGCGTAGCGCGGGCCGACGATGTGCAGCCCGACCGGCAGGCCTTTCTTCGTCAGGCCGCAGGGCACCGTGGCGGCGGGCTGCTGGGTGAGGTTGAAGGGATAGCTGAAGGGCGACCAGTCCGTCCAGCGTTTCTCTTTCAGGAGGTTGGCGACTTCCTTGCCGACCTCGAACGCCGCCAGCGGCAGCGTCGGCGTGACCAGCAGGTCCCAAGTTTCGTGGAACCGGTTCATCAGCACGCCCAGCGCGCCGCGCCGCTGCATCGCGCTCAGATACTCCGCGGTCGTGACCTTTTCTCCCATCCGCGCGGTCTCGAGCAGGCCCTTGTCCATCAGCGCCCGCTTGCGTGGGTGCGTATTGCGCACCACGTAGGCCGCGCCCGGAAACCAGTGCGCCGCGAACAGCGGCCCGGCATCCTCGAAGCCCGGGTCTTGTGCTTCGACGATGGCGCCCAGGTCCTGGAATTTTTTTACAGCTCTGTTCACAATCGAAGCGATTTCACTATCCACCTTGGCATACCCCAAGTCTGCCGAGTAAGCAATGCGTAAACCCTTGACCCCATCCTCGAGCCCGATGCGGTAGTCGCGCGCGTCGTAGGGCAGCGAATGCCAGTCGCGCGTGTCGGGCAGGGACAGCACGTTCATCATCAGCGCGGCGTCCGTCACCGTGCGCGTGATCGGCCCGACGTGCGCGACGGTGCCCATCGGCGAGAGCGGCCACGCGGGTACGCGGCCGAACGAGGGCTTGAGGCCAAACAGGCCGCTAAATGAGCAGGGAATGCGGATCGAGCCGCCGCCGTCGGTGCCGACCGTGAGCGGGCCCATGCCGGCGGCGACCGCCGCGGCGCCGCCACCCGAAGAGCCGCCCGGCGTCATTTTCGGATTCCAGGGATTGCGCGTGATCCCGGTAAGCGGACTGTCGGTGACGCCTTTCCAGCCGAACTCCGGCGTGGTGGTTTTGCCGAGCAGCACCGCGCCATGCTCGCGCAGCCGCGCCACCACCGGCGCGTCGTCGTTCCACGGCCCCTTCGGATCGATGGTTTTCGAGCCGCGCAGCGTCGGCCAGCCGCGGGTCAGGAGCAGGTCCTTGATGGATACCGGCACGCCGTCGAGCAGGCCCTGAGGCGCGCCTTTCAGCCAGCGCTTTTCGGATTGTTTTGCTTCTTTCAGAGAAGCATCAGAATCAAGAAAACAGAATGCGTTCAGGATCGGATTGAGTTTCCCGATTCGTTCCAATACGGCTCGTGTTACCTCCACGGGAGACAGTTGTTTCTTAGAGTAAGTACGAACCAGATCGGTTGCCGATAGCGAACACAGATCGTTTTTCAAGATTTTCCTATCCCAGAGCCAAGGATTGCTTCGTTCCGAAGAGCCACGCCCCGCCCAAGGCTTCAGGCAGCGACACGGCGTACAGATTCTCCCTCAGTTTTCTGAGCGCGAGCCCGAGCAGCTTGCAGCGCGAAATCAGGATCGTGGGATCGCGGCATTCGAGCGCGTAGCCCGCGAGCGCCGGCGCCGCCGGCGCGTCGCCCAGCAGCGCTGCCCAGCTTGCGCGCTTGCCGATCAGCACGTGGCCGCGGGCGGCAGGCAGGTGCACGAAGTCGCCCGCGGGCCGCGGCAGCAGCGCGGCAAAACGCGCCCAGCGCGCCGCCGCCGCCACCGGGTCCTGCGCGACGGCGAACACGCAGGCGAGCTTCACGGCGTTGTTGGTGTGGCCCAGGTGCTGCGGCCGCCAGAGGGCATCCGGGGTGAGGTGCTGGACGAACTGGATCCGCCCTTCCGGCATTTTTTCAGGCGCAGCCCGGACGACGTGAAACCTGGCGACGAGTTTTTCCGCTGTTTCACGCTGTAGATTCACAATAGGCAAAGGGCCAAACCCATGATCACCCAATCGGCGGTGCTCGCCCTCGGCGTCCGGCGTGCCGAAACATGCAAGGTGCACGCCGGGATAGCGCTGCATCGAGGCGCGCAGGCGCCGGGCGTTCGGCGTGTCGGCGGTGGGCGCGAGGAATTCCAAGTAGCCGTGCTCCAGCATAACGCAGACGTTCGAGGTGCCCGCGGGCCCGTCCTGCGTCTGCTGCGCGGATGCCGGTGTCACGGCAAAGCCGAGGGCCTCCAGCGCGCGCGCAGCGGCCGCCAGATCCGGCACGAAGTGCGAAACGTGGTCGAGGAGCAGGCTCCCCGCCGACGGCAACTGCTGCGCGGCGACGCTCATGCGGCTAATATAACCGCCGTGATCGAACGCGGCCATCACGACATGGGCGGCCTGCCCGCCGGCAAGGTCGAACCCACCGAACACGACTACCTGGAATGGGAGCGGCGCGTCGATGCGCTGATGGTCCTGCTTTCCGGCATCAAGGGCGGCAAGAAGCTGATGACGGTGGACGAGCTGCGCAAGAACATCGAGGCGCTGCCGCCCGAGGCCTACGACCGGATGAGCTACTACGAGCGCTGGGTGACCTCCATCACCCAGACCATGATCCAGCGCGGGGTCATCACCACCGAGGAACTCGGGCGCAAGATGACGGAAATAGAGAAACGTGATCGAAGCCAGGTATAGACCCGGAGATACCGTCCGGGTAATAAAAGCATACCCGCTCGGGCATATCCGCACGCCGTTCTACATCCGCGGCCGCACCGGCGTGATCGAGCGGTTCTGCGGCGCGTTCGGCAATCCCGAGGAGCTGGCGCAGCAAAGGAGCGGCGAGCCGAAGCAGCCGCTGTACCGCGTGCGATTCCTGCAAAAGGATGTCTGGCCCGGGTACCGGGGCAACCCGGAGGACGCGCTGGAGGTCGAAATTTTCCAGCACTGGCTCGAATGAAAGAAACCGGAAACTACCGACCCTACAGCTACTTCCAGTTGATGGAGGTGAGCCTGCGCGAACTGCTGGTGGAGAAAGGCATCGTTACCGAGGCGCAGGTGGAGGCCACGGTTGAAGACATCCGCAACCGAACGCCCGAGCGCGGCGCGCGCGTTGTGGCGAAGGCCTGGGTTGATGAGCAATTTAGAAAAAAACTTCTGCAAGATGGCACCAGCGCGTGCGAGGAACTCGGGCTGGAGGTGCCCGCGCTCAAGCTGGTGGTGGTGGAGAACACGCCGGCGGTGCACAACATGATTGTGTGCACGCTCTGCTCCTGCTATCCGCGCATGCTGCTCGGCATTCCACCCGACTGGTACAAGTCGCGCAACTACCGGTCGCGCGCGGTGCGCGAGCCCAGAGCCGTACTGTCGGAATTTGGACTTGATCTTTCTCGAGAAATAAAAATCAGGGTCCATGATTCCACCGCGGACATGAGATACCTGGTGCTGCCGATGCGCCCCGCGGGCACCGAGGGCTGGAGCGAGGAACGGCTCGCCTCGATCGTGACTCGCGACTGCATGATCGGCGTCGCCGTAGCCAAGCCAAACTGAAAAAACTTCTCGAGACCCTGCGGTTGTCGCCGCTCGGCGATGCGGCGGTGTACGCCGAATTCGGCGACACGCTCGACCTGGAGCTGAACCGCTCGCTGCAGGCGCTGGCCGCGGCGATCCGCGCCCGCGCCGTGCCGTGGATCCGGGACGTGGTGCCCGCGCTGTGCGGCATCGCGCTGCATTTCGATCCCTTCCATCCGGAGCTGCCCGATGCGGTGCTGGAGGTCTGCGAAGAGCTGCTGCAGGATTGCTTCAAATCGGCCTCGAAGTTCGCGGATTCCGGTCATACCGTCGAGGTCCCGGTCTGCTATGACGTGGAATTTGGGCTGGATTTGTCCGAAGTTTCTCAAACAACTTCAATTTCCATTAGTGAAATAATAAAACGGCACGTCAAGACCGAGCACTGGGTGCTGATGGTCGGCTTCTCTCCGGGCCAGCCCTACATCGGCGGCCTGGACCCGAAGCTGTCGGTGCCGCGCCGCGCGACGCCGCGCACCCGGATGCCGATGGGCGCGGTCGCCATCGCGAACGCGCAGACAGTGGTCTATCCCTACGCGACCCCGGGGGGCTGGAGCATCATCGGCCGCACGCCGCTCACGGTGTTCGATCCGGCTCGCGACCCGGCGAGCCTGTTCGCGCCGGGCGACCGCGTGCGCTTCGTCGCGATCACGCGCGAAGAGTTCGCGCAGCTGGGCGGCGCCTGAATTGAATATGCGCGTCGTCAGGCCGGGCCTGCTCAGCACGGTGCAGGACCGCGGTCGCTACGGCCTGCAGCACCTGGGCGTGGTTCCCTGCGGTCCGATGGATCCGGTCGCGCTCGAGCTCGCCAATGCGCTGGTCGGCAACCGCAACGGCGAAGCGGCGATCGAGATCACCGTGCTGGGTCCTGAGATCGAATTCGAGTGCGATGCGCTGGTGGCGATATGCGGCGCGCAATTCGATGCAACGCTTGCCGGTCGGGCGCTGCCGCTGAACAGACCCGTATTTGTAGAGAAAAAAAGCAATTTGAAAACAGGACGGGCGCTCGTCGGCAGCCGCGCCTATCTGGCGGTGGCGGGCGGCATCGCCACGGCGCCGGTGCTGGGCAGCCGCAGCACCTACCTGCCGGCCAGATTCGGCGGCCTGGAGGGGCGCCTGCTGCGCGCCGGGGACGTATTGCCTGTTTTTCAAAGTTCTGCGGATTTTGCTTTTAAACGGTATGAAAACCTGTCATCGAAAAAACAACTGGCGGGCGGCATCCGCAGCGTGAGCTGGTCCGCCCCGGCCCTGACCCTGCCCGAGCGCGAGCCGATCGTGATCCACGCCATGCAAGGCCGGCATCACGCGCATTTCGACGCCGCGGCGCAGCGCGCCTTCTTCGAGGCGACCTGGAAAATCACGCCGGATTCCAACCGCATGGGATTTCGCCTTGCGGGCCCGATGCTGGCGCACGCCGAAGCGCTCGAGATACTATCGGAGCCGGCTTGCCTCGGTACGGTGCAGGTGCCGGCGAACGGATTGCCGATCGCGCTGATGGCCGACCACCAGACCACCGGCGGTTATCCGAAGATCGCCGAGATCGCGGCCGCGGATGTGGCGCGGCTGGCGCAGCTCGCGCCCGGCGGCACGCTGCAGTTCGCGCGCTGCACGCTGCAACAGGCGGGGGAATTGCGCCGCGTGTTGCGGCAGCGGCTCGATGCGGCCTTGCGCTCTGTCGACTGGATGATTGGAAAATGAGAAGACCATGAAAAAGATCGACCTCAACTGCGACATGGGCGAGAGCTACGGCGCCTGGAAGATGGGCGCGGACGCCGGGATCATGCCCTTCATTTCCTCGGCGAACATCGCGTGCGGCTTCCATGCCGGGGACCCCGCGACGATCCGCAACACCGTGCGCCTCGCCGTGGACCGCGGCGTCGCCGTCGGTGCGCACCCCTCGCTGCCCGACCTGATGGGCTTCGGGCGGCGAGTCATGCGCATCTCGCCGCAGGAGATGTACGACCTCATCATCTATCAGGCCGGCGCGGTGGAAGCGTTCGCGCGTGTTTCCGGCACCAGGCTGCACCACGTGAAATGCCACGGCGCGCTCTACAACATGGCCGCGAACGACGAAGCGCTGTCGGAGGCGATGGTCCGGGCGGTGAAGGATTTGGGTTCAGGAGTGATGCTCTATGTCCTTTCTCGTAGTAAATCTTTTCAAATAGGAAAAAAGGCCGGCCTCCCCGTTCTCGGCGAGGTGTTCGCCGATCGCGGCTACTCGGATGACGGCTCGCTCGCGCCGCGCGACCAGCCCGGCGGCCTGATCGAGGATGCGGCGGCCTCGGTGAAGCAGGTATTGGGCATGATCGAGGAGGGCTACGTCACCAGCCTGTCCGGCAAGCGCGTGCCGGTAGCGGCCGATACGCTGTGCCTGCACGGCGACCAGCCGGGCGCCGTGACTTTCGCCCAGGCCCTGCGCAAAGTGTTCACGGAAAAAGGAATCACCGTTGCAGCTCCCTGAGTTGTTCACGCCGATCCAGGTCGGCGGCATCACGCTGCCGAACCGGGTGGTGATCTCGCCGATGTGCCAGTATTCCGCGGACGACGGCTCGATGACCGATTGGCATCTTGCGCACCTGGGCAGCATGGCCTGCTCGGGCGCGGGCCTGTTCGTGGTGGAGAAAACCAACGTGACGCGCGAAGGCCGCATCACGCACGGCTGCACGGGCCTGTACAGCGACCACAACGAGGCGGCGATGGCGCGCGCGGTACAGGTCTACCGCGGCATCACCAAGAATCCGATCGGCATCCAGATCGGCCACGCCGGGCGCAAGGCCTCCTCGCAGGTGCCATGGCAGGGCGGCAAGCCGCTCGGGCCGGCGGAGTCTCCCTGGCCGACGCTGGCGCCCTCCGCGATACCGTTCGGCGAGGGCTGGCACCTGCCAGGCGAATTGACGACCGGGGAAATTCGCGGCCTGCTCGATGCCTTTGTGGCCGCGGTGTTGCGCGTCAAGCGGATCGGCTTTGATTTGGTGGAGCTGCACTCCGCACACGGCTACCTGCTGCACCAGTTTCTTTCGCCCCTTGCCAACCAGAGAGGCGATGCCTACGGCAAGGACCGCATGCGCTTTCCGCTCGAGGTGGCGCGCGCGGTGCGCGACGTGTGGCCGAAAGAGCGCGCCCTGGGCGCGCGCATCAACGCCACCGACTGGGTCGATGGCGGGTGGGGACCGGACGACGCGGTGGCTTATGCGCGCGAGCTGCAGCGGGTCGGCTTCGATTTCGTCTGCGTTTCGAGCGGCGCGACCGTGCCCTACGCCAGGATTCCCGTCGCCCCCGGCTTCCAGGTCGGCTTCGCGGAAAAAGTGAGGAAAGAGGCCGGCATAAAGACCCGGGCGGTGGGCATGATTGCCGATCCCGATCAGGCCGAAGAGATCCTCGCCGCCGGCAAGGCCGACATGGTGGCGATGGCGCGCGCGATCCTCGACAATCCGCGCTGGGTCTGGCATGCGGCCGAGCACTTCGGCGTGAAGATCGACTATCCGCCGCAGTACGCGCGCGTCCATTCCAGCCTCTGGCCGGGCAGCAAGCTCGCGCGGCCGCAAGGAGCGGCCTCTTGATTTTCTTCGAACCGAAAGACCGCGACAGGAAGCTTTTCCCGCACGATCCGTTCAAGGGCATCATCGTGCCGCGCCCGATCGGCTGGATCTCCAGCATGAGCAAGGCAGGACAGCTGAATCTCGCGCCCTACAGCTTTTTCAACGGCTTCAACAGCTGGCCGCAGATCGTCGGTTTCTCCAGCGAGAGCGTGAAGGACTCGGCGAGCTTCGCCATCGAATCCGGCGAGTTCGTCTGGAGCATGGCGACCTACGCGTTGCGCGACAGGATGAACGCGACCTCGGCCGGTCTGCCGCGCGGCGAGAGCGAGTTCGCCTACGCGGGCCTCGCGACTGCGCCCTCGACGCTGGTGCGCCCGCCGCGCGTCGCCGAGTCGCCCGCGGCGCTGGAGTGCAAGGTCACACAGGTGGTGCGGCTGCTGAACACGGAAGGCCAGGAGGCCGGCGGTACGTTGGTGCTCGGCCAGGTGATCGGCATGCACATCGACGAGCGCTTCATGAAGAACGGGCGCTTCGACCTCGCCGCGGTGCAGCCGATCGCGCGCTGCGGCTACGACGAGTACGCGGTGGTCGAGCGCGTGTTCTCGATGAAGCGGCCCGAGGGCGGCGGCAACTCCTTCGGCGGCGGGCCGACCCCTCTCAAGGGGTAGGGCAGACATCTTACGCAAACAGCGTTTCGACCGCGGCGCGGTCGAAGCGGTATTCGTGGTTGCACATTTCGTTCTTGATCACGATTTCACCCTGCTCGGCGAGGATGGACTCGACTTCGTCGCGCCCGAGCCCGCGCAGCACGCGCTCCACGTTCTGCACGTCGAAGGGGCAGTGGTACTCGAGCGCGTCGATGCGGAACACGCGCAGCAGCTCCTCGGGGAACAGCTTGACCAGCAGGTCGTAGGGCTGCGCGTTCACGGTCTCGCCCAGCGCCAGGGTGGCGGCGAGCTGCGTGACGCGGTTCCAGCCGCCGGCGTCGCGCGTATCCGTGCCCGGCAGTTTCTCCAGCAGCAGCCCGCAGATCGCCTCGCCGCTCGCATGCAGGCGCAGGAAAGAGGTCAGCTGCTCGGACTGCGCGAGGTAGTGCTCGAAAATTCCGTCCAGCGAATCGCCCTCGAGCGGCACGATGCTCTGGTAGATCTGGCCGTTCGCGCCGTCTTCCAGCGTCACGGCGAGCATGCCGTCGCCGAACAGGTCGGCGCCGTGCGCGTCGGCCCGCATGCCCTGTTCGAACTGCGCCATGCCGCGGATTTTCATGCCCGCGGTGCAATCGGCGACCAGCAGCTTCACCGGCCCCGCGCCCTGCAGCTGCAGCGTCACGCGGCCGCCGCTGTTTGCTTCATTCTTCTGGTTGGCGCCGAGCAGCGCCGCCAGCGCGGTCGAATGGCCGAGCAGTTCGACGATGCGCGGCGGGTAGCCGCGGCCCTCGGTCATCTTGCGCCAGGCACCCGTGAGGCACACCAGCCGCCCCCGGATATCGAGCTTCTCGAACAGGAAGCGCTGGACGTAATCAGTATGCACTGCGGGTTTGCATTATTCGATCTTTACGCCCGACGCCTTGATCAGCGCATCCCACTTCGGCAGGTCGGCGCGCACGTTGGCGGTGAACTCTTGCGGCGAATTGCCGAGCGGCTCGGCGATGGTGCGCGAATAGATGTCATTGGGATAGGTTAACATTCCTGAGGGAGAAATCGATGAGCACACCGTTCCGCATCGTCGCAGTTTTTCTTGGCCTGTTGCTGCCGCTGCAGGCCTATGCGCAAACCTGGCCCGCCAAGCCGATAAGGCTCATCGCGCCTTATCCGCCCGGCGGGCAGACCGACATCGTGTCGCGCTGGCTGGGCGAGAAGCTCGCGCCGGTGCTCGGGCAGCCGGTGGTGGTGGAGAACCGCGCCGGCGCGCAGGGCGCCGTCGGCTTGCAGGCGGCGAAGTCTGCCGCGCCCGATGGCTACACCTTCGTCTACACCAACGTTTCGAATCTTTCGATCGCGCCCAACCTCGAAACCAGCCTGCCCTACGACGCGCAGAAGGATTTTGCGCCGGTGACGCAGCTCGGCCTCACGGTGCTCGCGATGGTGGTGCCCAGTTCGCTCGGGCCGAAGTCGCTCAAGGACTTCATTGCCTATGCCAAGGGCAATCCCGGCAAAGTGAGTTTCGCCTCGTTCGGCAACGGCTCGACCTCGCACGTCTACGGCGAGATGCTGAAAGGCGCCGCCGGCCTCGACATGGTTCACGTGCCCTACAAGGGTGCCGGACCGGCGGTGGTGGACACCATCGCGGGGCAGACGCAGATGACGATCCAGGATCTCGCCGCAGTCGGGCCGCACATCGCCTCGGGCCGGCTGGTGCCGCTGGCAGTGACCGGCCCACGTCGCTGGCCCCTGCTGCCCGAGCTGCCGACCTTCCTCGAGCAGGGCTACCCTCTCGACATCGCCGGCTGGAACGGCATCCACGCGCCCGCGGGAACGCCGCGGCTGGTGATCGAGCGCATGAACGCCGAGATCAACAGGATCATCCAGACGCCGGAAGGGCGCGAGCAGATGCTCAAGTTCGGCCTGCTCGCCACCGGCACCACGCCCGACGAGCTGGCCGAGGTGGTACGGCGTGACACGCCGCGCTGGGGCGAAGTGATACGCAAGGCCGGCATCAAGGCGCAGTAGAGCGGTGCCGCTGGGTCAAAGACCCAAGTAAGCCTGCCGCACGCGGTCGTCGTGCAGCAGATCCTTGCCGGGGCCGCTCATCACGACGCTGCCGTTCTCCAGCACGTAGGCGCGGTTGGAGATCTTCAGCGACACGGCGACGTTCTGCTCGACCAGCAGCACGGTCATGCCTTTCGCGTTCAGCGCGCGGATGGTGTGGAGCACTTCCTGCACCACCAAGGGCGCCAAGCCGAGCGAGGGCTCGTCGAACA
>JBBPIU010000030.1:23694-29364 GCA_038040245.1 Pseudomonadota bacterium | reverse complement strand
CAGGTGCCCTGGCCGCCGTCCATGCGCATGTCGTTGCCGATCATGCTGACGCGCGTCAGCACATCCGGGCCGTTGCCGATCAGCGTCGCGCCTTTCACCGGGTGCGTGACCTTGCCGTTCTCGATCAGGTAGGCTTCCGACGCGGAGAACACGAACTTGCCGTTGGTGATGTCCACCTGGCCGCCGGCGAAGTTGACCGCGTACAGGCCCTTGTCCACGCTCTTGATGATCTCCAGCGGGTCGCGCGTGCCGGCGAGCATGTAGGTGTTGGTCATGCGCGGCATCGTCATGTGCGCGAACGATTCGCGCCGGGCGTTGCCGGTGAGCGGCATTTTCATCAGGCGCGCGTTCAGGCTGTCCTGCATGTAGCCGCGCAGGATGCCGTCCTCGATCAGCACCGTGCGCCGGGTCGGATTGCCCTCGTCGTCCACGGTGAGCGAGCCGCGCCGGTCGGGCAGCGTGCCGTCGTCCACCACCGTGACGCCGCGCGAAGCGACGCGCTCGCCGAGCCTGCCGGAAAAAGCCGAGCTGCCCTTGCGGTTGAAGTCGCCTTCGAGGCCGTGGCCGATCGCTTCGTGCAGCAGGATGCCCGGCCAGCCGGGCCCCAGCACCACGGTCATGGTGCCCGCGGGGGCGGATTTCGCTTCCAGGTTGACGAGCGCCTGCGCCACCGCCTGCTGCGCATATTCCTTCAGCGCCGCATCGGTGAAGTGGGAATAATCGGTGCGCCCGCCGCCGCCGGCGTAGCCCATCTCGCGCCGGCCGCCGCTTTCCGCGATCACCTGCACCGAGAGACGCACCAGCGGGCGCACGTCCGCCGCCAGCACGCCGTCCGAGCGCGAGATCAGCACCACTTCATATTCGCCGCCGAGGTGCGCCATCACCTGCGTCACCCGCGGGTCGAGCGCGCGGCAGAGGTTATCGAGCCTTTCAAGCAGTTTTATTTTTTCATCTGAATTTAAAGAACTCAGAGGATCCAGCGCCTCGTAGCGTCGCGGCGCCTTGTTTTTCCTCGTGATTTTTCCTGATCTGGAACTTCCGGCATTGCCGATCGCCCGCGTCGCCTTCGCCGCATCCTGCAGCGCATCGAAGCTGATTTCGTCGGAATAGGCGAACGCGGTCTTCTCGCCGGAGATGGCGCGCACGCCCACGCCCTGCTCGATCGAGAAGCTGCCCGATTTGACGATGGCCTCCTCCAGGCTCCAGCCCTCGGAGCGCGTGTACTGGAAGTAGAGGTCGGCGTAATCGAGCTTGCGCGTCGCCAGCGAGCCGAACACCGCCTGGAGCTTGCGGCTCTCCAGGTCGAACGGCGCCAGCAGGCAGGCGTCGGCGGTGGCGAGCAGAACGTCGGTGTCCATCGGCGCATTCTCCCTGATTTTCGCTAGCGGTTGGGGATGCCGGAGTCTTCCAGCGTTCCCGGCAGAGGCGGCGGCTGCACCTTCTCGACTTTCGGGTCCGTCCAGGTGCCGGTGATCGTGTAGTCGTAGGCGAATAACTTGCCGAGCGGATTCTTGAAGATGCGCCCGGCGATCAGCGTCGCCACGCCCACCACCGGATTCAACAGGCCGACCACCGTCGAAGCGGTATCGCCGAGCTGCGGCACGACCTTGACGTTCAGGTTCTGTGTTTCGAAGGACAGGTCGACCTGGCCCGTCATGTGCACGTCGGCGGCCGGACCGCGCATGTCGAATTCCTTCACCGCCATCACGCCGCGCTCGATGGCCATGGAACTCGCGATGCGGTCGAACTGGAAGCCCTTGGAGAACACGTCGCGGAAATCGAGCGCCAAGCGCCGCGGCAGCATCTGCAAGCTCATCAGCGACACGAGTTTGCCGATGCCGGGCTCGATTTCGAGGAACTGCCCATCCTCGGCCTGCATCTGCAGGTCGCCGTTGAGCGTTGCGTAGTCGAGGGTCAGCGGGTCGCCGTGCCAGGAGATCGGGCCTTCCAGCTTGCCGCGACCGCCCTTGATGTGCTCCGGGTAGCCGAAGCGCTCGAGGAACAGGCCGACGTCGCTTACCTCGAGCTTCAAGTTGATCGAAGTGCGCGAGCCCTCGCCCTGCTTCCAAAGGCCGGTCCCCGAGAGCGCGGAATCCGGGTTGGTCACCGCAAGCTTGTCGATGCGCCAGTCCCTGCCCTCGTGCCGCGCCTGGACCTCGACGCGCCCGAGCTTGCGGCCGCGATGCATGAAATTGTCGGCGACGATGTCTACCGCCGGAAGGTCCTTCATGCTCTCGCCTGGCTTGGCGCCCGGCGAGTCCTCGGGCAGGGAAAAGCGCGTCATGCGCGCCACCAGCCTGCCGCTGCCTTCGGTGCGATAGACAAGGTCGCCGGCGAACTCGGTGGTGGTCATGCTGGCCGACCAGCCCGCGGCATCGGTGACGCCCTGCATCGTCACCGCCCGCATGCGCTTGCCGAGCGCATCCAGGACGCCGACCTTGAGGTCGTAACTCGCGCCCTCGCCGGTGCCGCCGCCCTCGGCGAACAGGGGCAGCCAGCGCTCGAGGTCGAGCGCGGGCAGCGCGCCGCGCAGCGTCATGCCGCGCCGTTCCGGAATCCGCGGCGTCTCGCCCGCCAGCGGATAAAAGGTGACCAGCGACCTCTGAACTTGCAGGGGCCCAAAGGGCGGCATCGCGCCGCCCTGCGCGGCGCCAGCGCCGCCCTGCCCAACGCGCAGAAACTCCGCCGCTGCGATGCGCCCCGCCTGCGGCCCGAGCGCGATCGAGATGCGGTCGCGCCCCTCGCCAGGAAACACTTCGACCCGCAGCGGCAGGGTTTCGCCCGCGCTCTTCGACAGCGGCGCAGGCAAGGAACTGGACACGCCCTCGAGCGGCGATTCGAAGCTGATCTGCGTCCGCCCCTCCTTCACCGCGACGGTGGCGGTGTAGCGCGCGGCGCCGGCCAGGCGGCGGCGCCAGGGATGATCGAACACCTGGCGCATGCCCTCGACCGTTGCCCTGCCCTCCGCGGTCACCACGACGCTGGCGTCGGGCTTCGAGCTCCCCGAGATCCGGACCTGGTCGCCGAACAGCTGGCCGCGCAGGTCCTGGATCGCGAGCGAAGATTCGGTGAAGTCGACGCGCCCGCCCGCGCGCTCGATCGGCGGCAGGCGCGGGTCCACGGTAATGGCGTTGCCCTCGAACTGGTAGTCGCCGGCGACCTTGCTCTTCGCCATCTCGTGCAGCGCCAGTTCGAGGCGCAGGCGCAGCTTGCCGCGGCCCAGGGAACTCATGCCATCGGTGAAACCGCCCACCGTGCGCTTCACCGGGCTTTGCCTGATGTAATCCAGGAACAGCGCCGTGGGTCCTTCGGCGCTGCCGTCGATATGCAGCTGCGGGTTCGCATCGAGCATGCTCGGCAGGGCCACGCGCACATTGGCGAGTTTGACGCCGAGGATGCTGCCGCTGCGGCCGACGAAGGCGATCCTGTCGCGCTCGAACAGCAAGTTGCCGTCGATGCCGTCGATGCGCGGCCAGCCGCTGGCGTAGTCGAGTACCGCGCCCGAAACCTTCGCCGTGACCTGGAACTGGCCCTTCGCCGGATCGGTAAACGGGAAATCGCGCAGGTCGCCCTTCAGGCGCAGACGCATATCGCTCGACCGGCCGGCAAGCACCGCGGCCGCGACCCAGTCGCGCGCGCGCACGCCCATCAACGTGGACAGCGGCAGGTATCTGGCGGTGCGCTTGCCGTCGGCGCGCGACAGCTGCGCCGTGAGATCCACCACGCCGGGCCCTTCGCCGGTCCACGCGTAGGTGCCGTAAGCGGTACCGGCGAGATCCTCGTTGGCGTAGCTCAGGTTGGCCAGGCGCACCGCCAGGCCGCTCGTGCCCGTGCCGCCGGAGGCGTTGCTGCCGGTGATCCCGGTATTCCCGGTACTCCCGGTACGCTCCCAGCTGAGTTCGCCGTTGAGCGAATCCAGGAGGATGCGCGGTTCGGGGAAAACCTTGGGCAGCTCGAGCTCGCTCTGGCGCGAGGCGAGAGTGACGACACCCTTCGTTTCCGTGGCCTCGACGCTGCCCGACAGGCCGGCAAATCCCGGGATGCTGCGCCAGGCGTTCATGGTCAGGCCGGCGAAGCGGGTCTTGGCGGTGAAATTCGCCTGATCCGGCAATTCGCCGGTCCAGTCGAACTTCGCATCGAGCAGGTTGCCCTGCGGCGCGAGCTCGGCAAGCAGCTTTCTCAGATCGGCCGGAAAGGGCAGGTATTCCGCCACGCGGGCCAGCGGCGCAAGTTCGATCAGGTTGGCGCTGACCGAGCCGCGTTGCGTCAGCGGGGTGCCCACCGCGCCTTGCGCGGTCCCCACGGTGCCTTGCGTGCCTCCAACAGATGCCGGCTCCCACGTAGCGCGAAAACTGGTGGCGCTCATGGCCGGAGCGCCGGGGCTGGCGAGCGCGAGGTTGCGCACGCCGAAATCGTAGCCGCGCAGGGTCTCGCGTGCGTAGACCCGGCCCCGCACCGTGGACACTTCCAGCACCGGCAGGTCCCTGGCGAGGCGCGCCGATACGTTCGACAGCGCGACGTCCGCGGTGCCCTGCGTGATCTTGCCGCCGGCGAGCGTCGCCCACAGGCGCAGCGCGCCCTCGCCGCGGCGCACGTCCAGCGGGTAATCGACCCAGGCGCGCCAGCCGGCAAGATCGGTGTAGCCGAACTCGGCATACACCCGCCCGTTCCATTGCGCCGGATGCTTGACGCTGCCGCCCTCGAGCGATGCGCGCACTTCCATGCCCGGCCCCAACTCGCGCGGTGGACGCGCCGAGAGCCCGACCCGGTGCTCGTCGCCGTCGTTCTCGAGGCGCAGATTGAGCGCCGACAGCGTCAGCGGGGGCGCCTTGCGGGCCTCGTCCAGCCACTCGATCTCGGCGCCGCGGATGATGATCAGATCCTGGCTGAGGATCCAGTCGCTCAGCTTGCCGCCGCCCTTGTCGCCCGAGATGCGGATGCCGGCGACAAAAATCTCGCCCTTCGCGTCGCGCCGCACCGCGAGCTTGGGCCCGTCGATAAGGAACGAGTGCAGCCGCAACTCGCGCACCACCAGCGAGCGCCAGGCGACCACGTTCTCCACCGCCGGCAGCACCAGCGCTTCGCGGCCGTCGCTGTCGTAGACGCGCACATCGGAGATCGAAAGCCGCGGCCGCAGGCCCTGCCAATCGGTGGCGAGCGCGCCGATCTTCACCGGCAAGCCGATGGAGCGCGAAATCGCGGCGACGATGTCGCCGCGGTACTGCTCCACGTTGGGCAGCAGCCAGTAGCGCAGCGCGAGGAAGATCACCGCGAAGGCGAAAAAACCCGCCCACGCGAGCACTTCGATCGCGCGCAGGAGACTGCGCAGCCGGGTTTTAAACGAGGTTCGCATCGCGCCTGCCGCGACTCCTATATCCTTCTTTGACAACCGCAACGGTCATTTTATCCGTAAATGCCGGATCCGATTCGGAAAATCGCCCTTTCGCGCTACGCCGCACAGGCCCTCGCCGCACGTCCCGAGCTCGCCAACGAGACGGATCCGGCGCGCGCGGCGCGCGAGCCTTTCAGCGCCGCCGAAATGGCGCAGGCGCTCGTCGGCTCAGACAGCGACGACGAAGCCGCGTTCAAGCGCCGCCTGCGCCGACTGCGCCAGCGCGTGCTGTTGCGCACGATGGCGCGCGACCTTGCTGGTGGCGACATGCACGGCTT
>JBBPIU010000030.1:0-23594 GCA_038040245.1 Pseudomonadota bacterium | reverse complement strand
AGCGAACTCGCCGAGCTGACCATCCGCGCCGCGCTGCAGTGGCTGCGGGAGGAGCAGCTCATCGTCGTCGCGATGGGCAAGCTGGGCGGGGGCGAGCTGAACGTGTCGTCGGACATCGATCTCGTTTTCGTGCATCCCGATGATCACGAAAACCCGGCCGATCCGCAGCGGCTCGAGCGCACCGGCCGCAAGCTGATCGCGCTGCTGAACGACGTCACCGAGGACGGCTTCGCGTTCCGCGTCGACATGCGGCTGCGGCCCTACGGCGACTCGGGCGCGCTGGTGAGCAGCTTCGATGCGCTGGAAGCCTATTTCGTCGCGCAGGGGCGCGAGTGGGAGCGCTATGCCTGGATCAAGGCGCGGCCGATTTCCGGTTCGAAGCATGAAGGACTTGCGGCAATAGTGCGCCCCTTCGTCTACCGCAAATACCTCGACTACGGCACGCTGGAAGCGATGCGGCGCCTGCATGCCGAAGTGCGGCGCGACGTGGCGCGCCGCGAGCTCGCCGAACACGTCAAGCTCGGCCCGGGCGGCATCCGCGAGATCGAGTTCATCGCCCAGGCGCTGCAGCTGGTGCGCGGCGGGCGCGATCCGGACCTTACCGTGCGGCCAACGCTCGAGGTGTTGAAGGTACTTTCAAAGAAAAATCTTCTGCCCGACAGCGCAACCGGGGAGCTTTCCGCTGCCTATGTGTTCCTCCGCAACGTCGAGCACCGCCTTCAATACCTCGATGATGCGCAGACGCACGAATTGCCGACGGATGCCGGGGACCGCGCGCGCCTCGCGCAGATGGCAAACTTTGCGTCCTGGGAGGCTTTCCATGCCGCGCTGAACGCGCATCGCCAGGCGGTGACGCGCCACTTCCAGGCGGTATTCGCGGAGCCCGGCACGGAAAACGAAGCCAAGCCCTGGCCGGACCATCCGCGCCTCGCCGCGGTGCGCCGCGGCCAGCGTTACCTGCAGCTGCCCGAAGACTCGAAGCGCCGATTCGACGCCCTGATTCCAACCCTCGCGCACGCCGCGGCCGCGACGCCCGATCCGGCAGCGACCCTGGCGCGCGGCGTCGACCTGCTGGAAGCGATCGCGCGCCGCGCCGCCTATCTCGCGCTGCTCGCCGAGCGGCCCGAGGCGCTGGAGCGCGTCGCGCGCATGATCGGCGCCTCGAGCTGGGCGGCGGAGTTCGTCACGCGGCACCCGCTGCTGCTGGACGAGCTGCTGGACGACCGGGTGCTCTACTCGGCGCCGGACTGGCGCGAATTCGAGCTCGACCTGCGCGGCGCGCTCGCTGCCGCAGGCGACGATATCGAGCGCCAGATGAACGCGGTGCGCGAGCACCACCAGTCGCAGCTGTTCCGGCTGCTGGCGCAGGATCTCGCCGGACTGCTCACGGTCGAGCGCCTGGCGGACCACCTTTCGCAGCTCGCCGACCTGGTGCTGCAGGGTTCGCTGGAAACCGCCTGGGCCCACGCGCCCGCGCGCCACCGCGAGCAGCCGCTGTTCGCGGTGATCGCCTACGGCAAGCTCGGCGGCAAGGAACTGGGCTACGCCTCGGACCTCGACATCATCTTCGTCTACGACGACGCCGACGAGCGCGCCGCCGAGAACTACGCGCGGCTCGCGCAGCGCTACAACAACTGGCTCACCGTGCGCACCTCCGCCGGCGCACTGTTCGAAACCGACCTGCAGCTGCGGCCCTCGGGCTCGAGCGGACTGCTGGTGTCGTCGGTGGCCGCGTTCGCGGAATACCAGGAGCGCGCCGCCTGGGCCTGGGAACACCAGGCCCTCACGCGGGCGCGCTACTGCGCCGGGGACAAGGATGTTGGCAACAAGTTTGAAGAAATCAGAAAGAAAATATTGCAACGCGAAAGAGATCCGTCAACTCTTGCGCGCGAGGTTCTCGCGATGCGCGGGAAACTGCACGCCGCACACCCGAACAGATCAGAACTGTTCGACCTGAAGCACGACCGCGGCGGCATGATCGACATCGAGTTCACGGTGCAGTACCTCGTGCTCGCGCATTCGCACCGGCACGCGGAACTCACTGGAAACCTCGGCAATATCGCGCTATTGGGTATTGCTTCTTCTCTCGGCCTCATCCCGACATCAATCGCCGAAGCCTGCCGCAATGCCTATCGCGACTTCAGGCGCCTGCAGCACGCCCTGCGCCTGAACGGCGCCCGGTACGCCCGCGTCCCGCCCGAACAGGTGTTAGCCCAATCCGAAGCGGTGCGGAATCTCTGGAACGCGGTGTTTTCCGGCTATCGGTAACTCAGCGCGCTCTCGGCCTGCGCAGGTTCGGATTGGCCATCTCGATGTCGGCTTGGACCTTCTCCCGGCTTCTTTCGTAGACCAGCTCGCGCCCCTTAATGCTGCCGGCATAAGCGAAGCCGTTGCGCGTCGGCGTCAGCACGCACTTCATGTTGTGGATGCCCTCGCCGATCACCACCTCGATCGCCTCGGCGCGCTTGCTGAAGACCACGACTTCGATGATCTGGCCGCTCTCGGTGATGCGCAATTTTATTTTCTCGTTGTTCATCGGAACCTCATTGCATCAGTTCGGTGAGTTGCATGCGCAAATTTCGGCGCGCGTCGGCGGCAGCCTGGGGATTGCCCGCAATGGTGGCGCCTCGCTTGGCGAAGGGCGACACGCCGTTCACTGCGGCGGCCGGGAGGGGACCGAGGATGCTGGGCAGGCGGGGAAAGCACTCGGCGCCGTTGCCGACGTTGGGCCGGTAGATGTGGCGCGCGGCCTGGTCGAAGCCGTGATGCGCGCCGGGGTAAACGTTGATTGAGACGTCCTGGCCGGAGGCTTTGAGCGATGCGACGAGTTCGGCGCAGGGCTTTGCCGGAGTCCAGTCGTCCACCTCGCCGGTGTGGATACGCAGCGGCGCCGAGACGCGGTTGCGCTCCGGAAACGTGGCATTGCAATTGGGATAGAACGGAAAAAAGGCGCGGAACGACGGCAGGCCGCCGGGCGCGTAGGTTTCTTTCGCCCAGGCAGTGGCGGCAAGCATGGTGAGCGCGCCGCCGTGCGAGAAGCCCATCAGCGCGACTCGTGCCGGATCAATTCTCGGATGCGCCGCGAGCAGGCGCAGCGCGCCGTAGGCATCGGGCACGCGCTGCAGCGGCAGCAGCGCGCGGCCGCTGGTGCAGACCTCGGTCAGGCCGCGGGGTCGGAAGCTGTCAATGACGAAGGTGGCGTAGCCCCAGGCTCGGAGGGTCGGCCCCCAGGCGCGTTCGATGTTGCGGTTGCCGTTGCAGCCGTGCGCGAGGACGATCGCTGGGAACGGCCCGCTGCCCTGCGGAATGATCAGTTCGCCCGAGATCGACGTTGGCGCGCCGCGCGTGAAGCTGCGTCCGTCGGCGGAACGCTGCAGGCTGCCGGCGCTCGCGAACGCGATCACGCCGGCATCGCCGGCGGCGGGCGCCGCAGTCAGAACAATCGAATCGGATGCACAGCCGCCGAGCGAGGCGAGAACAAGCGCTGCTGCGGCGCGGGAAAGTTTAGTTAGAATAGACATTTAACCGGCTTTTGGAGACTAGCATATGGCGAAGGGAAAGGCCTCCCTGCCCCAGTCGATGGCGGATCGCGACGGCTGGATCTGGTACGACGGCAAGCTGGTGCCGTGGCGCTCGGCGACCACGCACGTGCTGACGCATTCGCTGCACTACGGCCTCGCCGTCTTCGAAGGCGTACGCGCCTACAAGACCGTCAGCGGCACGCAGATTTTCCGCCTGCGCGACCACACCCAGCGGCTGATCAATTCGGGTCATATCTACATGATGAAGATCCCGTACACCATCGAGCGCCTGATGCAGGCGCACCTCGAGGTGGTGGCGGCGAACGGCCATCAGGCCTGCTACATCCGCCCGATCGCGTTCTACGGCTCGGAGAAGATGGGCGTGTCGCCGGTGGGCGCGAAAGTGCACGTCGCGATCGCAGCCTGGCCCTGGGGCGCATACCTCGGCCCCGAGGCGCTGAACAAGGGCATCCGCGTGAAGACCGCGTCGGTGGCGCGCCACCATGTCAACGTGACGATGGCGCGCGCGAAGATGTCGGGCACCTACCCGAACTCGGTGCTGGCGACGCTGGAAGCGACGCAGCACGGCTACGACGAAGGCCTGCTGCTCGACGTGGACGGCTTCGTCGCCGAGGGCGCGGGCGAGAACATCTTCATCGTCAAGAACGGCGTCATCATCGAGCCCGAACTCACCTCGGCGCTGACCGGGATCACGCGTACCTCGGTGATCGAACTGGCCGAAGGCCTGGGCTACAAGGTGATGGCCAAGCGCCTGACGCGCGACGACATCTACATCGCCGACGAGTGCTTCTTCACCGGCACCGCCGCCGAAGTGACGCCGATCCGCGAGTTGGACCGCCGCGTCATCGGCGCCGGCAAGGCGGGCCCGGTCACCAAGGCGCTGCAGAAGGCGTTCTTCGACGTGGTCACCGGCAAGGACCGCAAGCACAAGCAGTGGCTGACGCCGGTGCCGATGAAAAAAGCCGCGCAGGAAAAAAGCAGGTGAGTACGGATACCGCGCGGCTGGTCGAACTCACCGAGAAAGACCTGCCGCTGCATTGTCCGCTGGCGGGCGCGCCGCTGTGGTCGCGGCACCCGCGCGTGTTCCTGGATGTCGTGAAGCATGGAGAAGCGCTTTGTCCCTATTGCGGGACAAAGTACCTCTACAAGGGCGCTGCGCCGAAAGGCCATTAGTCTGCCGCGCATCCTCGTCGTCGCGCCCAACTGGATCGGCGACGCGCTGATGGCGCAGCCGCTGCTCGCGCGCCTGCGCGAAAAGCGCCCCGGCTGCCGCATCGAAGTGCTCGCCCCGCCCTGGGTCGCGCCGGTCGCGCGGCGCATGGCCGAAGTGGACGACGTGATCGAGGCCGACCTGCGCCATGGCGCGCTGCAGCTCGGCGATCGCTGGCGCCTCGGCCGCGGGCTGAAGCAACGCGGCTACGACCAGGCCATCGTCCTGCCGAATACCTGGAAGTCGGCGCTGGTGCCGTTCCTCGCCGGCATCCCGGTGCGCAGCGGCTACGTCGGCGAGTCGCGCTATGAGATTCTGAATTTGCTCCATAAAAAGAAGGCGCAACGAGAGCCGATGACGGTTCACTACGCGCGCCTGGCGGAGCAACCGGGAATCGAACCGGAACTTCCTTTGCCTTTTCCCTCTTTGCTTTTTGATCGCGAAAAAATAAAAACAACTGCCGCGCGCTTCGGCATCTCCGGCCCGTACACGGTGTTCTGCCCCGGCGCGGAGTACGGGCCGGCCAAGCGCTGGCCGTATTTCCGCGAACTGGCTTCAAAGCTGGATTCACAAATCGTTTTGCTTGGATCTTCGTCAGATAAGAAAGAAGCAGAACAAATTCCAGGCAACAACCTCGTCGGGCAAACGACGCTCGATGAAGCCATCGATCTGATCGCCGGCGCCACGGCGGTGGTCACCAACGATTCCGGGCTGATGCATGTCGCCGCGGCGACCGGCACGCCGCAGGTGGCGTTGTTCGGCTCTTCCAGCCCCAAGCACACGCCGCCGCAGTCTGTGGCGGCCCGCGTCGTATGGCTGAAAGTCGATTGCAGTCCCTGCTTCCAGCGCATCTGCCCGCTCGGTCATTTCAAGTGCATGAACGGCCTTTCTGTGGAACGGGTTCTCCAAGAAATGAAAGCCCTGTCGTGAGCACGAAGATTTTCCCCACCGCCCAGGACGCGCAGAACGCCTTCTACGAGGCACTCGAGCGCAGTGACCTCGAGGCGATGATGGCGGTCTGGTCCGAGGACGAGGAGATCGTCTGCGTGCATCCGGCGGGGCAGCGGCTCGCCGGCCAGGCGCAGGTGCGTGAAGTGTGGCGCCAGATGTTCGCCGGCGGGCCCAATATGCGCCTCCGGATCACGCAGCAGGTGGTGATCGCGGGCGTGATGATCGAGGTGCACAGCGTGCACGAGAACATCACCGTCGCGGGCGAGCAGCGGCCCCGGCCGCCGATGGTGGCAACCAATGTCTACCTGCGCACCGCGGCAGGCTGGCGCATGATCGTGCACCACGCCTCGCCCGCTCCGGAAGCGGCGCCGCCGGATTCGGCGGCGGTTGCGCCCAAGATACTGCATTGAAGCCCGAGGTGGTTTCCTACAAAGCGCCGTGGTGGCTGCCCGGCGGCCACCTGCAGACCATCGCGGCGGCGCTCGCGCCGGCGCCGCGCATCCCTTGGCGGCGCGAGCGCTGGGATACGCCCGACGGCGATTTCATCGACCTCGATTGGGCCGGCCGAGTCGCGAACCCCGCGGGACCGCTGCTGGCGCTGTTCCACGGCCTGGAAGGCAGTTCCGCCAGCCCCTACGCGCGTGCCATCGCCGCGCAGGCGCTCGCCATGGGCTGGCGTTGCGTAGTGCCGCACTTTCGCGGCTGCTCGGGCGAGCTGAACCGCCTGCCGCGCGCCTATCATTCCGGCGACAGCGCGGAGATCGACTGGATATTGCGCCGGCTGGATGCACGGCATGCGGTCGGCATTTCCCTCGGGGGAAATGCGCTGCTGAAGCTGTTGGGAGAAAAAGGCGCCGACATCAACCTTCACAAGGCGGTTGCCATCTCGGCCCCGCTCGACCTCGCCGCCGCCGGCCGTTCGCTCGACCGGGGCTTGAGCCGGGAGATATACACCCGGATTTTCCTGAGGACGCTCAAGAAAAAGACCTTCCAGAAGCTGGCGCGCCAGAGAATCGCCATCGATGCCAAACGGCTCGCGCGCGCCCGCACGTTCTGGGAGTTCGACGACACGGTCACCGCACCCCTGCACGGCTTCCTCGGCGCCGACGATTACTGGCAGCGGTCCTCCAGCGCGTCCTGGCTCGGCAGGATCCGCGTCCCGACGCTGGTGCTCAATGCACGCAACGATCCGTTCATGCCCGAGACAGCACTGGATGCGATCGGCGAGGTACCGCCGAACGTGGTGCTAGAATTTCCTCGCAGCGGCGGCCATGCCGGATTTCCCGGCCGCGACCGCTGGCTCGCAAGACGTGTCCTGGATTTTCTCTGCGCCCCGTGAACGTTCCTGCCGAAATTTTTCGCGCCTACGACATCCGCGGCATCGCCGGCAAGGTTCTGTCGGCCGCCGTGGTGCGCGAAATCGGGCGTGCGCTCGGCGCCCTCGGCCGCGAGCGCGGCGCGCCCGCCGTCGGAAGCAGGACGGCTTTCGCCGTGGGCCGCGACGGCCGGCTCTCGAGCCCCGAGCTCTCGGCTGCGCTCATGGACGGCCTGAATGCCGCGGGCGCCGACGTGATCGACATCGGCATCGTGCCCACGCCGGTCACCTATTTCGCCGCCCACCACCTCGGCTGCCGCAGCGCGGTGATGGTGACCGGCAGCCACAATCCCGGGGAATACAACGGCCTGAAGATGGTTATCGCCGGCGACACCCTGTCCGGCGAAGAGATCCAGGGCCTGCGGCGAAGAATCGAATCCGGAAATTCCGATTCCGGCAGCGGAAAGCGGACCCGGGAAAACGTCCTGGATGCTTACGTGGAACGCATCGTAGGCGACGTGAAGCTCGCGCGGCCGTTCAAGGTGGCGATCGACAGCGGCAACGGCGTCGCCGGCGTGATCGCGCCGCGCCTGTTCCGGCGCCTGGGCTGCGAGGTGACGGAGCTGTTCTCGGAAGTGGACGGGCATTTCCCCAATCACCACCCGGATCCCTCCAAACTTGAAAATCTTTCGTCGCTGATACAAGAACTGAAGACAGGACCGGCGGAACTGGGACTCGCGTTCGACGGCGACGCCGACCGCCTCGGCGTGGTCACCAAGAGCGGCAAGATCATCTTTCCCGACCGCCAGCTGATGCTGTACGCCAAGGACGTGCTGTCCCGCAATCCGGGCGCCGAGATCATCTACGACGTGAAGTGCACCCGGCTGCTCGCGCCCTGGATCGAGCAGCACGGCGGGCGCCCGTTGATCTGGAAAACCGGGCATTCGCTGGTGAAGGCGAAACTGAAGGAAACCGGCGCCCCGCTGGCCGGCGAGATGTCGGGGCACATATTCTTCAAGGAGCGCTGGTACGGCTTCGACGACGGGCTCTACTGCGGCGCGCGGCTGCTGGAAATCCTCTCCCGGGACGAGGATCCGAACCGGACGCTGGAGGGCCTGCCCGACGCGCCTTCCACGCCGGAGCTCAACTGGCAGCTCGCCGAGGGCGAACCACACGCGATCATGGAGAAACTGCAGGGCCTGAAGCCGTTCTCCGGCGCGAGCCGCGTGCTGACGATAGACGGCGTGCGCGCGGAATATGACGACGGCTTCGGTCTCGCGCGCGCTTCGAACACCTCGCCGGTGATCGTGCTGCGCTTCGAGGGAAACACTGCGCAGGCCCTGGCGCGCATCCAGGAAGAATTTCGCAGGACCCTGCAACCGCTGAAGCCGGGTGCGGCGCTGCCGTTCTAGGCGGTACGGTACGAGGAGGTTTTAGGCGCGTTTCAAGCCGCCGAGCAGGGCTGCGACCGGCCGCTCGCGCCGCTTCGCATGGTCGCCGGCCGGCTCCTGCGGCTGGGCCGCCAGCGGCGCGACCCCAGGCTCGTAGGGCCTGGAAAATATCGGATCGTGGGATTTCTGCGCTGCTCTCGGCTGGGAATTGCCGTGCTGCGGAGTGGCTTGCTGCGGAGTGGCGTGCTGGGATTTCTGCTGCAGCGGCTGGTGCTCCGGTCTGCGTTGCGATCCCTGTCGTGAACGCCCGGCGTTGCCGCCCGCCGCATTTTTACCTTCTCCACCCGCGTTGCCGCTCACCATCGTCGCCACGGTGCCCGCGTTCGCAAATCCCGGCACCAGGACGCGCTCCAGCTTCTTCCTGATCAGCTTCTCGATCGCCCCGAGCGCCTCCAGGTCCTCCGGCGCCACCAGCGAGATCGCCTCGCCGGTCAAGCCCGCCCGGCCGGTGCGCCCGATCCGATGGATGTAGTCCTCGGGCGAGTGCGGGATGTCGAAATTGATGACTTGGGGCAGGTTCTCGATGTCGAGCCCGCGGGAGGCGACGTCGGTCGCCACCAGCACCGTGGTCTTGCCCGCCTTGAAGGCCTCGAGCGCCGCTTCGCGCTCGGCCTGCGTCTTGTCGCCGTGGATGGCGTCAACCTGGATATGGTTGGCCCGTAGCTGATGCGCCAGGCGGTTGGCGCCGATGCGCGTGCCGGTGAACACCAGCACCTGCTTCAGGCCGCGCGACTGGATCAGGTGGCAGAGCAGTTCGCGCTTTTTCTCGCGCGCGCAGGGGTGGACCACGTGGGTGACGAGGTTCGGGACGGCGTTGCGCGCCGCGATCTGCACCTCGGCGGGATTCCTGAGCAGCGACTTGGTCAGCTTGCGGATCTCGTCCGGGAAGGTGGCCGAGAACAGCAAGTTCTGCCGCACCGGCGGCAGCAGCGCGATGATGCGCTTGATGTCCGGCAGGAAGCCCATGTCCAGCATGCGGTCCGCCTCGTCCAGGATCAGGACCGAAACCTGGTTGAACATGACCGTCTTGTTGTGCACGTGATCGAGCAGCCTGCCGGGGGTCGCGACCAGCACCTCGACTCCGCGCTGCAGCTGCTGGATCTGCGCGTTCATGTCCGCGCCGCCGTAGACGATCGCGGTACGCAGCGGCAGGTGTTTCGCGTAATCGCGGAAGCTCTGCTCGACCTGGATCGCCAGCTCGCGCGTCGGCGCGAGGACCAGCACGCGTATCGGATGGCGCGCGGGCGATGCGGACGTGCTCGCATGCGGCGCGAGGAGCTGCAGCGTCGGCAAGGCGAATGCGGCGGTCTTGCCGGTGCCGGTCTGGGCACCCCCCATGAGATCGCGGCCCGCGAGAACGAGGGGAATGGCCTCCTCCTGGATCGGGGTCGGCTGCTCGTAGCCAAGGTCCTTCACCGCTTGCAGCAGCGGCGGGATCAAACCCAGTTTGTCGAAACCAGAACTGATGACGTAACGCCTTGAAAACTAAAGGGGTCATATTATACCCCTTCGTTATCCCCTTGACCTGGAAATCAGGCGGCAATGACGAGCTGCGTCTGGGTCACCAGCGCCACCAGTTTCCCCGCCTCCGAGCGGATGGTGGTCTGGCAGACCACGGTCGTGCGACCCTTGTGCACCGGCACCGACTCGCCCGTGACGCGCGTGCCGGCCGGCGCGCCGCCGATGAAGTTGGTTTTCGACTCGATGGTCGTCGTGCGCGCCCCCTCCGGCATGTTCAGGATCGCCGCCACCGCGCCCAGCGTATCGGCGAACGCCATGATCGCCCCGCCGTGCAGGTTGTCGCCGATCGTGCACAGGTCCTTGCGCACCGCCATCTGCGCCACCACCTTGTCCGGGGTCACGTCCGTAAATTCGATCCCCATCAGGTCCGGCAGCAGACCCTTGACCCGCTCTTGTATTGACGAAGCAAGATTCACGGCGCGCGCCCCCCCGTTTAGCGCGGTGCTCGGCGTCATTGTATGTTTCTCCGCCGGACGATCTCCGCGAATATGTTCACGAGCCTTCCGTTTCCAACATCAGGCAGATTGATACCGTAGAAACGGGCCAGCGTGTCCGAGAAACCGACGCAATGCCAGTGTGTTATGCTCATTGACACATTCCGTTACACCTATTAATGCGGCTCGCGCCGCGAATTAGAGTAGAGTCTTCACTTAACCCGCTGTCCGATTTATTTCTTGGGGCCACCTCTCTCCCGAGTGGCGCACAACTTATAAAAAGGATGTACCCCAATGTTCACTACATACTGCCGCCGTCCGCTAGTGCTGTTTCTAGCGTCGTTTGTTTGTGCCCTCGTTCCGTCGATCGCCGGCGCGGATCATTCCTGGGGCCCTTACCATTGGGCGCGCACCAGTAACCCGTTCACCTTGAAACTCGGGGATAACGTGTCGTCCGCTTGGGATACGTATCTCGCTACCACGTCGACCGACTGGACCGCGTCTAGCGTGCTGGACACCTTGATCGTTGCGGGGGAGGCAGGCAACCCGAAGAGGTGTCGGGCCACCAGCGGGCGAGTGGAGGTCTGCAGCACCGCCTACGGCAACAACGGCTGGCTCGGCCTGGCTCAGATCTGGATTAGTTCGAGCCACATCGTGCAGGGCACCACCAAGCTGAACGACACGTACTTCAACACCGCCAAATACAACACCCCGGCGTGGAGAAATCTGGTGATGTGTCAGGAGGTCGGTCACACCCTCGGCCTCGATCACCAGGACGAGAATTTCAGCAACCCGCCGCTCGGAACGTGCATGGACTATTCGAACGACCCCGACCCGAACCAGCACCCGAACCAGCATGACTACGACCAGCTGGTGGCGATCTACAATCACCCCGACACCACAACCACTGTCAGCCAGACAAGCGCACAGAGCACTTTACCCCCTTTCACGGCAGGCCGTCGAACGTCACCGCATCCAGCTCCCGGCCAGACAAGCGCACAGGGCGCATTGCCCCCTGCGATGACCGACATCGACTTCGAGACGCCGGCTCAGTGGGGCAGGCTGATCAAGACGTCCCACGGCGGCCGGACCGCGGTCTACGAGCTCGAATTTAGCGGCGGTCACAAGATACTCACGTTCGTCATCTGGGCGGAAGGCGAAGAGCGAGGCCGGCGGTAAGCCACATCTATTGCGAGATCTCCCCGAGCCTCAGCGCGAGGCACTGGTTTTGAGGGGCGAGGCCTGTGCCTCGCCCCTTGCGCGTTTTTGCGGATGGATATGGGCGTCTCGGCCCGCGCCAGCGGTTAGCTGTTTGCAGGGCCAATCCAATGCAACCATCTCTGCTTTCAATCTGTTTGCTTTTGGTCGTTGCTGTTGCCTCCACAGCCTGCCGTGAAAAATTACCGGTATCAAATCAGCCGCAACAAGGCAAACCGCACGCTGGACTGGTGACGGACTACGCAAGTTTAATCGCCAACTTGCGTGCTACGGGAGTAAGTGTCGAACAGGAAGGGGAGGTCGATCAGCCTTTCTTTTCCGTCACAGGCATGATGATCAAAGTCCGCGGCGAGGACGTACAAGTCTTCGAGTATTCCGATGCTACGGCAGCAGATGCACAGGCCGCTCTGGTTTCACCCAGTGGCAGCGCAGTCGGTACAACGAAGATCCATTGGGTTGGCCCGCCACATTTTTTCAAGAAAGGACGACTTATCGTGTTGTATGTAGGTGACAATGAAAAAGTACTAAGCGCATTGGAGGCTGTACTGGGTCGACTGTTCGCAGGCAGATAGGATCGCAGTAAGTGTAGCCCGGATGTAGCGAACCGTAATCCGGGATGTGCGACCAAAAAATCCCCGCTTTTCATTTCATGCGATCCGCGCTACGCCCGTAGTACTTCGCCAGCCCCGCTACCGCGCCCAAATACGCTTCGCGCGTTCGTGCCGCCATGCCGCCAACGAGCGGAAAGTCCGAATTTCAGTTGATGGTGCGCCGCTCGCGCTCGGGGGTTTCCTGCGGCTCGACGCCGGGGAGTTTGAGTTCCATGTCCCAGTCGCTCTTTTTCACCGCGGCCTGCAGCAGGCGGCATACGGAGTGCAGCAGCACCGGATCGAGCGTGAGGGTCACGCCCTGGCCTTCGGAAGGATGCATTGCGAGCACCGGGTGGCCGTTCGGGTCGTGCCCGGTCTGGATGCGCGCGAGCAGCAGCGGCTCGGCGCCCAGCGGCGTCGCGCGCGCGCTGTCGTCATAGGGTTTGGCGAAGTCCGCCTTCGACACCGCCTGCTCGTGCTCGATGTTGAGGAGGGCCTTGCGCGCCTCGGGATTGGGCTGGGTGCGGATGCGCGGGCTCGCCTCCTCGGCGAGCTTGACCAGCAGCGGCCAGAGCAGCTTCACGAAACGCCGCGTCAGCCACATGCGCACTTCGACCTTCTCGCTGGCGGCGATCAGCATCAGCATCCGGTCCTGCTCGGCGGTAAAGTCGATTTTGAGCTGGTGCAGTCGCATGGGGGTACGTGGACCTTGAGCCTCGGATTGTAGAATGCTTTGGTGCTGAATATCGTCCCCGCAACTTCGCCGCAGGAAATCGGCGAGATACAGACGTTGTTTCGCGAATACGCCGCCAAGATCGCGGAACCATGTTGTTTTGCGACCTTTGACGAAGAGTTGGCTGCGCTGCCGGGGGAATACGCGCCGCCAGGCGGCGTACTGCTGGTCGCACGTGCGGGCCCGCAGGCGGCGGGCTGCGTCGCCTTGCGGCGGCAGGATCCATCCAGCGGCGAGATGAAGCGGCTCTACGTGCGCGACCGCTACCGCGGCAGCGGGCTGGGAAGAGGGCTTGCCGGGTTTGCGATCGAAGAGGCCAGGAAGCGGGGCTACAACCGGTTGCTGCTCGACACCCTGCCGAAGATGACCGAGGCGATTGCGCTTTACCGTTCGCTGGGTTTTCGCGAAACCGGCCCGTACTCGGCCACACCGACACCCGGGACGATGTTCTTCGAACTCAGATTTTTCTGATCTTCTCCAGCAACGCGGTGCTGGAGCGCTGATGCTCGAACGGAATCGAGATCACGCGCCCGCCGCGGGCGAGCGTTTCAATGGCGCCGACGATCTTCTCCGCCGGCCAGTCGCCGCCCTTGACCAGAACCTCCGGACGCAGCGTTTCGATCAGGGCCGCGGGCGTGTCCTCGTCGAACCACGTGACCGCATCCACCGATTCCAGCGCCGCCACCAGCGCCATGCGGTCCTCCAGAGCATTGACCGGGCGGCCCTCGCCCTTGCCCAGCCGGCGTGCGGAGGCATTGCCATTCAGCGCCACCAGCAGCGCGGCGCCGAGCACGCGCGCCTGCGCGAGATAGGTCACATGACCGCGATGCAGGAGGTCGAAAATGCCGTTGGTGAACACCAGCGGCCGCGCCAGCCCGGCGGCCCATTGCGCCGCGCTGTCGGGAGGTCTTATTTTATCTTCAAATCGCACGTGCTATGAACAGGGGAACCCAGGTTCCCCCGTTACCCCTCCTAGGACCCGCTTTTCTTCGGTTCCTCGGCCCTGGGCCTGGACGGCGCGCAGATCGCGTCGGTCGGCTTGCAGTATTCAAACACCTTCACCACCTTGCGCACCCCGCCGGTCGTGCGCGCGACTTCCACCGCCGCCGCAGCCTCGCTCTCGGTCACAATGCCCATCAGGTAGACCACCGAGGCCTCGGTCACGACCTTTACGAGCAACGCGTTAAACCTGTTGGCGTCGACAAAGCGCGCCTTCACCTTGCCTGTGATGGTGGCATCGCTGGCCCGCGACGACAGTGCCGAGCCGCCGGCGACCTGCAGGTCGTTGGTAACGCTGCGCACATTGGGCGCGCCGATCACGATCTTCTCGATCTCGACTTTGGTTTTCTCGTCCGGAACTTCGCCGGTGACCAGCACGCTGCGGTTGTAGGAGGTGATGTTGACGTGGACCTTGTCGCCGAAGCGTTCGCTGACGCGATTGGTGGCGCGCAATTCGATGCCTTCGTCCTCCACCATGGTACCGGCGGTGCGGCGGTCCTCGATGCCGAGCAGCACAGCGCCCACGCCCACCACCGCCATCTCGATGCAGCCCTGCAGTGAAAGGGCGAGCAAGGGAAGGATCAGGAGGAACGGAAAAGACGGGAGGCGGTTTTTTTTCATTTTTTGTCTCCGAAAAGCTGTGTATCGATGCCGTCGCACAGGCAATGCAGCACCAGCAGGTGCACCTCCTGAATGCGCATGGTGCGCGTGTGCGGCACGCAGACGTGGACATCGCCGGGCGCCAGATGTTCCGCCATTTTTCCGCCGCCCCGGCCGGTGAGCGCCACCACGGCGACGCCCAGTTCGCGCGCCGCCTGCATGGCGGCAACCACATTGGCGGAATTGCCGCTGGTCGAAATCGCAAGCAGCACGTCGCCCTTGCGGCCGAGCGCGCGGATCTGCTTCTCGAACACCTGGTCGTAGCTGTAGTCGTTCGCGATCGAGGTGAGCGTGGAGGAATCGGTGGTGAGCGCGATCGAAGCGAGCGGCGGGCGCTCGCGCTCGAAGCGGTTGACCAGTTCGGCGGCGAAGTGCTGCGCATCGGCCGCGGAGCCGCCGTTGCCGCAGGCGAGGATTTTGCCGCCCGCCCTGAGCGAGGCCGCCATCACCTCGATGCCGCGCGCGATCGGCGCCGAAAGCACCTTGGCGGCATCGAGTTTCAGCCTGGCGCTGTCGGCAAAATGCGTCGCGACCTGCGCCTCCAGCGATGCGCCCTGCTCGGCGTGTCCCATGCGCCGCAGTTTACACCGTGGCTGGACGCATTCATTCGAGGTAGACCTCGAATTCGATGCGCCGCGCCGGGTTGGGATGCTCGGTAAGCCTGCTGACGCGCGCGCGCATCGGCGTGCCGCGGTCCAGGCCCCAGGCAAGCGCCGCGTTCTGGCGACGCGGCACGTAGCCGAGCTTGCGGCCGCGCCATTCCACGCGCACCGCGTTCGGGTCGTTGGGGTTGTCCTCCTCGCGCGCCAGCTCGAGCGCGTCGCCGAGCTGCAGCATCGGCATGACTGCTGCCGCCTCGGCGTAGCGAAACCCCGCCAGCGGCGAGCTCTGCACCAGCAATTGCACGCTCTGGCCTTTCACGGAAAACGCCAGAAAAAGCAGCAGGCTAAGCAGTAAACGCATTCCGGATCCACCTGATCCGTTCCGCCTCGAGGGAATCCAGCAGCAACACGTCGAACCTGCAATCGGCGTCCGGCCGCCGCATCAGGTAGAGCCGCGCGGCGGCGATCAAGCGGGCCTGCTTGGCCACGGTGATGCTCTCGGCAGCGCCGCCGAAGCGCTCGTCGCGGCGGTAGCGCACCTCGGCGAACACCAGCGTGCCGCCCTCCTCTGCCACGAGGTCGATTTCGCCGTGTCGGCAGCGCCAGTTGCGCGCCAGCACCCGCAGGCCCGCCTTGCGCAGCAGTTCGGCGCACAGGTCCTCGGCTCGCGCGCCGGCCCGGTTCATGGCAGTCTTAACGATCCGCCACCGCGCAAGGTTGACCCGTGACAGGAACGCTCTACGTCGTTGCCACGCCCATCGGCAATCTGGCCGATTCGAGCCCCCGCTCCATCGAGATCCTGCGCTCGGCCGACATCGTCGCCTGTGAGGACACCCGCACCTCGCGCACGCTGCTCGCCCACCACGGCATCGGCGCGCGCACCGTCGCACTGCACGCGCACAACGAGCGCGAGGCGGGCGAGAAGCTGCTGCGCGCCCTGCGCGGGGGCAGCAACGTGGCGCTGGTGAGCGATGCCGGGACGCCCGCGATCTCGGACCCCGGCGCGCTGCTGGTGGCCGCCGCGCACCGCGAAGGCCTGCGCGTGATCCCGGTGCCGGGGCCGAACGCCGCCATCGCGGCCTACTCGGCCTCCGGCTTTGTGTCGGACCGGTTTGTCTTTGCCGGTTTCCTTCCCGCAGGGAGCAAAAGCGCGCGCAATTCATCCCTTGATCGCCTGGACCTGCCGTGGCCGGTGATCTTCTACGAAGCGCCGCACCGAGTGCTGGAGACCGTCGAGGCGCTGCTCGCGCGCTTCGGCCCGGCGCGCGAGTTGGTGCTCGCGCGCGAGATCACCAAGAAGTTCGAGGAAGTCGCGCGCATGAAGCTGGACGCAGCGCCCGCGTGGCTCGCGGCAGGGCCGCACCGGCAGCAGGGAGAATTCGTGCTCGTTCTCGGACCAGGCGAAGCAAAGAGCCTGCAGAGCGCCGACGCGGAGCGGATTCTGGGTATCCTTTTGCAGAAAATGCCCATCAGTGACGCGGCCCGACTGGGCTCGCAGATCACCGGCGTCCCCCGCAAGGAGCTGTATAAGTCGGCGGTGAAGCGGGCAAAGTAAAATCGGGGCATGGACCGGATCACCCTCACGCGCCCGGACGACTGGCACCTGCATCTGCGCGACGGGCAGGCGATGGCCTCGGTGCTCGAGGACACCGCGCGGCGCTTCGGCCGCGCGATCGTGATGCCGAACCTCAAGCCGCCGGTGCGCACCACGCAGCAGGCGTTGCATTACCGCGAGCGCATCCTCGGCGAACTGCCGGAGGGCTCGGCGTTCGACCCGTTGATGACGCTCTATCTCACCGACGACACGCCGCCCGAGGAAATCGCGCGCGCCAAGCTCTCGGGGCGCGTGCACGGCGTCAAGCTCTATCCGGCGGGCGCGACCACGCATTCGGAGGAGGGCGTAACGCGCATCTCCCGCTGCTTCCTCGCGCTGGAGAAAATGGAGCAGCTGGGCCTGCCGCTGCTGATCCACGGCGAAGTGACCGATCCGACGGTGGACGTGTTCGACCGCGAGAAAGCCTTCGTCGACGAGGTGCTCGGCCCGATCGTCGAGCGCTTCAGCAGCCTGAAAGTGGTGCTCGAGCACGTCACCACGCGCGACGCCGTGCAGTACGTGGAGGTCACCGGGCCGAACGTCGCGGCGACCATCACTCCGCACCACCTGCTGCTGAACCGCAATGCGCTGTTCCTCGGCGGCATCCGCCCGCACCACTACTGCCTGCCGGTGCTCAAGCGCGAGCAACACCGCGAAGCGCTGGTCGAGGCGGCGACTTCGGGCAACCCCAAGTTCTTCCTCGGCACCGACAGCGCGCCGCACTCGCGCACCGCCAAGGAAGCGGCCTGCGGCTGCGCCGGCGTCTACAGCGCGCATGCCGCGATCGAGCTCTACGCCACCGCATTCGAGGAAGCCGGCGCGCTCGACAAACTGGAGGGCTTCGCGAGCCACTTCGGGGCGGACTTCTACGGCCTGCCGCGCAACCAGGACACGATCACGCTGCTGCGCAAGGAGTGGACCGTGCCGCAGACCCTGCGCTTCGGCGGCGAGGAACTGGTCCCGCTGCGCGCCGGCGAGACGATCCCGTGGATGCTGGCCTGAATCATCCGATTTTCGATCCGCTCAGGCCGTGGCTCGAGAAGCTTGGAGATTTTTCTCTTGAGCGATTGAATTCCCTCTCGGAAATTTCGAATCTAAGGACGCAAGGCGGCAAACCCATCCGCTTCGTTGCGCCCTCGAGTTCCGATCCGTACTACGAGGTCCATGTCTTCGAAACCGGCCAGGTCCAGACCCGGCCGGACAACCGGCACGATCTGTTCAACGCACTCGCCTGGCTCGCGTTTCCGAGAACCAAGGCGCGCATCAACGCCATGCACGCGGCGGAAATTCCGCGCGAGAAGGAAACCCGCGGCGGCAAGCGCGGCAGGCTGCGGGATCTGCTCACGATTTTCGACGAAGGCGGCGCGATCGTCGCCTGCAGCGGCGAGGTCGCGGATCTCGTGCGCCAGGCGCGATGGTCCGAACTGTTCCTCGAACGCCACCGGGACCTGCGTATCGTGGTTGTCGGGCACGCGGTGCTGGAACAGGCGCTGGCGCCGCATCCCGGCATTACCTGCAAGATCATCTTTGCGGACCCGTCGCGCGATCTCGACGCCCAGGCCGCGGACTGGCTCGCCACCGAAGGCCAGACGCCCCGCGACCTGCCCCCGCTGCCGGTCTTCGGCTATCCGGGGTGGTTCAAGGGCAGCGGCCGGGCAGGCTTTTACTCCGACGAGCGGTACTTTCGTCCGCTGCAGCGCGCCAACGCACAAGTGCGTTCCTGCTAAGATGCCCTCGGGAGTCGGCCAGGCAGCCGCTGTATCCGTTGGCAGTCAATGCGGGGCAGAGGAAAGTCCGGGCTCCATAGAGCGGGATGCGGGATAACCACCCGGCGTGGCGACACGACGAACAGGGCCACAGAGACGAGTCCTCAGTAACGCAGGACCGCAGGTACAAGCCTGCGGTGGCTGAGGGGTGAAACGCGGCAACCTCCATCCGGAGCAACACCAAATAGGCAAGCATGGTGACCGAAGGCAACTTCGGCACTGGAGGCCGGCTCGGTCGGGCTTGCGGGTAGGTGGCGACAGGGTTCGGGGGCGCAAGCCCCTGCGCCCGACGATCCGGGGGGTGACTCCCGGACCAGAGGAATGGCTGTCGGGGGGGCCCCTTTCGGGGGGTTCCCTGCCACAGAACCCGGCTTATCGGCCGGCTCCCGCTTTGCAGCACGACAAATAGATAAGTCCGCTTGCCCCGGGGCGGCAGCGGGAACGATAATCTGTCAGGATTTGTCAGAGGTCCGAATGTACGCCCGCCTTAATCAGAATGACGTTACCAACCGGGTCAACGTCGAGGAGTCCGACCAGGTCCGGGATGCCGTGCTGGCGCTTTTCGGCGCCCGTTACCCCGGCGCGAACTTCGCGCCCTTGGCGCGCGCCTTCGGCGACGTTGCGGCGCTGTTCGACGGCCGCTACCCGGGCTACTTCGCCTGCGACACGCTGTACCACGACGCACGCCATACGCTCGACATGACACTCGCGATGGCGCGCCTGGTGGACGGCCACGACCGTATCCAGCCCGAGGCCGGTCAACTCGGCGCGCGCCGCGCGGCGCTCGGCGTGGTGATCGCTCTGCTGCACGATTCGGGCTACATGAAGCGGCTGTCCGAGGCACAGGTCGAGAACGGCGCGGTCTTCACCAAGGTGCACGTCAGCCGCAGCGCCGATTTTCTCGCCCGCTACCTGCCCACGATCGGCTTCGGCCCCGAGGCCGAAGTCGCGGCACGCCTGGTACACTTTACCGGCTACGAAATGGACGTGGACGACATCCAGGTCGCCGATCCGAAGGACCGCCTGCTCGGCTACATGGTCGGCACCGCCGACCTGATCGGCCAGATGTCGGACCGCATGTACCTGGAGAAATGCCGCGAGTTCCTCTACAAGGAGTTCGTGCTCGGCGGACTCGCGCGCGAGAAGCTGCCCGACGGGCGTGAGATCGTGCACTATTCGTCGCCCGAGGATCTGATCAGCAAGACGCCCGGCTTCTATGAGTACGTCGCGCGCCAGCGCATCCTGCGCAAGCTGGGCGCCGCCGATCGCTATGTCGAGTCGCACTTTGACGGCTCGAACCCGTACCAGTCCGAAATCGACGCCAACATAAGTTTCCTGCGCGAGGCGATCGAGCTGGCGAATCTTGGCCGCCTGCGCCGCACCTGCTATTCATTGTCGGAACGGCCGCGCAAAGCCGCCTGAAATCTGTGGGGTTTGTCACACCCCGCTGAAATTACTCCGTTTTGTGGCATTCCCCCTCTTGTCCCGGGGACCAGGCCGTGGCAAAAGCGTGGCATGACACTTTCTTACAAGCTGCCGAACGGCCCGCGAGGTGTGCAGGACGGCACGCGTGGTGTGAAGGACGGCACCCGTGCCGTGGCGGCGCCCGCGCTTGCACGCCTGCTCTCGGAAAGCGCGCTCAGCCGCGCCGCGCTCGCGGCCTGCGGCTTCCCGGTGGCGCTCGCCGATGCGGGCGCCAAAGGCCGGCCGCTCACCTACGTCAATCCCGCGTTCGAGCATTTCTTCGGCTACCGTGCCGACCAGGTGCTTGGCCGGCCGGTGATCACGTTGCTGTTTCCGGAGGCCGACGGCGCCGCGAGCATGTTCGACGAAGCGCCCGCGCGGCTGCAGATGCGCGCGCGCTGCAAGGACGGGGCCGGCGCGGAAGTCGAGCTGTCGATCGGCATGGTGCACAGCGTGGACGGACTGCTGACCCACTGGGTGCTCGCCTTCGCCGACCGCGGCGAAATCGCGCGCATGCGCGAAGAACTGCGCGTGCTCCGGTCGATCGCCGCCGCGCCCTGACCTTCAAGCGCGCTCAGTCCTCCTCCGACCGGAGCGACTGCCAGAGATCGACCAGCATCATGATGATGCCGATCAGTATGACGACCCCGAGCGCGACATCCTTCAACTTGAGCACCACCGGGCTGAGGAAACTCAGCATCAGCGCCACGGCTATGACTGCGGCAAAGATCTTGATCGGCATGGTCTGGTTCTCCTTTGTCGCGTCTCAATCCGCCCGCGCCCGGGAAACGAGCCAGCGCGCAGTGCGCAATAGACGCGCGTCGTTATTGCGTGCCCCGACCAATTGCACGCCGAGGGGCAGTCCGTTTTCGCCCCGCATCAGCGGCACATTGAGCGCAGGCATGCCGCACAACGTCCAGAGCGTGCAAAAGGCAGGATCCCCGGTTGCCTCGAGCCCTGCGGGCGCCGTTCCCGGGGCAGACGGGGTCAGCACGGCATCGAAGCGCGAGAACAGCTCTTCGAATCCCTGGTGGAGGACCGGAATCCTGGCAAGCGCCTTCTGATAGTCGATCGCCTTCACTTCGCGCCCGCGCGTCAGCTGGGCGCGCAACGACTCGGAGAGGCGGTCGCGCCCCTTCTGCCACTCGAGATCGAGGTTTGCCGCCATCTCCGCTTCCATGATGGTGCGCTGCCAGTCCCACGCCTCGCGCAACGATTCGGGAAGCTCGTACTCCTCGCATTGCGCGCCGAGCGCCCCGATCAGCTCGGCGAAGGCGTCCCGCGTTTCCGCAGCAGCGCGGTCCCAGACCGGCGTCTTCACGAAAGCCAGCTGCGGCGTGAGCGGCGGCTCTTCGGCCGCCGTGCGCACAAACGGGATGCGCGCGCGAGGACGCGTGTCGGGATCGCGTTCGTCATGCCCGACCAGCTGTTCGGCGAGCAGCGCGATGTCCTCCAGCGTGCGGGCGAAGAATCCGACGTGATCGAGGGTCCGCGAAAGCTTGAGAATGCCGTGCCGCGGAATCAGGCCGTGGGTTGGCTTGAAGCCGTACACGCCGCAGAATGCCGCCGGCCGGATCACCGAGCCGTTGGTCTGGCTGCCCAGGGCGAGCGGCACCATGCCCGCGCCGACCGCGGCCGCCGAGCCCGATGACGACCCTCCCGGCGTGTGCGCTGAATGGTGCGGATTGCGCGTCTTGCCGGGAGAATAGGTCGCGCATTCGGTGGTCACCGTCTTGCCCAGGATCACCGCGCCGGCCGCGCGCAGCATCGATACCACCGTCGCATCCCGGTCCGGCGTGCGCCCGGCATGCAGCACCGTACCGTCCTCGGTCGGCATGTCGGCGGTGTCGATGATGTCCTTGATCCCGACCGGCACCCCGTGCAGCGATCCGCATGGACGCCCCTCGCTCCGATCAAGGTCGCGTGCGCGCGCCTGGGCGAGCGCATGTTCCGGATCCAGGAATTGCCAGGCCTGCACCTCCGGCTCGGTGGCACGGATGCGTGCCAGGCAAGCCTCGACCAGCTGCTCCGAACTGACCGCCCCTTCGGCGATTGCTCGCGCCGCGTCGCTCGCGCTCAGCCATTCAAGGCGCGTGGCGTCCATGGGTCAGGAGCTGTAGAGGACCGAGGGCAGCCAAAGCGCGATCTGCGGAAACACGTAAAGCAGCACCATCGTCACCAGCACGATGTAGACGAACGGCATGCAGCCGCTGAAAATCTGCGTCAGCAACACCGACGGCGGGCTGACGCCCTTCAGGTAATACGCCGCCATCGCCATCGGCGGCGACAGGAACGCGGTCTGCAGGTTGACCGCCACCAGAATGCCGAACAACATCGGGTCGATGCCGAAGTGCGGCAGCATCGGCAGGAAGATCGGCACGAAGATGATGATGATCTCAGTCCATTCCAGCGGCCAGCCGAGAATGAAGATGATGAGCTGCGAGAGCAGCAGGAAGGTGATCGGGTTGAGGTTCATGCCGAGCACGAACTCCTTGATGAGCACGTTGCCACCAAGATAGGCGAAAACCGATGCGAAGGTCGCCGAACCGACGAACAACCAGCACACCATCGCCGAGGTGCGCGCGGTGAGAAATACCGACTCGCGCAAAGCCTTCCAGGTCAGCGAGCGGTAGCCCGCCGCCAGCAGCATGGCGCCCAGCGCACCCACCGCTGCCGCCTCGGTGGGCGTCGCCAGCCCGAACATGATCGCGCCCAGCACCGACAGGATCAGCATCGCGAGCGGGAAAAACGACTTCGCCAGCATCACGATCATTACGCGCATGCTGACGTCACCCTCTCCCTTGGGCAACGGCGGGGCCAGGTGCGGCCTGAAGATCCCCACGCATATGACGTAGACGATGTACATGCCCGCGAGAAAGAAGCCCGGAATCATCGCCGCGGCGTACAACTTGACCACCGAAAGACTTGCCATGGCGCCGTAGACGATCAGCATGATGGAGGGCGGGATCAGGATCCCCAGGCAGCCGCCCGCGCAGACCACGCCGGCGGCGAGGCGCGTGTCGTAGCCGGCCCTGATCATCTGCGGGAATGCGAGCATGCCCATCAGCGTCACCACCGCGCCGACGATGCCGGTCGCGGTGGCAAACAACGCGCAGGTGGCGAGCGTCGCCACCGCGAGCGAGGCGGGAACCCCCTTCAGCGCAATCTGCAAACTCTTGAACAGGCCGTCGAGAATGTTTGCGCGCTCGACCAGGTAGCCCATCAGCAGGAACAGCGGGATCGACACCAGCGCATCGTTATTGAGCACGGTGAAGGTGTTCTGCGTCAGCAGGTAGAAGACGCGGTTGTCGAAGAACGCCGTCCCCGCCTGGTAGTACGCGTAGTAGCCGAACCCCACGCCCAGCGCCATCAGCGTAAAGGCGACCGGGAAACCGATCATGATCGCGAAGACCAGGATCCCGAGCATCGTCAGGGCCACTCCCGGATCGCTCATGACGCTGCTCCTTGCGCCGTCTGCGCCGCAGCCTTCCGCGCGTGCTCCGCCAGGATCTGCTTCTCGAGTTCCTCGACGTCATGCATGCGC